>NZ_JAWCTQ010000038.1:0-75689 GCF_032423885.1 Streptomyces tamarix | reverse complement strand
CAGGGCGAAGGAGACGGGCGGTCGCCGCGACGTGTTCGAGCCCGAGAAGGGGACCGCCGCGCGGGGCGGCGAGGAGGAGCGGTGATGAGGGCCACCTCGGCGACGCGCCGCGAGACGGCCGAGGGCATCAACCGCGTCGAGGGCTACCTCCTGGCCCAGGCGGAGCTGCTCAACGCCCGCGAGCAGGGCGAAGCGTTCGCACGCCGCATGCCGTGGCTGACCACCGCCCAGCACGAGGAGGTCGCCCGCCTCTACGCCGAGGACCGCATCGAGCTGTCGAAGAAGGTCCTGCGGACGATCGCCGACCGCTGCGTCGAACTGCGCGGCGAATACACCGCGCGCTACACGCGGCTGCGACAGCGCCTCCTGCGCGCGAGCGTCGCCTCGCTCCTCACCGCGGCGGCACTGTGCGCGAGCGCCTGGACCATCGCCAGGTGACCCGGGGCGCGCCACCCCGGGGACAGGCGCACCCGACCCGTCCCCTGCGCGAACGACCGACGGGACCGTACCGGCGGGCATCGGCACGCCCGGCGCGCTCCCGCGTGTCGTACGCCCCACAGTGGCACTCCGCGCGCGGGGAGACACGCCCCTCCCGGCGCGCACGGGCCAGTACGGGGAACGCCCGGTCTGCCACCTTTGGGGGTGCTCTCTCCGGCGCGTCATCGTTTTCCTCCGCATGGGAGGGGCACTGATGAGGGGACCCACCAGAGCCACACGTTCCTACGAAGGAGGCGCTCGGTGAAATACGTCAAGCCTGCGCTCGTGGCGGCTGCCGTCGTCTGCACGAGGGTCGCCGCCCGCCGGGCCCGGTCGCGAACGGCTCCCGGCGAGAAGTCCGCCGCCCGGTGGTTGACCGTCACGGTCAACCGCGCGCCGACGGACGTCATGCCCGGCGGCACGCTGCCCGAGCCCCTGGACCGGATGGCCGACCGGCTGGAGGCGCGGGTACGGCCCGCGCCGGGAGACCGGGGCACGGAACTGGCGGTACGGCTGAAGGACGCCCCGTCCCCCGTGGCGGCCTCCCTTCCGGGGCGCCTGGCCGGCAAGGACCCCCGTCAGGAGGTGCGGACCGCCCTGCGCGAGGCGAAGGCGCTCCTGGAGACGGGCGAGGTCATGCTGCCGGACGCTTCCCCCACCACGAGGGACACCCCGGCCGGCAAGGCCATCGACCTGGTCACCCGGCGCTCGGGCGGGGAGGGAGTGCTGTGAAGGCGCTGTGCTGGCAAGGGGTGAACAAGCTGTCCGTCGAGCAGGTGCCCGACCCGGAACTCCTCAACGACCAGGACGTCATCGTCCGGCTCGTCGCCGGCACGACGTGCGGATCCGACCTGCACCTGATCGGCGGGTACATCCCCGCGATGCGGGCCGGTGACGTCATCGGCCACGAGTTCCTCGGCGAGGTCGTGGAGACCGGGAGCGCGGTACGGCGCCACAAGGTCGGCGACCGGGTCGTCGTCGCCTCCTTCATCGGCTGCGGGCGCTGCTGGTACTGCGCCAACGACCTGTGGTCGCTGTGCGACAACAGCAACCCCTACCCCGGCATCGGCCAGGCCCTGTTCGGCTACGAGACCAGTGGCGCCTTCGGCTACTCCCGCGTCACGGGTGCTCTGCGCGGCAGCCACGCGGAGTACGTGCGCGTCCCCTTCGCCGACTACGGGGCCTTCCCCGTGCCCGACGGGGTCGACGACACCAGCGCCCTGTTCGCCTCGGACGCCGTGCCGACCGGCTGGATGGGCGCCGACCTCGGCGGCGTCAAGCCGGGCGACGTCGTCGCGGTCTGGGGTTGCGGCGCCGTGGGCCAGATGGCGGCACGGGCCGCGATCCTGCTGGGTGCCGAACGGGTGATCTCCATCGACCGCCTTCCGGAGCGGCTGGCGATGACCGAGCGGTACGTCGGCGCCGAGACGCTGAACTACACCACCACCGACATCGCCGCGGAACTACGCGAACGCACCGGCGGCCGCGGACCCGACGTGTGCATCGAAGCGGTCGGGATGGAAGCCCACAGCCACGGACCGATGTACCTGTACGACCAGGTCAAACAGCAACTGCGCCTCCAGACCGACCGGCCCACCGCCGTGCGCCAGGCCATCCACGCCTGCCGCAAGGGCGGCACCGTGTTCGTCCTGGGGGTGTTCGCCGGGATGGTGGACAAGTTCCCCCTCGGCGCGGTCCTCAACAAGGGCCTCACCCTGCACGCCTCGCAGCAGCACGGCCAGCGGTACATCCCCATGCTCCTGGACCGCATGGCCAAAGGAGAACTCGCCACCGCACACCTGGCCACCCACACCATGCCCCTCGACCAGGCCGTGGAAGGCTACGACATGTTCAAGGAAAAGACCGACGGATGCGTCCGCGCCGTCTTCACCGGACCGGGTTACACCGGCTGAACTGCGCTCACGCAGGTCAGATGCGGTTTCCCTCCCCACGGCGAGTCGCGTGTTCGGGCAGCGTGCCCCAGGTTTTTCAGGACTCATGCCGGCCACGTGTCGAGTTCGCCGACGCTCCGTGAGCCTGGCTCGAGAGGGCTCGATCCGTTCTCCCCACCCCTGCCGTGACGACAGCACCAGCTCACGCAGCGTCCCCGGAAGGGTGTCCACGACCACCACCCCGACGCTCCGCCCGGCAGCCAAGGGTGAAGGCGGCCCGACCGACAGCCAGGCCGCCTTCCCCGTGGAAGCCGCTCCAGTTCGAGCGGCCCTGATGGGGATCGGCGCGTCGCTCGTAGCGGGTGCGGAGCCGTTTGCACTGGTGGAGCCGGGCGAAGGCGCGCTCGACGACCCAGCGCACCTTGCCCGGTCCGGAGCCGTGGGTGACGCCGCGTCGGGCGATCAACGGCTTGATGCCCCGCGTCCACAGCAGGCGGCGGTACTCGTCGAAGTCGTAGCCCCGGTCCGCATACGAACGCCGGGGCTTGCGGCGGGGGCGTATCCGAGCTTCCCGAATCGGCGGGACCGCGTCGAGCAGGCGCAGGAGCTGGGTGACGTCGTGTCGGTTGCCGCCGGTGAGCCCGATGACGAGTGGGGTTCCGTTCCGGTCGACGATCAGGTGGTGCTTGGAGCCGGCCCGGGCGCCGGTCGACGGCCGGTCGAGTCGTCTTCCGACAGGCCCAGTCCCACGGTTCGGCCGACGTCGCGTCCAGACGAAGTATGCGCGGGATATTGACACGTGCTGTACGCGCTGGCTTCATGAACCAGTGATTGGGAGCGCTCCCATGCATGCCTGTCCCCACACCCCGAACCACCGCGCCGCAGCACGAACTCCCCCCGCCCCCCGCACGGAAGGAACGTCCGTTGCGCCCGCTCTCCTTCCTCACCCCCCGAAGACGCTCCGCGCCCCCCGCAGCGGCTCCCCAGACCTGCCCGGCCGTCCCGACCGGTGTCCGAAGCTCCCGACTGGTGAGTGCGTGGGGAGCCGCGGTCGCCGTCATCGCCGGCCTGGTACTGCCGTCGGCCGCCTCCAGCCCCTCCTCCGCCGCGTCGGCCGCCTTCAACTACGGCGAGGCGCTCCAGAAGTCGCTCTGGTTCTACGACGCGCAGCGGTCGGGGAAGCTCCCGGACGACAACCGCGTCTCCTGGCGCGGCGACTCCGCCCTCGACGACGGCAAGGACGTCGGTCTCGACCTGACCGGCGGATGGTACGACGCCGGAGACCACGTCAAGTTCGGCCTGCCCATGGCCTTTTCCGCAACCCTGCTCGCCTGGGGCGGCGTCGAGCAGAAGTCCGCCTACGCCGCATCCGGCCAGCTCCAGCACCTCCAGGACAACCTGCGCTTCGTCAACGACTACTTCATCAAGGCGCACCCGTCCGCGAACGTGCTGTACGGCCAGGTCGGCAACGGCGCCGACGACCACAAGTGGTGGGGGCCTGCCGAAGTCATGCCGATGGCACGGCCCGCGTACAAGATCGACGCTTCGTGCCCGGGCTCCGACCTGGCGGGCCAGACCGCCGCGGCCATGGCGTCGTCCTCCATGGTGTTCGCGGACAGTGACCCGGCATACGCGAGCAAACTGCTCACCCACGCCAAGCAGTTGTACGCATTCGCCGACGCCTACCGCGGCAAGTACAGCGCCTGCATCACCGACGCCCAGGCGTACTACAACTCCTGGAGCGGCTACAACGACGAGTTGGTCTGGGGCGCCGTCTGGCTGTACAAGGCGACCGGTGACGCCGCGTACCTGGCGAAGGCCGAATCGGCCTACGACAAGCTGTCGACCGAGCCCCAGACGACCACCCGCTCCTACCGCTGGACCCTCTCCTGGGACGACACCTCCTACGGCTCGTACGTGCTCCTCGCCCAACTCACCGGCAAGCAGCGGTACGTCGATGACGCCAACCGGTGGCTGGACTGGTGGACGGTCGGTGTCAACGGGACCAAGGTGCGCTACTCGCCCGGCGGGCAGGCGGTCCTCGACAGTTGGGGGTCGCTGCGGTACGCCGCCAACACCGCGTTCGCCGCGCTGTCGTACTCCGACTGGCTGACCGGCGACCCGGTGCGCAAGGCCCGCTACCACGACTTCGCGGTCCGGCAGATCAACTACGCGCTCGGCGACAACCCGCGCAAGTCCAGTTACGTCGTCGGCTTCGGCGCGAACCCGCCGACGAAGCCGCACCACCGAACCAGTCACGGCTCGTGGACCGACCAGCTCACCAACCCGGTGGACAACCGGCACGTCCTGTACGGCGCGCTGGTCGGCGGGCCGAGCGCGGCGGACGACGCGTACACCGACGACCGGTCCAACTACGTGAACAACGAGGTGGCCACCGACTACAACGCGGCCTTCACGGGTGCCCTGGCCCGTTTGTACGCCGAGTACGGCGGCAGCCCGCTCGCCGACTTCCCCCAGGCCGAGAAACCGGACGGGCCCGAGATCTCGGTCCAGGCGTCCGTGAACGCCTCGGGTCCCGGCTTCACCGAGATCAAGGCGTACCTGATCAACAAGTCGGCGTGGCCCGCACGCGCACTGACACGCGCTTCCCTGCGCTACTACTTCACCCTCGACGGCGGGGTCACGCCCGACCGGATCAGCACCACCACCAACTACAACCAGTGCGGCAAGGTGACCGGTCCGACGCACTTCGAGGGCGACGTCTACTTCGTCACCGTGGACTGCTCCAACGCGGTGATCGCTCCGGCGGGCCAGTCGGCATACCGGAAGGAGGTGCAGTTCCGCATCACCTCGACCGGGGCGTGGAACCCTGCGAACGACTGGTCCTACCAGGCCGTCCCGACGACGCCGGGCAGTACGCCGGTGGACGCGCCGCACATCGTGCTGACCGAGGGTGCGGACACGCAGTGGGGCGCGGAGCCCGACGGCACCACGCCGACGCCCACGCCTACCCCTACTCCTACTCCTACGCCCACACCTACCCCTACTCCCACGCCCACCCCCACGCCGACGTCCCCCTCCACCCAGTGCGCCGTGACCTACACCGTCACCAGCACCTGGAACGGCGGCTTCACCGCCGATGTCGGTGTGCGGAACACCGGCGCGGCGGCGGTCAACGGTTGGCGGCTCGGCTTCTCGTTCAAGGGCGCCGAGAAGGTGACGAACGCCTGGAACGCCACCGTCTCGCAGACCGGACCCGACGTCACCGTCGCGAACGTCGCGCACAACGCCACGATCCCGCCGGGTTCCAGCACGAGCTTCGGATTCCAGGGCACGGGCACCCCCGCCGGGGCGCCCGCGGCATTCACACTGAACGGGAAGGACTGCGGCTGACCGGTGGTGTGCGGCGTGCGTTCTCTTCGATCTTCCGCTCCACCTCGGAGGCGAGGTCCACGCCGTTCACCTCCTCCCGGGCCGTCAGGTAGAGGGAGACGTCGGCCAGCTCTCCCCCGAGGTCGGGCAGGCCCTCGCGCCAGGCCGGTGAAGGCTTCGCCGGCCTCGGCGGTGAGGCGAGCTGGCGGGGCCGGGCCGGGCCGGGCTGGGCTGGGCTGGGCTCCGGGGAACTCCTCGCGCACACCGAGCGCTCCAGTCTCCCCGCCCATCCCGTTTGATGCTCCTGGTCTGCCAACAGCCCGCGATCTCCGGCGGGGAGGTACTCCTGACCGACGGATGCGCCCGCGCCGTCTTCACCGGCCCGAGTCACGCCGAATGACCCGCGTTTACGCAGGTCAAATGCGGTTTTCCGCCCCACGGCGAGTCGCGTGCCCGGGCGGCGCGCCCCGGATTCTTCAGGACCCGCGATGACCACTTGCCGGGGTCCCTGACACAATGTCAGGCAAATACAAGGGAGAGCGGCCCGCTCTCCTCCTGGCGGAGCTCGGGGCCGGGCCGGTGCGCGGACTCGCCCACCGGCCCGGCCGCCGAGGACCGGGCCGTCCCGTGGCGCCGCGCCGAGGTGCCCGGGCAGGCTCGGCGGTGCGGCGCCGGGGTTACGACCCGGCCGCCGCGAGCGCCCTGCTGATCGCGGCGTAGGCGGGCTTGTGCCTCAGGTCCTCGTCCCAGGGCAGGGCCGCCCCCTCACCGGGGAAGACCGCGGGGATCCACGAGTGCCGGTCCGTGTAGCCCCACAGGGTGATGCCCACACAGCGCCGTACGGCCAGGCAGGCGTCGGTCACCTGCCCGTACCAGTCGGCCTGTTCGGCGAGCTTGGTCTCGTCGGCGGGCAGGATCATGCGGATGTCGAGTTCGGTGATGGCCACGTCGACGCCGAGGTCGGCGAAGCGCTGCAGGTTCTCCTTCAGACCGCCGGGGAAACCGTACTGGAGGGCGAGATGGCCCTGCAGTCCGAACCCGTCGATCGGGACGCGCTCCTTCTTGAGCTGCTTGATCAGGGTGTAGTACGCATCCGACTTCGGGCCGAGGGCCTCGACGTTGTAGTCGTTGAGGTAGAGCTTGACCTTGGGGTCGGCGGCGCGGGCCCAGCGCAGGGCGTCGGCGACGTAACCGGGTCCGAGGGTCTTGTAGAAGATGTTCTCGCGGTAGGTGCCGTCCTCGTTCATGATCTCGTTGGCGACGTCCCACGCGAAGACCTTGCCCCTGTAGTGCTTCACCACCTTCGTGATGTGGTTCTTCAGGATGGAGCGCAGTTCGTCGGGCGTCCAGGTGCCGGAGGTGAGCCAGTCGGGGAGCTGGGAGTGCCACAGCAGGGTGTGGCCGCGGACCTTCAGGCCGTTCGCGCGGGCGTAGCGCACGATCTCGTCGCCCGCGGTGAAGTCGAAGACCCCGCGCTGGGGTTCGGTGGCGTACCACTTCATGCCGTTGCCGGGGGTGGTCTGGCCGAACTCGGTGCCGAGCAGGTCGGCGAACTCGGTGTCGGCGAGCTCCGGGTTGTCGACGGCGGCACCGAAGTAGCGGCCGGACTCACGGGCCAACTCGTGCAGCGTCTTCGTCGTGCCCGCGCCGTCGGTGCCGGCCTGGGCGGTGGGCGCGGCGACGAAGCCGAGCAGGAGGGCCGCGGACACGGCGAGAGCGGTGGTTCCGGCGCGGACACGGCGTGCAGGTGCGCGCATGGTGCATCTCCTCCATGGGGTGGTCGTGATGTGTGGTTGCCGTCCGTGGAGCTGTTCCGTGCGGTCACTTCACCCGAAGTTCGCAACGCATCCGGCGCTCGTGCCCGACCTCGCGTACGGGGCCGGTCAGAGTGAGCCGCACGGTGTGGTGGACGTGTTCGCTGGAGGCCGCGACGCGCAGTTCGAGGGCGCCCGGTTCGACGACGCGGTGGCCGTCGGCGCCGGTGTACGCGGCGAGGTCGGCGGGGAACGTGGCGTGGACCTCGGCGGACGCGCCGGCGTCGAGCGTGACGCGGACGTAGCCGACGAGCCGGACTTCGGGGCGGGCGACGGTGCCGACGGGGTCGTGGAGGTAGAGCTGGACGACCTCGGTGCCGGGCCGCCCGCCGGTGTTGCGGACGGTGAGGCGCAGGGTGGTCTCGCCGTCGGTGGGCAGTTCTAGGGCGTCGCACCGGGGGGTGTCCCAGGCGAACGTCGTGTAGGACAGGCCGTACCCGAAGGGGTAGAGGGGCGTCGGATCCACGGTGCTGGGGAAGCCGTGCCGGCCGAGCGGCGGGGCGAGGTAGGGCGCGGGCTGGCCGCCGGGGGTGCGCGGCACGCCGAGCGGCAGCCGTCCGGAGGGGTCGACGCGCCCGGACAGGACGCCCGCGACGGCGCCGCCGCCTTCCTGCCCGGGGAAGAACGCCTGGACCACGGCGGCGGCCCGGTCGGCCCAGCGGCCGAGCGCGTACGGCCTTCCGCTGAGGACGACGATGACGACCGGCACGCCGGAGCCGAGCGCCTCGTCCAACAACTCTCCTTGGTTCCAAGGCAGTTGCAGGTCCTCCGCGTCGCATCCCTCGCCTGACGAGCCGCGCCCGAACAGACCCGACCGGTCCCCGACCACGGCGAGGCAGACGTCGGCCGCCGCCGGGTCGTCGGTGAACACGGCGCCCGGCAGCTCGGCACGCAGCGCCTCGGCCAGGGTCGGCACCTCGACCCCGGTCGGCAGCTCGGGATGGTGCACACCCACGTGCCGGGGGAACGTGTAGCAACCCAGCATCGCGGCCTGCTCGTCGGCGAGCGGACCGAGCAGCGCGATGCGCAGGCCGTCGCGCAGCGGCAGCACACCGGAGTCGTTGGCGAGCAGGACGACCGACTCCTCGGCGACCTTCCGTGCCAGGTCCCGCAGGTGCGGGGGGTTGAGGTCGACCGGCTCCCCGTCCGCGACGGGCTCCCAGTCGGGGTCGAGCAGCCCCAGTTCGCACTTCTGGGTGAGGACGCGCAGCGCGGCCCGGTCGAGCAGGTCCTCGGGGAGCGGGTCCGCGGGGCTGAAGCAGCGGGCCGCCGGCAGTTCCACGTCGACCCCGGCCGCGAGCGCCAGCCGTGCGGCCTGCTGCTCTCCGTCGGCGACCCGGTGCGCTTCCTCCAGGAGCGAGACGCCGTAGTAGTCCGAGACCACGGTGCCGGTGAACCCCCACCGCTCGCGCAGGATCCCGGTGAGCAACCGGGTGTGGGCGTGGGCGGGAAGGCCGTCGATGTCGTTGTAGGCGGGCATCACGGACCGGGCGCCGCCGTCGCGCAACGCCATCTCGAACGGTGGAAGGATCACGTCGGCGAGTTCGCGCGGGCCGAGCGAGGCGGGCGCGTGGTTGCGGGCGGCGCGCGAGGCCGAGTACCCGGCGAAGTGCTTGAGCGTGGCGACGATCCCGGCGGTCTCCAGACCGCGCACGTAGGCGGTGCCGATGGTGCCGACGAGGTACGGGTCCTCGCCGATGCACTCCTCGGTGCGACCCCACCGCGGGTCCCGCACGACGTCCAGGACCGGAGCGAGGCCCTGGTGAACGCCGACGGCACGCATCGACGTGCCGATCGCCCGGGCCATCTCGGTGATCAGCTCGGGGTCGAAGGTGGCGCCCCAGGCGAGCGGGGTGGGGAAGACGGTGGCCTGCCAGGCGGTGAGCCCGGTCAGGCACTCGTCGTGGGCGATCGCGGGCAACCCGAACCGGTTGCCGGAGCGGATCAGGCGTTGCAGTCCGGCGAGGCGGGCGGCGCCCTCGGAGGGGTCGACGGGAACGGTGCCGAAGGGGCGGGTGAGCTGGCCCAGGCCGTGGGGAAGGAGCGCGTCGAGGGCGGCGCTGCGGGCCGCGTAGGTGTGCTGGCCGGGCGCGACGTCGGCCCCTTCGGTGTCGGCGCCGATCCAGACGCTGGACAGTTGGGCGGTCTTCTCCTCTGTGGTCATCCGGGCGAGCAGGTCCGCCGCCCGGACGTGGGCGGGCAGGGTGGTGTCCTGCCATGGCTCGACCATGGAACTCCTCACATGCGGTAGCGGTAAGGGATTGGCCTACGCCTGTTCTCAGCCCTTGGTGGCGCCCATCGTGATGCCGCCGATCAACTGCCGTTCGGCGACGGCGTAGAAAGCGAGGGCCGGCACCATGGCAAGGACGAGATAGGCGAAGACGCGGGCGATGTCGGTGGCGTACTGGCCCTGGAACTGCTGGACGCCGACGGGAATCGTCCACCAGGTCTGTTCACTGAACACCAGCAGGGGAAGCAGGAAGTTGTTCCAACTTCCGACGATGGCGAGGATCGAGACGGTACCGAGGGCGGGCCGCGCCATGGGCAGCAGGATCCGCCAGAAGAAGCCGAACGCCGAGCAGCCGTCGAGGGTGGCCGCCTCCTCGAGCTCTCCGGGGATCTCCCTGAAGAAGCCGCGCAGGATGACGATGGTCATGGGCAGGCCGAACGCCGCCTGCGGCAGGATCACGCCCCACGGGTTGTCGAGCAGCCCGAAGGTGCGCAGCAGGACGAACAGCGGCAGGATCGCCACGGCGAACGGGAACATCAGCCCCGCGGTGAACAGGGTGAAGAGCACCTCGCGTCCGCGGAAGGCGAACCGGGCCAGCGCGAAGGCGGCGAGGGCCGCCGTGCCGACGGTCAGCACGGCCGTGCCGACCGCGATCAGAGTCGACGAACCCAGCATGCGCCAGAACGAGCCGGAGGCGAGCACATCGGTGTAGTTGGACGTCACCCACGGCGAGGGCAGGCCGAAGGCGTTGCGGGAGAGCTGATCGGTGGACTTGAACCCGGACACGAACGCGTACAGCAGCGGTGTGACCATGACGACGCCGACCAGCCAGACGATCACGTACAGCGGCGCGGAGCGCAGCCTTCTGCGCGTACCCGCGCTCATCGGGAGGCTCGCATGGTGGTGAGGGCTCCTTCGGTGTCGCGACGCAGCACGGAGCGCTGGTAGACGAGGGCGAAGACGAGGCTGATGAGGAACATGCCGATGCTGATCGCACTGGCGTAGCCGATCTCGAAGCGCTGGAAGCCGTACTGGAACATGGTCACGGCCATGGTCTCGGAGTGGTGGTCGGGGCCGCCCTGTGTGATCACCCACACCAGGTCGAAGAGCTGGATGGCGCCGATCACGGAGAGGAAGACGCTGATGCGGATCGTCGGTCCGAGCAGCGGCAGGGTGATGTGGCGGAAGCGCTGCCAGGGTCCCGCGCCGTCGATGCGGGCCGCCTCGTGCAGTTCGGCGGGGATGCCCTGCAGCCCGGCCAGGTACAGCATCATGTGGAAGCCGAAGTACTTCCACGTCATGACGAGGAACAGGGTCGGCAGTACGTGGTCCTGGTCGGCGAACCACAGTCCGCCCAGGCCGTCGAGCCCGACCGAGCCGAGCACGCTGTCGGCGAGCCCGTCCTCCGGCGCGAAGATCATCGAGAACAGGACGCCGGTGATCACCTCGGACAGGACGTACGGGGCGAAGAACAGGGTCCGGTACAGGGCGCGCCCGCGCAGCTTCTGGTTGAGCAGCACGGCCATGCCGAGCGCGAACGGCAGCTGCACGCCCACCGAGAACAGCACGAGCAGCAGCCCGCGCCACAGGTCGCCCAGGAAGACCGGATCACGCAGGAGTCGGCTGTAGTTGTCGAGCCCCACGTAGTCCGAAGGGGAACCGAAGCCGCCCCAGTTGAACAGGCTGACGTACAGGGCGTACAGGATCGGAGCGAGCACCAGCACGCCGAACAGCACCAGGGCGGGCAGGGCGAAGCCGAAGGCGGTCAGCCAGTCGGCGAACCGACGGACCCGCGACCGGCCTCCCCCGGTGTCCGGCTGCTTCGGTGGAGCGGGGGCGGTCACGGGTTCCTTCACGTACGTGGAAGCCATGGTGGTCACTGGCTCTTCGCGACCTGGGTGACCGAACGGGCCACCTGCTCGGGCGACTTCGACCCGGCGATCAGGGCGGCCACCGAGTCGTTGATCTCCTGGCCGACGGCGGACGGGTACGCCTGGTCGAGGTAGAGCTGGAAACCGGTCGCCTTGCCGAGGGCTTCGGAGACGAGCTTGAGGTGGGGATCGGTCAGCGCGCTCGCGGCGCCCTCGACGACGGGCATCATCGAGCCCTTCGACACGAGGATGCGGTCGGACTCGACCGACATGAAGAACTTCAGGAAGTCCAGGGCAGCCTTCGGTGCGCCCTTGCGCACCGCATAGCCGCCGCCTCCACCGAGTACGTCGGTGTGCGCCCCCTTGCCGCCGGCGACGGCGGGGAACGGGAAGAAACCGAGGTCCTTGCCGATGCCCTTGCCCGCGTCGGCCTGGACGACGGGCGCCCACTGGCCCATCAGCTCCATCGCCGCCTTGCCGTTGCCCATCGTGGCCGCCTCGCCGGTGGGCGTGGAGTACGCGGCACCGAGGAAGCCCTTCTGGAACGGCTGGAGCGCAACGAGTTCCTTGAGGTGCTCGCCCGCCTTGACGAAGGCGTCGCCGGTGAAGTCCTTGGCGTCGGCGGCCGCCTCCATCCCGCCGATCCCGGCGATCCGCATCGCCAGGTACGCCCAGTAGTACATGCCGGGCCACTTCTCCTTGCCCGCGAGGGCGATGGGGGTGATTCCGGCGCTCTTCAGCTTCTTGACCGTGTCGAGGTAGTCGGCCCAGGTGGCGGGAGGTGCCTGGATGCCGGCCTCGGCGAACAGGGCCTTGTTGTACCAGAACCCGACGGCGCCGATGTCGAAGGGCACGGCGTACGTCTTCCCGTCGAACTGATACGCCTTGACCGACGCCGGCACGAGGATGTCGGTCACGGAGCTGATGGAAGGCGTGAGGTCCTCCACCAGACCCGCGTCGATCTGCTGCTTGAGAACGCCGCCGCCCCACGTGTGGTAGATGTCCGGCAGCTTTCCGGAACTGGTCAGCGCCGTCATCTTCGACTTGTAGGCGTCGTTCTCCATCGTCACGAGCTTGATGCGCACATCGGGGTGCGCGGCCTCGAACGCCTTCGCCCGCTCGGGCCAGACGCTCTTCGACGGCTCCGTGGTCTGGATGTTCCACCATTCCACGACGGTCCGGCCCTGGCTGTCGGTGGTGGAGGACCCCGAGTCCGAACAGGCGGACAGGCCGGCCGCCCCCAGGCCCACCGCCGAGGCGGTCCCGAGGAACCGGCGGCGGGAGAGGGAGGAGGCACCGAATGCGGAAGTGACGGCTCGAACGGAGGCTGACATGGCGCACCTTCCGGAAAATTTCCGATAACTATGCGGAGATGGCCATGGAAGCTACGGGCATGCAAGGGGGGTGTCAACGACCTTGACAGAAAAGACCGTTGGCACCCCCGGAGCGTTACCTTCCGTTATGCGGGGCGGGTGGTGCGGTGCTCGCGCGGACCACCAGCTCCGTCGCCAGCTCCACTCGCGGCGAGGCCGGCGCGATGCCGAGCGCGAGGTCGAGGAGCATCCTGGTGGCCACCTTGCCCATCTGGGACAGGGGTTGGCGTACGGTCGTCAGCGGAGGCGCGCACCAGCGCACCTCCGGCAAGTCGTCGAAGCCGACGACGCTCATGTCCTCCGGCACCCGCAGCCCGCGCCGCCGCAGCGCCTCGATCGCTCCGAGCGCCATCTGGTCGCTCGCCGCGAAGATCGCGGTCGGCGGTTCGTCGAGGTCCAACAGCCTTGCTGCGCCGGTGAATCCGGATTCGTGGTAGAAGTCACCGGGCACGGTCAGGGCGCTGTCGGCCGCCACTCCGGCCACGTCGAGCGCCGCGCGATAGCCGTCGAGCCGGGCGCGCGAGCACAGCAGCCCGGGCGGGCCCTCGACGAACCCGATCCTGCGGTGTCCGAGCCGGAGCAGGTGCTCGGTCGCGGCCATCCCGCCCGTCCAGTTGGTGGCGCCCACGGTCGGCGCCCCGGTGATTGGTGAACCGGCCGGGTCGATCACCACCAACGGCACACCCAGTCGGCGCAGTTCGTCGTGAATTCCCGGTTCGAGCACCGAGGTCACGAGGACCACGCCGTCGGACGGGCGGGCCCGCAGGTTGGCCATCCACTGCCGCGCGGCCCCTGCCCGGTCGTGGACGGCGGAGACCACCGTGCCCACACCGGTCTCGTGCGCGATCTCCTCGACACCGCGGATGATCTCGACGGCCCAGGGACCGTCCAGATCGTTGAAGACCAGATCGAGCAGGACCGCCTTGCCGCCGGACACGGCCGGGCGGCGACGGTAGCCGTGCCGGTGCAACAGCTCCTCGACCCGGGCACGGGTGGCGGGCGAAACGTCCCAACGCCCGTTGACGACCCGTGAGACGGTCGGCACGGACACCCCGGCCTCCCGCGCGATCTCGGTGATCGTCACCTTCGGCGTCTCCCCCGGGCTCCGCGTGCCTGTCTCGCGCTGAGCGCCTTCCCCGGCCACCATCCCCACCTCCCTGGCTGACCACTCGGAAAAATTCCGGACACCTTCCGGAAACCGTAGGACATGCCACCGATCGCCCACCGGTCACCCCGCCCTTCCGTCCGACCACTCGAACAGCCCGTGCGCTCCGTGATGCGGGGCGCACCCCCTCGTGGAGGACCGCCGCGTCGCGGAGGGCCGCCGCGGCGGGCTGCGAGCGAGGGGCGTTTTCCGGCCGTCGGGCGCCGTCGCTGTGAGGACCGTTGACGCGTGAAGGGTTCGCTCCTACGTTTCCGTCCGAAGTGGCGACCATTGTTCGAAATAGAGAACAGGAGTGCCCCCGTGAGCCGCAAGAGGACCACCCGCCTCCCACTCCCCCGCCGCATGCTGACCCTCCTGGCCGCGCTGCTGCTCGCCCTGCCCCTCCTCGGGCAGCCCCCGGCGCACGCGGCCTCCTTCGGCAACCCCGTCAAGGCCCAGAAGGGCGCCGACCCCTGGATCGCCTTCCACAACGGCCACTACTACCTGGTGTCCACGAGCTGGACCGACGTCATCACCGTCCGCAAGGCACCCACCCTCGCCGGCCTCGCCACCGCGCCGAGCGTGCAGGTGTGGCAGGGCGACGCCGCCTCGCGGTGCTGCAACATCTGGGCGCCCGAGCTGCACTTCCTCAACGGGCGCTGGTACCTCTACTACGTCGCCGGGCAGAACGTCACCGACTACAACCCGACGCAACGCAGCCACGTCCTGGAGAGCGCCGGCTCCGACCCCATGGGGCCGTACACCTACCGCGGGCAGCTGAACCCCGCCTGGATGCTGGACCCCACGGTGGCCACCATCAACGGGCAGCTGTACCTCTTCGGCAGCGTGCACAACGGGACGCAGAACATCGTCGCCGCGCGGATGTCGAACCCGTACACGGTGAGCTCCCCCTTCTCCACCGTCTCCACGCCCACGTACGACTGGGAACGCTCCGGCGGCGCGGTCAACGAGGGGCCGGAGGTCCTCCAGAGGGGCGGGAGGACCTTCCTGGTCTACTCGGCGAGCGGCTGCTGGACACCCGACTACAAGCTGGGCCAACTGGAACTGACCGGCCCCGATCCGGCGTCCGCGTCCTCCTGGACCAAGAAGTCCGCACCCGTCTTCCAGCGCAGTGACGCGAACGGCGTGTACGGGCCGGGCCACAACGGCTTCTTCACCTCACCGGACGGCACCGAGAGCTGGATCGTCTACCACGCCAACGACTCGGCCTCGGAGGGCTGCGACAACGGGCGGACGGCACGGGCGCAGAAGTTCACCTGGAACGCCGACGGCACGCCGCGCTTCGGCACCCCCGTCCGGCTGGGGACGAGCGCGGCCGGACCGTCGGGCGAGCCCGCGTCCACGTCGACGACCTACACGGTCACCAACCGCAACAGCGGCAAGTGCCTGGACGTCTCGGGGGGGTCGACCGCCGACGGGGCCGACGTGAGGCAGTACGCCTGCACCGGCGGCGCCAACCAGCGGTGGCGCGTCGAGGACCTCGGGGACGACACCCACCGGCTGGTCAACGTGGCCACCGGCAAGGTGCTCGACACCGCCGACTGCTCGGCCGCCGACGGCGCCGACCTGCGCCAGTGGTCCTGGCTGAACAACACGTGCCAGCGGTTCCGGTTCCTGGCCACGGACGGCGGCCACGTCCGGATCGTCAACCAGGCCACCGGCAAGGTCGCCGACGTCGCGAACTGCTCCACCGCCGACTCCGCCGACGTGCGGCAGTGGTCGTGGCTGAGCAACGCCTGCCAGCAGTGGCGGCTGAACCCGGCGTAGAACGCCGGGGCCGCCGACTCCGGGGCCGCCGAACCCACGGAGGGGACGGCGGCCCCGGCCCGCGTGCGCGTACGGGGACGCTTCGGGAACACGGAGGTGACGGACCCGTCACGCCCGGGTCGGCACACTGCCTCGGGGTGCCCCGGGGCGCGGGGTTCCGGTCGCACCGACATGCCGTGGGGGGGATTCCGCCCGATGCCAGCGCCGAAGGCTCTCGCGGTGCGGCCCACGGTGTCGACCGCGGTGTCCGCGCCGGCGAAACAGCGGCCGGAGGCCGACCGTTCCGCACGGACCCCGATGGCCCCGTCCAACGCGGCGGTGACGGCCGCCCTCACCGGCGCGGGCGGAACGGCGACGGCCCCGCCCTTCCCCGGACGGCCTGCGCCCGCCGTGCAGGACATGGTCGGCAACGGCGCCGTCGCGGCGGCCGGCCGCGGCAGGGTGACGCAGGCCCCCACCGCCCCGGCCGGGAAGGCCGTCGCCCCACCGGCGCAGGCCAAGGAGGCGGAGGCACCGTCACCTCCCGGCCCCAAAGAAGCAGAGACCCCGGCAGCCCTCGGCCCGAAAGAAGCGGAGGCCCCGACGGCTCCCGGCGCCAAGGAGGCGAAGGCCCGGCCGGGCCCCCACGCGGACCCGAAGTTCGCGGCGCTGAAGAAGGACGTACGGCACAAGAAGCGTTCGCTCGCCGCCTCGCATCCGCCGCCACGCGCCGAGGCGGCGGCGGCGCAGGACGCGGCGCTGCCCCCCAAGGACGACGAGGAGGCGCAGGGCAAGGCCGCCAACGCCGAGAAGATGAACGAGGCCCGGCCCAAGGAGTTCGACAAGGACGCGTTCATCAGGGCCGTCGAGAAGGCGATCGCGGACAGGGCGCCGAAGAACCTCGACGAGGCGGACAAGTTCGCCGGTTCCGGCAAGGCCGACGAGATCCGCGCGGAGGTGCACGGCAGGGTCGGCGACGGCAAGGCGGACTCGGCCGAGCAGATCGCCACGACGACCGCCGCCCCGCCGGACACGTCGGCGGCCGTGCCCAAGAAGGTCGTGCCGATGAGCGCGGACCGGCCCCCCGGCACTCCGGGCGCGCCGGACCCCGCGCAGGCCGTACCGGACCGGCTGCCGGCGTCGGCCACCGACATGTCGGCGGGACCCGCCGAGATCGACCGCCGGATGGCGGACGCCCAGGTCACCGAGGCCCAACTGCGAAAGTCCAACGAGCCCGGGTTCACCAGGGCGCTGGGCGAGAAGAAGGCCGCCGAACGGCACTCCGACACCGCCCCCGGGCGGCTGCGCAAGCACGAGGCCGCCGAACTGCGCGCCTCCACCGCGCAGGCGAAGCGGCTCGGCACCGCCGCCATGAGCGCGATGGGCGCCCAGCGCGTGCGTACCGGGCAGCAGGTCGACACGGGCAAGGCCGGGGCGAAGAGCCGGGACGAGGAGAAGCGGGCCCAGGTCACGGCGGTCCTGCAGGGCGTCTTCGACACGATGAAGAAGGACGTCGAGGCGATCCTCGAAGGGCTGGACAAGCTGGTCGACGACCAGTTCGGCCGGGGCGAGAAGGCGGCCCGGGAGGCGTTCACCGCCGAGCACAGGCGGAAGATGGACGAGTACAAGGACCGCCGGTACTCGGGTGCGACGGGCAAACTGCGCTGGGTGCGGGACCTGTTCGCGGGGCTGCCCGCCGAGGCCGACAAGATCTTCGAGGAAGCCCGCGACACGTACGTGCGCCGGATGCGACAGGTGATCACCGATGTCGCCGACACGATCGGCGCGGAGCTGAACCGGGCCAAGCGGCGCATCGCCCAGGGGCGGGCCGAGATGCGGGACGCGGTGCGCAGGCTCCCGGCCGACCTGCGGGCCGTGGGGCAGCGGGCGGCGGCCGAGTTCGCCGGCAAGTTCGACGAGCTCACGCAGGCCGTGGACGACAAGGGCACCCAGCTCGTCGACACCCTGGCGACGAAGTACACCGAGGCGCTCAAGTCCGTCGACGACGAAATCGCCGCGGAGAAGGAGAAGAACAAGGGGCTGGTGGCCAAGGCCGTGAACGCGGTCAAGGCCGTGATCAACACGATCCTGGAACTGAAGCGGCTGCTGCTGGCGGTCCTCGCCAAGGCCGCCCAGGCGGTCATGCTGATCCTCAAGGACCCGATCGGCTTCCTGCGCAACCTGGTCTCCGCCGTCGGCGCCGGTCTGCGGCGGTTCCTCCAGAACATCGGCCGCCACCTCCAGCAGGGCATCCTCTCCTGGCTGCTGGGCAGGACGGCCGAGGCGGGCATCGAGGTGCCGGCGAAGTTCGACACCCAGGGCGTGGTGAGGATGGTCGCCGGGCTGCTCGGCCTGACGTGGCAGAACATCCGGGGGCGGATCACCCGCAAGGTCCCGGAACCGGCGGTCGCCGCGGCCGAGACGGCCGTACCTCTCCTCGCCGACGTACGCAAACGGGGCGTCACGGCGATGTGGGAGGACGTGCGGCCACGCGTCGGCGACCTGAAGAGGAAGCTGCTCGACGACGTCATCAAGTACGTCACCCCGACGATCGTGGTCGCCGGCATCATGTGGGTGATCTCGCTGCTCAACCCGGCGTCCGCGTTCGTCCGGGCCGTAAAGCTGATCATCGACTTCATCCGGTTCATCGTCACCCAGGCCCGCCAGATCTTCGACTTCGTCAACGCGGTCCTCGACGCGGTCATCGCCATCGCGCGCGGCGGCAGCGGCGGCGTACCGGCCCTGATCGAACGCGCCCTGGCCCGCTCGATCCCCGTCCTGCTGGGCGTCCTGGCGGCGATCCTGGGCGTGGGCGGCATCGCCGCGCGGGTCCGGCAGATCGTCCAGCGGCTCTCCGCCCCGGTCAACAGGGCGGTGGACTGGGTCATCGACAAGATCGTCGGCCTGGTCAAGAAGCTGTGGAGCAAACTCAAGTCCAAGCCCGCCAAGAAGAAGACGCCCGAGAAACCCACGACCGAGAGGCCGAAGAAACCCACGCGGCGCCCCCGCGGGCCCCGCCGCCCCGACCGCCGCAGGCCGAAACAGCGCAAGGATCGCCCCGACCGCAGGAAAGGCAGAGAAGACAGGAGAAAGGAGGCACAGCAGAAGAAGGACCGCGAGCTGCCGGTCGTCCTGGCCAAGGCCAAGGCGATCGCGGAACAGCACGAGAAGCGCGGCGAGTCCACGAAGGCCCTGCTGGCCGCGCTCGCCCCGCTCAAGCGCCGGTACTCCTGGGTCCGCAGCTTCCTGGTCGAGGGCAAGGGACCGTTCAAGGTCTGGCTGCTCGCGAGCAAGCACTCCGTCGACGCCAATTACTCGCCGTTCCTCTCCGAGAAAGAGGTCAAGCAACTGGTGTTCAGCGCGCTCCACAAGGTGCGCGGCGAGATCCTGACCCAGCGGAAGGAAGCCGGGCGGACCGAGCCGAAGAAGGACGACGAGCTGCACACCCAGGTCGAGCGGATGTTCTCGCGGGTGACGGCGGCGTACGAAGCGGCCTGTCGTCCCGCGCCTCCCGGGGCCGATCCGACCACCTACACGGGGAACGTCTTCACCTTCGGCGGCCATGAGTACTTCGTCGACCACGACAACAACTACATCGTTCCGAAGAGCCGGGTCGAGAAAGCCGTCAACGACAACGGAAAGATCAAGGTGGAGAACCGGGGGTTGCTGGACGAGTACCGGTACGGGAACTTCGGGCACTCGCCCTCCCAAATGCGGGACATGGCAGTCAAGATCTCCGCTGGCGCCCGTATAAAAAACGAGAACGATGTGAACATGATGCTCGCCGCGCTGGTCGCCGAAGCCCGCCGCAACCCCATTTCCCATGTGACGAACCTGCTGCTCCTGAAGGACGCGTCAAAGCTGGAGGGCACCTTCTACAAGCACGCCCCGATGACCGGCGGCGGCACGGACAACCCGGAAGCACCACGGGACCCGGACCTGACCGGCACGTGGGAGAAGGGACAGCCACAGCCACCGGTGAAGGTGACCGACGCCGAGTACGCTATGGTCCGCCGGCTCTACGAGAAGGAAATAGGCGAGAGCATGCTCAGGATCGAGAAGAGCGAGAAGGCCACGCACGAGGAACTCCTGCTCACCATGCTCAGGGAAAAGACGAGACTCACCTGGAGTGACTGACTTGCGCAGCGCCGACCATTGGGCGGAGGTGGCCCGCGACGCGCTCCGGGAGGTACGCGAGGAGTACGTGCGGGCTCTCGACGCATCGGGCCCCGGGGCGCCCGAGATCTCCTGCATGGGGGTCGGGTTCCAGGTCGACCAGGTGCGTCAGGTGATCCTCACGCCGGAGGACCCGGAGTACTGGGCGGAACGGGACGGCAAGTGGTACGTCCCCGCGCACTCGATGCTCACCTGCCTGTACCTGTCATCCGTGATCGGCACAAACCGCTTCCTGCTGGCGGGCGGCTTCGTCCGTGTCCTGACCCTGCTGTGTGCGGGGCCGCCGTGGCGGGCGGTGTCGGAGACGGAACTGGCCGCCTTCCTCAATATCACCGTGGTCGAGGGCGTCGCGAACCCGCGCTCCGAACGCGTGGTCTGGCTGACGGTCGCACGGGAACTCGCCGCCGGGCACGAGGACGCGGAGCTGCACGCGCTGCTCCCCGAGCTGATCACCGATCACGACGTTCTGTACGACCCCGGACTCCCCGCCCTGCAAGCCCCGGCGTCCCATTACGCGAAGCGACTGGTCCCGGGCAGGGCCGAGAAGTTCGAGGGCACCCCCGAGGCGTACGAACGTCGGCTCCTGGACGCCGTCCTGCCCGCCGAGCGCGGGCGCGCGACCGGCCCTGAGGCGTTCGCCGGGTACGAGGAGCGGCTGGACGCGTACGTACGGGACCACGTCTTCGGCCGCGTGGCGAAGGTGCTGGGCTGACGCACCCCTCCCTCGGGGCCACCCCTCGCTCAAGGCGCACAGGGGCCGTTCACTTCGCCTTCGGCGCGACGACCGCCACCGGTGGCGCCGCCGGTACCGGGTTGAGCGCCGCCTTCGCCACCGCCGCGTTGCCCGTCTGGTCCTGGCCCGCGAGGAGCATCGCGCCCGCCGGACCCAGGGCTCCGGCCGCCTGGGCCACCGAGGCGTTGCTCACCGGTAGGGCCACCGACAACGGCACCACGGCCACCGGCTCCCCTTGGCGGGCCGCCGTCGCGGTCTCCTGGGGGCGTGCCGGCGGGACCGGCGCCACCAGGCGGTGCAGGGAGAGCGGGGGTTCGGTGGGCAGCATGGGTGTCACCCCTGGGACGTGTCGCCGAGCAGGTGGGCGTGGGGACCGAGTTCGGACGGGCGCAGCAGGCGGGCCTCGCGCTGGAACTGGCGCGCCACTCCGCGTACGACGTGCCGCATGGCGATCGCGTCGCCGCCGCCGTCCGCCGCGGCCAGGGCGGCGGTGCGGGCCGCCGCGGTGATGCCGGCGCCGGTCATGTCGAGGCGGGCCAGCGCGTCCAGGTCGACGTCGGGGGCGAGGGGGGCCTCCTGGGGGAAGGCCAGCCGCCACAGCCTGCGCCGCTCGGCCGCGCCGGGGCGGGGGAAGTGGACCACGAAGTGGAAGCGCCGGGTGAACGCCGGGTCGATGTTGTCCTTCAGGTTGCTGGTGAGGATCACCAGTCCGTCGCTGGCCTCCAGGCGCTGCAGCAGGTAGCCGACCTCCATGTTGGCGTAGCGGTCGGTGCCGTGCTTCACCTCGCCGCGCTTGCCGAACAGGGCGTCGGCCTCGTCGAAGAGGAGCACCGCGTGGCTCTCCTCCGCCTGCCGGAACGCGGTCTCCATGTTCTTCTCCGTCTCGCCCACCCACTTGGAGACGACCTGGGCGAGGTCCACCTTGAGGAGTTCCAGGCCGAGCATGCCGGTGACGATCTCGGCGGACATGGTCTTGCCGGTGCCCGGCTCCCCGGTGAACAGCGCCTTGACCCCGCCGTGTGCCGAGCGGCGGGCGAAGCCCCACGTCTCGGAGATCCGGGGCCAGGCGCGGAACGCCGAGGCGATCTCCAGGATCTGCTGGAACTGGACGTCGGGCAGGACCAGGTCGTCCACGGTCCGCCGGGGCACGATCGAGCGCACGGTGCTGCCGCTGCGGCCCCGGGTGACGGTGGCGATGGCGGGTTCGACGTGGTCGGCGACCGGTTCGGGGCGGCCGTTGCCCGCCAGGCGCGCCCCGGCGTCCGCGACCGACGCCACGGCGCGCAGTTCGCCCCCGCTCATCCGGTACCGCGCGGCGAGGTCCTCCAGGAGGGGACCGTTCAGGTCCGGGAGCGCCGCCGACCACATGGCGCGCCGGTCGGTGAGACCCGGTGCGGGGACGGTGAGTTCCGCGTACGCGCGTACGGCGAGCAGGGCCGCCGGGCGCCACGGCCGGAGGCCGGTCAGGCACACCGGCACGCGTGAGCGGAGCAGCGCGGCGGAGACGGTGTCGATGTGCTCCCGCCGCGGTTCGCCGTGCAGGTCGTCGGTGGGGATCCACAACACCGCGCCCAGCGCGGCGGCCGTCCGTAGGTCGGCCTCGGGGTCACCGGTCAG
Source organism: Streptomyces tamarix (assembly GCF_032423885.1). NCBI lineage: Bacteria > Bacillati > Actinomycetota > Actinomycetes > Kitasatosporales > Streptomycetaceae > Streptomyces > Streptomyces tamarix. The sequence continues at coordinate 53,262 of NZ_JAWCTQ010000038.1, read as the reverse complement.
CGTCCGCAGCGGTGCCCCGGCCGCCCGGGCCAGGGCCTGTACGGCGTCGAGCTGGCCGTCGGGCGGGCAGCCCCACAGCCCCGCGAGGTCGATGCCGCCCGCGCCCAGCGCCCGGCCGAGGCGGGCGAGCCGGTCCGAGGACAGATGCGGGGCGAGGAGGCGCGGGTCCGGCGGTGCGACCTCGCCGGGGTCGTGGCCGAGCAGGCCGACGTCGGTGCCCCAGCCGAGCAGGAAGTCCAGCACGCCGGGGCCCAGGAGGAGTTCCTGCGCGAGCTCGACCGCGGCTTCGCCGTAGGGCCGCAGCAGGCCGTACCGGCGCAGCGGCCCGGCCGGTCCGAGCGCACGGCGCAGGGCGAGACGGGCGGCCGCGCTGCCGTCCCGGTCGGTGCTGGAGGGGCCCGCAGCGCTCCCGGGCCCGCCGGAGCCGTCCGCGCTGCCGTCCCCTTCGCCTTCGCCCTGGCCCGCCGCCCTCCCGGGCCCGTCCGGGACCGCGCTCAGCGCCCCGACCGTGACCAGCAGCTCCACGCTCGGCAGCCGCCGGTTCAGGTTGTCCACGATGTACGCGTAGATCCGCTCGTAGCCGCGGTCCAGTTCGGGCGCGGCCACCAGCAGCAGCGCGTCCTGTTCGGCGCGGGTCAGGCCGAACCTGGTGGCGAGCGCGTCCAGCGGCAGGGTCCTGCCGTCGGCGGACGCGCGCCGCCTCAGGTCCCGTTCGGCCTCCGGCTCGGGCCGTCGGGGCGCGTGCGGCGCGGCCATCGCGTCGGTGAAGGCGGACACCTCACCGAGCAGCACGTCGACCTGCTCGTCGGTCACGCAGTACGGCGTGAGGTCCGGCCGGGTGAGCCGGGCCGCGATCCGCGCCTGCCGCTCGACGGCGGCGCGCAGCGCCCGGTGGACGTCCGCCAGGCGGATCCGCAGGTGTTCCAGCGCCGGTTCGCCCATGTGGCTCACCCTCCCGAGAACGTCAGGGTCCGCCCGCCCAGCCAGACCACGTCGGGCACGTCGGCGAGCAGCCCGCCGCGCAGCAGGTCCGCGTGGCGCCGTCCCATCGGGACGCGCACCCGGACGGCGGCGGGCTCGAACCGGACGGTGGCCTCCAGGTCGGCGAAGCGGTTCAGGGCCGGCAGCGGGTCGGGGATCTCGCGGTCGCGCCAGAGCGTCCAGGCGATCGTGGACAGGCCCAGGGCCGCGGCCAGGGTGACGGTGCGCTCCAGCGCGGCGTCCCGCGCGAGCGGCACCGCCCGGCGCTCGGTGACCAGGGCGGTGACCAGGCCCGCCAGCCGGTCGGCGTGGCCGGGCAGTTCGGCGGCGAGGCGCGGGTCGGGCCGTCGCCGCGTGGTGCCCGTCCACAGCGGCGTGCGCCAGGGCAGCCGCGCGACCGGATCACCGCGCAGCGGCCGTACGCCCGTCAGGAACGGCACGTCCGCCGAGGCCAGCTCGCGCAGGGAGCCGGGGGGCAGGGGGCCGTCGCAGACCAGCACGGGCGGCCGTCCGCACTCCCGCCAGTACGGCAGCAGCGCCGCTGTGTCCGCCGCCCAGGCGATCGGGAACACGCCCTGGGCGTCGACGAGGAGCAGCCCGTCACCGGTGCCGGTGAGTAGAAGCGGGTCGGCGGGGTCGTGGCCGCGGCACACGGAGAGCGCGAGGACGCCGTCGAGCACCGGGAGCGCGGGGCGTACGGCGCGGGCGAACGCGGTCAGCCGCTCCTCGGGGACGGGCGGTTCGAGCCCGGCGAAGGCGGCGGCCGCCTCGCTGTCCTGTTCCCCGCGGCGCCAGCCGCGCGCGGTCGCGCCCAGCACCTTGTACGCCAGGGCGGCGGCGAACAGCGGCGCTTCCTCGGCCAGTTCCACTCCGGCCAGGGCGGGGCCGATCGCGTCGAGGTACCCGATGCGCGCCAGGGGCCCGGCGAGCAGGAACGGCAGCGCGGACCGCACGCGGACCTCTCCGCCGGCGCGCGCCGCGACGGTGCCCCCCGCCCGCGGGGCCGGTTCCCCTGCCGCCCGGTCGTGCGGGCCGGTCAGGGACCGCACCAGCCGTGCCGCCTCCTCGCGGCCGGCCGATCCCAGGTACGCGGCGAGGTGCCCGGGCTGTGGCTCGACCGGCCCGCCGGTGCGGGCGCGCCGGACGAGCTCCGCGAGCAGGTGGGCCGCCGCCGCGTCGTCGGCGCCGAGCAGGGCGAGCGCGTACGCCCGGAGCGACTCCTCGGGCAGCAGCGCGATCAGCGCGTCCAGTTCGCCCCGTTCGGCGAGTTCGCCGAAGAGGGCGGCGGCCACGGGCTCGGCCCGCGGGCCCGCCGTCGCGGCGAAGGACTCCTCGAACGACACCGCGCCGGGGGGCTCCTCACCAAGGGCCTCCGCCAGCGGGACCGGTGCGAAGCGGACCTCGGTGGGCGCGCGGGTCCGGCCGGGCCATCCGGGCCCGCCCGGCCGGACGGTGACGGTCACCGGTTCGGTTATCTCCACGTCCGGGCCGTCGCCGGCCAGTTGCTGCGCGAAGTGGTCCGCCAGCAGCTCCGGGAGGGTGTCGATCACGTTCTGCACCAGGGCGCGCGGATCGGGTCCCCAGCTCCACCCGCCGCGCCGGACCACCGTCACCGTGCACCGGTGCACGGTGATCCCGCCGGTTTCCTCGGCGGTCCGCGCGGGCGGTCCGGTCACGTCACCCCCGCCTTCTCCAGGCGGCCCGCCCAGCCCACCACGAGCACCAGCACGCCGTGCGTACCGCCCGGGTCGAGGGTCAGGGGCAGGGTCACCCGGTTCTGCTGGGCGGGGATCTCCCCGGCCAGTACGCGGGTGTCCTGGTCGTCGGAGACCAGGGCGACCACCCTGGTGGGCCGGGCCGCCGCGACCCGTACGGTGACGGTGAGTCCGTCCGGCGCCAGCGCGACGCCCTCGCCGCCGCTCCACGCGGCCAGGCGCAGCAGCGTGGGTTTGGGCCTGCCCTCGGGGGTCAGTTCGACCCCGAAGGCCAGCGGGTCGGCGAAGACGGCCGGTTCGTCGTCCACGGTCGCCACGGCGAGTTCCCCGGCGTTCAGCGGGAGGGTGGCGGTCCGGCCGCCGCCGAGAAGGACGCGCAGCGGCAGCGCGCGCCCGACGAGCGCGGCCGCGTCGGCCGGTGCGTCGGCGCCGGTCAGGGCCACGGCGCCCACGACGTGGCCGGTGTCGGCCGCGTACACCACGGTGAGGGCCATCGTCAGCCACCGCCGTTCGTCGGCGCGACCGTCACCAGGACGAGGAAGTCGACGGCCCCGGGCCGTTCGACGACCGCGGCCGGGACGGCCAGCGGGTCGTACAGACGTGTCCGGCACCTGACCCTGCGCTCGCCGTCCACGGCGGCCTCCACCGTGCTGACCAGCGTGGAGTCCGTCGGGGGCGGCGGGGTGCGCGGGGTCAGCCGCACATGGACCACGACCCGGCCGTCGGCGACCTGGTCCGGGGTGATGCCGGGGGGCAGCGGCAGCAGCGTCCCGTCGGTGGCGGTACCGGAGGCCACCAGTGTGCTGCCGGTCGGCATCCGGCCGCTGAAGCCGCCCTCGACGGTGAGGTTGCCGTTGGCCGCGACGGTCATCAGCGGGGCGATCGTGCCGCCGCCCCGGTACAGGCCGAAGACCAGGCTCGGCTGGTCGCCGCCGGACAGCACGAGCGCGGGCCGGCCCTCCTGGGCCGCCGTGCCCGTACGCAGGGTCAGCGAGTCCGACCGGGCCGCGACGGTGTCCGCGCGCACGCCCGTGAAGCGCACCCCCACGCCGCGCGCCCGGGTCTCCACGCCGCTGAAGTGGCCGTCCGTCCAGCGGACGTAGCCGAGCAGGACGAGCCAGCGGCCGGGCGGATCGGCCGGCGGGGCGCCGATGGCGGGCGGTCGCTGCTCCTCGGCCAGCCGCTCGTCGCCGAGGCGCCCGAAGAGGATCTGGTACGACTCCTCCACCCGCGTCCCGGTGGCGCCGCCGGCGCAGGGGACGGGGCCCGGGGGTCCGCCCGGTTTCCGGTCGGCCGCGGTGAGGAACACCGGGTAGGGCTCGTCCGTGGGCTGGTCCGCGCCGTTGACCTCCTCGAAGTCGCTCTCGCGCAGCACGACCGACTCGGGGACGACCACCTCGCGGCCGGTGCCGTCGACGGCGATCCCCGGCGCCACGGCCACTTCGAGGTGGCGGGTGTTGGTCAGCGGGTCGGTACGGGGCTCGGTGACCAGGCCGAGCCCTTCGGCGACGCCCCACTCGTGCAGGTGGCGCGCGTGCCGGGCGGCCAGGCCGCGCGCGTACTCCACCGTGGCCGTCAGGTCCGCGGCGGCCAGTACCTGACCCTCGTGGAAGGCGGGGCGCAGCGGGCCGGTCATGGCGTGCCCCCGGGCTTCTGGCCACGGGAGGAACGGGTGCGCTTGGCCGGCGGCCTGGCGGGTTCGTCCTGGTCCGGCGGCCCGCCCGGCGCCTCCTCGGAGGTACCGGCCGCTCCTGAGCCCGACCCCCGGTCCGGTGCCTCGACCCGCTCCCGGAGCCGGGCCACTTCGGTCTGCGCGCTGCCCAGTCGGGTGCGCAGGCCCTCCAGCGCGGAGGTCAGGTCGGCGACCTGCACGCGCAGCACGGCCAGTTCGTGCATGCTGTCGGTCACCTCGCTCGGGGTCGTGTAGACCTGTTCGTGCAGCGCCTTGGGCGGGGTCTCCCCCGGCGCGGGGGTGAGCAGCAGGGACAGCATCTCCTCCAGGTCCCCCGTGCGCGGCCAGTCGCCGAGCAGCCCCTCGACGTACGGCCGTGCCACTTCGCCCTCCGGCGGGAGGGTCGGCCTCCGGTGCGGCGGCACCGGACGGCAGCACACCCGTTCGGCCAGTTCGCGCAGCCGGTAGAGCTTGGGCAGCCACTCGCCGTACGCCGATCCGCCCGGCAGCACCTGCTCCCGGGTGGCCGAGCAGACCCGTACGACGTCGCAGCCGTCCAGTTCCAGGTGGGCGAGCAGGACGTCGGTGTCCGCGCAGTCGCCGTACGGCGGGTTGAGCGTGGCGCACGCCGCGTCGGTCAGGAAGCGCCGCAGCGCGACGGTCAGTGCCGCCGCCGCCTCGGCGATCTGCTGCACCTCGGCGACGGTCGCCCTCTCCACGCTGCCCTGGGGCGGGGCCGGCAGCGGCGGCGGTACGTCGACGGCGGCGACCTCCGCGCGCAGCCGGCAGTCGCCGGTCCCGCCCGACTGGTCCAGGCGGCACAGCAGCCACTCCCGGATCAGGGCGAGGTCCGCCCGGAAGTCCACCCGCAGCGCGTGGCTCAGCGGGGTGCCCTGGGCCAGCATGCGCACCTCCAGCGGCGCGTCGGCGTCGCCCCGCTCCGGTACGACCCGGGCCGCCGTCTCGGTGACGACCGCGCGGGCGAGCGTGCGGCGCAGCGGGTCGGGCCACGCCGCCTCCGTGTCGGTGCCGCCGAGCCGGTCGCACGCCGTGCCCAGGACACGGCGGGCCTCCGCGACCGTGGCGAGGTCCGGGTACTCCCTCCTGAGCCGGTCCTGCCCGGCCGGGTCGTGGGTGTCGAACCGGGCCACGCCGCTGGCGAGCGCGCGGACGTGCTCGGTCATCTCGCGGGCCGCCGGCGGGGGCGGGGGGCCCTCGCCGGCCGCGTTCTCGCGCAGCCACGCCAGGGAGGTGGCGTAGCGCCTGGCGTCGGCGGCGTCGAAGCGGAACGCCCGGCCCGTGCCGGCCGAGGCCGTGGACAGCGCGTCGAGGTGGTGGCCGAGCCGCCGGTCCCGGGTGCGCGCCCGGTCGGCCCGCGCGAGGTCGCCGATGGCGGCGAGCAGCCGGGTGCCGGGGTTGTGGCGGTGGTCCTCGACGTCGCCGCACTTGACGACGAAGCGGAACCCCTCCTGGATCCGGGAGGGCACGCAGCCCGGCGAGGGGCAGGGCTCCTCCGTGGCGTACGGCGCCACCGGCTCGACGGGGAGTTCCTGGTAGCGCACGTAGAGCCCGTAGCGGCGCCCGCCGTCGTCGCAGTCCTCCGCGCAGTCCGCGCCGAGGGCGCCGATCCGCTGCTCCCGGACCAGGGCCTGCACGTCGACCTGTTCGGTGCAGGGCACCACGATGTCGTTCCCGGCGCAGTCGAGCGCGTGGCCGGGGTGCACCGCCACGGTTCCGCCGCCGCAGGGGGCGCAGGTGACGCCGAGGCCGCGGACGACGCCGGGCCCGTACAGGGAGCGGTTGCGCAGTCTGCCCTTCGCGGTCGTGTAGTCGATCAGGAGGCTGAGGTCGTCCTCGGTCAGCAGCTGGCCCGCGAAGAAGCGGGGGCGTACGAAGGCGGAGGTCCGGGCGGTGTCACCCCCGCAGCCGCATCCGCAGTCTGTTCGCATGATCAGCGCTCCTTCACGAAGAACCAGCTCTCGAAGACGTCCCCGCCCGCGCCGGTGCCGGACGTCCAGGGACCGACGCCCGACGGCGGGAGGCCGCATCCCCCGCGGGACGCGGGCCCGTCCGCGCCGGCGTCGGCTTCGGCGTCCGCACGGGTGCCGATGGTCGGTACGCGACCGCCGACGTGGGTGCCGTCGACCGGGCGGCAGCAGCGGTCCAGGACGAACGCGGAGCGGACGGTGATCATCACGCGGTCGCCGTCCTGCAGCGTCTCGCGCGTGGTCTGGCGGTAGCGGAACCGCCGCGTGAACTCGCCGCACCCGGAGTCCGGTTCGGCGAACGTGCCGCCCATGTACCAGGTGGAGGCGTTGCGGCCGCTGCCGCCCTCGATCACCTGGAGCTCGACCACGCCGGGTCGCAGCGAGTCGGTGCGCACGTCGGCGGAGAACCGCACCACCAGCCCGGCGCCCTCGTCCTGGGTGCCGAGCAGCGCCCTGGCCTCGTCGACGGTGTAGGTGTGTCCGTGGATCCAGTTGATCCCGGTGATCACCGTGGGCAGGTGGCGGCCGAACGGGCGGCGCACGTTCATGTGGATCCGGCCGCGGCGCACCGGCTCGTGCCAGTCCACGCGGTCGATCCGCGCCAGCCACAGCACCTTGTGCTCGCACCGTGAGCAGCAGGTGTCGCAGCGCTCGTCCACCGGGGGCTCACAGCCGGTGACGCAGATCCTGTAGCACTCCTCGGTCCAGCCGAACTCGCAGTCGGAGGTGTCCGCGCAGGCGTCGTCGTAGACGGCGCGGGTGGGCTCCACGGGCCGCTCGGCGTACCGGACGCCGACCCAGACCGTGTCGGTGTCCCGCTCGTCGCGGGGCAGCGCCTTCCACAGGTCGACCACGCAGCCGCCCCGCACCACGACCTCGTTGCCCTCGCAGTCCACGGCGAGGCCGGGGGTGATCCTCACCCTGGCCCCGCGCCGGGCGTGCTCCGGCTCCGCGCCGTCCTCCCCGGCCGGCACGGACGCGTCGGCCTCCGCCGCGGGCCCGCCACCGGGCGGGCAGCCGCCGTCCGGCGGCGGCACCGGCTCGACGAACAGGCCGCACACCACGCCGTAGCCGAGCAGGCTGCGCAGGCGCAGCCGCGACTTCTCGCGGTGGTAGTCCTGTTCGCGCTGGAAGTCGCGGGCGCCCAGCATCTGACCGTGGAAATAGCGCAACCTGCGCAGCGGCGGCACGTCGGGCTCCGCTGCCGCCGACGCTCCTGTCTCCTTCATCTTCCCGTCCTCTCACGACACTTGTGTATGCACACCGACGGCGGAGACGACCCCCAGGCCCATCCCCCGGCGCGGTCCTGCGGGTCCCGGCCTGAGCACCCCGTCGTGGTTCAGCCGCAGCGGGGCACCTCCGCCGAGCACGGGGGGCGGCAGCGGGACGAACGCCGTGTCCACGCCGACCGCGGACCGGGAGCCGACGACGAAGCCGGCGCCGCCGGTCCGTACCGTCCCCACCGTGTGCGCGGGTGCCTGGCGCTCCACCAGCCGCCGCAGCGCCCGTACGTCCGCCGACCCGGCGGGCAGGAGCACCCGGAACCGGTGGGCGTGCGCGGCGAGGGGGTCGCCGTCCGGATCTCCGAAGGCGCGCAGCGGTGCCGCGCCCAGGGCCGATCCGCCGACCCGGAAGCGGCTCGCCGACCGGCCGAACAGCCGTACGGAACCGAGTCCCCGGCCCGACTCCCGCCCCGTCTCCCCCGGCCCGGGGTCGTCGAGGGCCGCCCGCAGCCACGCCCAGCGGCGGTCGGCCGCCAGCTCGTCGACGACCGGGGTCACCCCGAACACGATGCGGACGGCCTCCCGCAGCGCCCACGGCGTGCCCCGGCGCCGGTACAGCTCCGGGGCCGCGGCCAGCAGCGCGCGCCGGGTCAGCGCGTCCCAGCCCGCCTCGAACGACAGGCCCAGCAGTCCGGCCAGCCACGGCAGCACGCGGTCGGGGACGCCCGCCGGGTCGAGGAGGGCCGGATACCGCTCGATGGCCCGGTCGAGCTCGGCGAAGGCGGCGTCGAACAGCGACAGGAAGCGCTCGGTGAAGTCGTCGGCCTCGGGGTCCTGGCGGAAGGCGGGCGGCAGCAGGTCGGCGCTGGTGGCCCGGGGGAAGTCCAGCCGGATCCGGTGGACGACCGGAGTCGCGCCGCCGTCGCCCGACAGCCGGAGCCTCAGCCGCAGGAAGCGGCCGGGCGGCTGGTCGACGAGGAAGTCCCCGGCCCCCGGCGCCGCGGCCTGCCAGTCGCCCTCCTCGTGGTGGCCGTCCTCGGTCACCACGATCTCGGTGCGGACCGCCGTGCCGGCGGGCACGTCGGCGTCGACGCGCACGCGGTGCCAGCGGCAGCGCGAGACACCGCTGTCGACCAGGGTGGTGACGTACGAGCCGCTGGTCACGTACGCGTCGGTCGCCGGCGGCACGGGCTCGCGGGGCAGACCCCGCCAGGTGTGGCAGTGGGTCTCGGGCCCGTCCGGGCCCTTCTCGTCCAGGCAGAAGCCGTCCTCGGTCGCCGAGACGAGCGCGGACGGCGGCAGCGCCGCGGCCAGTTCGTCGGCGGTGGCGGTGCGGAAGGGCCGGCCGGGGCCTCCCCGGTGGATCCCCAGTCGGGTGCCGTCGTCGGTGAGCAGCCACACCGTCCGCTCCGGTCCGGTGCGCAGGCCGACGATCTCGCCCCGGACACCGGTGCGCAGCACCCCGCGGAAGCCGCCCGCCGAGTCGAACCGGCGCAGGTCCGCGCTGCCCCGGCAGGCGACCAGGACCTCGTCGTCCGGCGCGGGCGCGGCCCACCGGGGCCGCCGCACCGGGATCACCCCGGCGAGCTGGGCGCCCTCACGGCGCCATACGAGCACCCGGTCGGACTCCACCACGGCCAGCCGGTGCCCGCGCGCGGCGACCGAGACCGGCTCGCGCAGCGTGCCGGGGTCGAGGGCGGGCGGCCACACGGGGGTGAAGGCGCCGCCGCAGGCGCCGCGGCGCAGCAGCAGCCGCTCCCCGGGGACCAGCAGGTACCAGGCGCGCGGCGCGCAGCCGGGCGCGAGCCGCGGGTCGGGGAACCACGGCAGCAACCGGGCCCTCGTGGGGCCTTCCGGCAGGGAGCCGCGGTGGGCGAGCCGGATCCCCGCCGGGTCGTCGAAGCCGACGATGCCGCCCGTGCCCGGTTCGCTCCCGGCGGGGGCCTCGTCCCAGCCGACGTACGCGTCGAGGAGGCGGAAGGTCGCGGGGTGGGGTGTGCACGTCATGGCCGGTCTCCTACGGGGATCAGCAGCGGGCGCTCCGGCCAGACCAGGTCGTGGGGCCCGATCGGGTGGTCGGCGCAGGACGGCAGCCGCACCCCGTCGACGGTGAGCGAGAGCCGGGGGACGGCCAGGACCCCGTCGACCGCGAGGAGGCACCGGACCAGGGGGACGTGCCGCAGCGTGCCGCCGAACGGCCAGCCCGCGCCGTCCTCCCCGCCGCGCAGCGGGTCCAGGTAGGCGCGCACCGCGTCGCCCGCCCTCGCCAGGACCGCGGCGCGGTCGTGGTCCGGGTCGAGGGCGACCCACGACTCGACGGCGACGCGGCGGTACGGCGCGGGGGCCGCGACCACGGTGACCCCGGCGGGGGCGGCCTCGCGGGTCAGGAAGTCGGCGACGGCCCGCAGCGTCGCGGCGGTGGGGACCGGGGGTTCTCCGGTGTCGTCGCCCGGGGGCACGACGAGGACCCCCACGACGCCGGGGATCGGCGCTCCGGCGAAGTCGGGGTGGAGGCCGGGCACGCCCCGGGCGCGGGCCACGGACGCGCCGGGCGCACGGGTGGCCAGCAGTCCGTAGTCGGCCGGGGCCACGGCCCGTCCGCGGGCGCGCAGTTGGCCGACGCCCCGGCGCATCGTGTCGGCGTCGGGCTCGGCGTCCGCACCGCCCGAGGACGGGAAGGGGTTGGTGACGCCGACGACGTGCGGCAGGGCGGTCACCACGGCGTTGACGGCACCGGCGCGCACGGCACCGGCGGCGCCTCCGCCCACGCGGTAGCGGACGGCGCGGACGTTGCGGAAGCCGGGCGGCACGGCCGCGCCGTGGACGCCGTCCCCGAACGTCACCTCGCCGCTCTCGTGGTCGACGGTGAAGACGCGGTCGTCCGCGCCGTGGGCGGCCAGGCTCTCCACCTCCCGCCAGCGGGAGGCGGAACCTGCCGTGGTGCCGAACACGTCGGCGCCGGGGTCGTCGTCGACCTCGATGACCACGGACCCGGTGAGGACGGGCACCTGGCTGAGCCTCATGCGGCGAAGACCGCTCCCCCCGGTCTCCTGGATCGGCTGGAGCGGTTCGTCCCTGATCGTGCGGGCGGCCGTGGCGGTGACCGTGTTCAGCCGCAGTCCGGTCAGCACCGGCGCGGGCCCGCCGAAGGCGCCGTGCGCCATCCGCAGGCGCAGCCAGCGCAGCGGGGGCCCCGGCCGGGTGCCGGGCGGGCTGCCCGGCGCCCACGCGCGCGGGACGCGCAGTTCGACGGTCCCGCTCGCCCGGAACCCGGCCGTGGAGTCGCGCACCAGCTCGGCGGGAACGAGCCGGGTGCCGTCCAGTACGTCCCAGCGCAGCAGCGGCGCGGGGGCCTGCGGCAGGGGCGCCGGGCCGCCGGAGTCCACGGGCGCGGGCGGGGCGGCGGCCACGACGAAGCCCAGCGAGAGGCGGGGGTGGGGGGCGGCCGTCCCGGCGAGTCCGATCCACAGGCCGTTGCCGGGCTCCGGGTCCCGGCCGAACGGCGCGAACGGGCGGCCGGGCCCGGCCGGACCCAGCGGCAGGGACTCCAGCGTGCCGCCCTCCTGCACGGCGAGGGCGGCGAGGACGGCCGGGGTGGCGTACAGGTCCTGGTCCGTCTCGTACACCACCTGCCCGGCCGGGCCGGACGCCGCGCTCTGGAACCCGGCCGGTACGAGGACGGAGGCGCCGTCCGGCGGGTTCACGGTGAACTCCAGGAGGGCCGTCGCCACCCCCGCCGGGCGCCGTCGCACCCCCGCCGTCGCCAGGTGCTCGGCCAGCACCTTCTCGGGCAGCCGGTTGACCCGCGCGAGCACGGGTTCGGCCTGGGTGCCGAAGAGGCGGACGAGCGCGACCCCGGCGTCCCGGCGGTCGGGGTCGGTCCAGTCCGGGGTGTGGCCCGCGATCCGGCCGCGTACCCCGGACCGGACCGCCTCGCGGGTCGCGTCGGTCAGCTCGGGCTGGACGCCGGACGGCCCGGGGCCCGGTACGATCCTCCCCTCCTTCTCGCGGGCGGCCTTCTCCCACCACACGTCGCCGGTCATACGAGCCCCTCCCCCGGTTCGGCGGCGGGCACGATCCGGGTGCGGACCGCCCGCAGGACGGGGAGTTCACCGGGGCCGAGCGGGACTTCCCGGCAGTCCTCGTCCGGGGCCGCCCCGTCGAGGCCGATCGCCACGGCGGAGACGTCCGCGAGGTCGCCCAGCGCGCGCTGCGCGGCCCGCAGCAGGGCCGCGGGCCGCAGCGGCTGCCCGAACGGCCAGCCGTCCCGGTCGTCGCCCCCCACCAGCGGGTCGAGGAAGCGGCGCAGCGCCCCGGTGAGCACGGCGGACACCCGGGCGCGGTCGGCGGGGTCGCCCGACAGGTCGGCGCGCACCGCCACGTCGCGGTAGCGGGGCGCGCGGACGAAGACCTCGGAGGTGAGCAGCCGGGCCCGCTCCAGCCGGGCGGCGACCGCGCACAGCGCGCCCGGGTCGGGGCGGGGCGCGGCGACGAAGTCCTCGCGGGCCAGGTCGTCGCGCGGCACCGCCGGAACGAGGTGCACGGTGACCGCCCCGGGCACCCGGGAGCACGGGAAGCCGGGGTGCTCGCCCAGGGCGGCGTGGGCACGGGCGACGGCGACGCCCGGCGTCGTACGGGCGAGGGTGACGAAGTCGTCGGCGGTGACCGCGCGGGTCACCTCGCCCAGGGAGGCGGCGGCGCGCCGCCGCGCCTCGGCGACGGTCTCCGGGTCGGCGCCGCCTTCGGCGCGTACGGGGTTGACGGCCGTGACCGCCGCCGGGGTCTCCTCGGCCGGGACCCAGTTGGCGGTCATGCCGCCGTTGCCGTCCCGGCCGCCGCCGACGGCGTACGCGACGTCCGCGTCGCGGCCCGGCCGGGGGATGCGGCCGGTGAGCCCGTCGCCGAACACCACCGCGCCCTCGGTCCGGTCGAGCACGAAGATCCGGTCGGCCGGCCCGCCGAAGGTGAGGTCCGGCACGGGCCGCCACTCCTCCCCCGCGAGCCGCAGGTCCGCCTCGACGAGCCGTTCGGCGGCCTCCGGCAGCACGAGGCGCTGGCCGGGCAGCTTGAGCCAGGCGTCGATCTGCTCCCGCAGTTCGGCGCCGCCCGCGGTGCGCCGCCGCAGGTGGCGCGCGGCGGACACGTTGAGGGCGAGTTGGAGCAGGCGCGGCGGGGCGGCGTGGGTCGCGGCCGGGGTGGACACGAGGACGCCGCTGTCCCGGGTGGTCCAGCCGGGGGGCGGGTGGAGCCGTACGACTCCGGAGCGCCTGAGCCCGGCCGTGCCGTCCTCGACCTTCTCGAACGGTCCGTGGGCGTCGGTGCCCGGGCGGAACCAGGACCAGGTCAGCTCGGCGGGGGGCGGCACGTCGGCGACCGCCCCGGGCAGCCACGACGGCGCGGACGCGGCGGGCGCGTCCAGCTCGAACAGCAGGCTGAGCGGGCCGGGCGCGGGGTGCGCCCCGGTGAGCGGCAGGGTGAACCGGACGTGCGCGGGGGCCCCGTCGGCGGCCAGGAGCGGGACGCCCCGGCGGGCCGGCAGGTCCGCCGTGCGGTCGCGGTCGGTCCACACGGTGACCTGCGCGCCCTCGGCGAGCGGGAAGACGGCCACGTCGTCGTCGAGGGTGAAGACGACCTGCCCGGCCGGGTCGCGGGTGAGCGCCGTCCCGGCGGGGACGACCGGGACCGCGGTGCCCTCCTGCCGGGCTTCGAGGCGCAGCACGGTGGCCGCGGGCCGGGCCGGGCGCGGGGGTTCGAGGCCGAGCAGCCCCAGCACGGCGACCACGAGCGCGTCCGGCACCTGGTCGAGCCAGTACAGCCGCTGTTCGAGGAGGTAGGCGAAGAGTTCGAGGAGGGTGACGCCGGGGTCGACGGGCGCGTGCAGCGTCCAGGCGCCGTCCGACTCGGCGGGGATCCGGCGGCGGATGGCCGCCATCATGTCGGCCCAGGTGAGGTCGTCCAGCTTGGGCGCGGGCAGGGTCACGGCGTCCTCCCCGTGGGGGCGGTGGGCCCGGTGAGCCCGGCGTAGAACGGGAACACGAGGTTCGCCTTGGTGTTGCTGCGCCGGACGCGGTAGACGACGGAGACGGTGATCCGCGACTCGTCGGCCGGGTCGGCCTCCGCGCGGACCTCGTCGAGCTCCACCCTGGGCTCGTGGTCGCGGACGGCGGCGGCGATCGAGTTCTCCAGGTCGCGCAGGTTCTGCACGCTGCCGGGCGCGAAGAGCAACTCGTGGGCCCGCGTGCCGAGTTCGGGTCGCATGACCCGCTCGCCCGTGCCGGTGAGCAGCAGCGCCCTCAGACAGTGCTCGATGCTCTCCTCGCCGACGGCGTACCCCAGCCGCCCGGACGCGTCGGGCAGGATCGGGAACCGCCAGCCGGTCCCGAGGAACTCCTCGCTCATGCCGTCCTCGACTTCTTGGCCAGTACGGCGGGGGTGAGCGGCGGGGCCGGCGGGCCGGTGGGCCCGGCGGCGGTCGGGTGGGTGTGCGCGTTGAACGCCTGGAGCAGCGCGTTGCCGAGCACGAGGGGCTCGGTGCTGCCGCCGCCGAGGTCGATGGAGGGGGAGTCGACCGTCACCTTCGGCGCCTTGAGCGTGATCTCCCCCTGCGCGGTCACGGTCACGCTGCCGCCCTCGGCGGCGGTGATCCGGATCGCCTTCCCCCGGTCGTCCAGCTCCACCACGTGTCCGGCGGCCGACGTGATCCGGACGGCGGCGTCGGACCGCGTGTCGTCGAGGAGCACCTCGTGCCCGTGCCTGGTCCGGATCGCCTTCTGGTCGCGGCCCCCGGTACGGGCGGTCGGCGGCTTGTCCTTGCCGTTGTAGAGGCCGCCGAGCACGATCGGGAACCGCATGTCCCCGTGGACGAAGGCGACGAGGACCTCGTCGCCCTTCTCGGGCACGAACACGGTGCCGTAGCCGTCCCCGGCGTACGGCTGGCTGACGCGGATCCAGTCGGTGACCGTGACGTCGTCGAACCACGGGAACCTCAGTTTGACCCGGCCCTCGTCGTCGCCCTCGTTCTCCACGACGAGCGCTTCGACGACGCCGTAGTACCGCTTGTCGGTGCTGCGGGCCCGCGGTGTGGTCCTGGTGGTCACTGGTCCCCCTGGTGGATCCGCCGTCCGGTGAACTGGGTGAAGAACCCGCTGGTGTTGAGCGTGTGCTCGACCCGTTTGACGAAGTACATGCCGGAGAACCGGCGCCCGAGGCCGTGGATCTCCAGGTTGTCGCCGGGCCGCAGTTCGGGCAGGCCCGCCACCTTGCCGGTGGCGGTGATGAACTCGTAGGCGCGCTCCCTCAGCAGGCTGATCGCCAGTTCGCGGGCCTCCTGGTCGCTGCCGACCGGCGCGTCGACCAGGACCTCCTGGCGGCCCTGCAGCGCGGACTCGGCGACCTGCGGCCCGCTCTGCCCGTCGGCGGTGTTCTGCCCGGCCGGCAGGTTCTCCGCGGTCGCGGTGAACGCGATGGGCTGTTTGGTACGGGGGTCCCAGCCGCGCACCGTGACCTTGCTGACCTGCTGCGACACGGTCAGGGTCGGGGTGAACTCCAGCAGGTTGGGGACCAGCCCCTCGGGCTGGGCGGTGGGGCCGGTGGACAGCCCCGGCGCGTAGGCCAGTCGGTACACCCGGATGGGGCGGCCGTCGCGGCCGTCGGTCGGCTTGATGAAGTAGAGCGTGTCCTCGCCGGTCCCGGGGTCGGGCAGGATGTAGCAGTCGAAGTCCAGCCGCTTGGCCCGCTCCAGCAGGAACGTCGCGTCGTCCTGGTTCTTCTGCACCACCCGGTCGTGGGTCGGCCCCTCGCGGGTGACCTCGACCCGGAGGTGGTTGCGCTGGGCGATCTGCTCGGCGATCCGCCAGTCGGGCAGGTGGCGGTAGATCTTGGTCTCCTCCCCGGTGGGTTTGCGGTCCTTGAGCCGCAGCAGCCCGTCCACTCCGCTGACCTGGACGGTGGGGGACGCGCTCTCGGTGAACTTCGGGCTGAGCGTGGAGATGGTCCCGGTGGCGACGGTGAGCAGCTTGTCGGCGTAGCCGAGCCGTACCGAGACCCGGCCGCCGAGCCGGAAGCTCGGCGAGTCGCTGTGCTTGAACCGCAGGTGGGCGTCGTCCCAGTTGTTGAGGGTGAGGTCGAAGCCCGACATCTCGTCGATGTCCCGGTTCACCTTGATGTCGATGATGTCGTTCTTGGTGGAGGGGTCCATCTCCAGTCCCTCGATGCGCACCTCGAACTCGGGCGCGTACCGGTCGGGCGGGGCCACCTCGGGGGTGGGGGTGGTCATCGCGCGCTCCTCACGGCAGCCGGGGCACGGTCAGCACCCGGCCCGGCCGCAGGTCCCGTGGATCGGTGATGCCGTTGGCGCGCGCCAGCTCGCGCCAGGCGTCGGGCCGCCGGTACAGCGCGTTCGAGATGGAGCTGAGCGTGTCGCCGCGGCGCACCACGTAGCTCTTCTCCACCGTGGGTGAGGAGCGCGGCCTGCCTGCGACCTGCACGGCGGCCGGGCGGAACTCCTTGAGCGTGAGGTCCAGCACGGCCCGCAGCGGTACGCCGTCGGGCCGGAACAACTGGTAGTTGACGTCCAGCTTCTCCACGACGCCGGTGAAGACCTCTTCGTCCCACACGAACCGCACGACCGGCGGCGCGTGTTCGCGGCTGTCGGGCCGCAACAGGTCGCGCAGGGCGTCGACGTAGGCGCTCCGTACGTTCTCCAGGGTGTCGGAGGTGTCGACGAGCGCCTGGACGGTGAGGGTCTCCGTGCCGCCGCGCACGTACTGCAGGGGCGGGGTCTCCAGGCCCGGGATGGTGATCTCGGCGAAGGTGTTGCTCTTGCTCAGCTTGTAGTCGGTCGGGTTGAACCGCAGCGGGATCCGTCGCCGCCGCTCGTCGGCGATCACCGGCCGGACGATCTCCAGGCGGGCCTGGGCCGCGCCCTGGCGGGCGAAGGACACGGGCGTCACGCTCACGGCCGGTCCTCCCCGTCGCCGAAGGAGCGTTCGGCCTCGGTCCGCCTGGCGCGGGCGCACGCGTCCTCGTACAGCTTCGACCACGCCTGGATGTGCCGGTTGAACAGGCGGGTGAACACGGCACCGTCGTCGCCGTCCACCTGGAACCGCACTTCGAGATGGTGAATGGTCACCTTCGGCACGTCGGTCACCTCCCTCGGTTCGGTCGCGGCGACAGGCCCGCCGCGGTGTCCTGGAGGACCTTGGTCAGTCCCTCGTGGGCGATCTCCAGCGACTCGATGGCGATCGCGTTCTGCTCGGCGTGCAGGTCCGGTCCGGTCCACTTGGCGGCCAGCCCGCCGTGGAACGCCCAGGCCGCGCCGGGCACCCCGTCCGGGCCGAGCACGATCACCGCTCCGTCGCGACGGGCGCCCAGCGAGTCGGCGAGCCCCGCCTGGTACCAGGCCCACAGGCCCGGGTCGCGCGCCACGCCGCGCTTGAGGGTGATCCGGTTCCACGAGTGGCGCAGCGGCAGTTGGTGCACCGAGTCGTTGCGGCCGCCCTCCGGATAGCTCGTCACCTCCAACTGCGCGCCGAGGCCGGCGACTTCCTGGAACGCGCCGGACGCGACCAGCGGCAGCAGCAGCGCCTGCGCGGGCGGCAGGTAGGCGTCGCCGGGGTCGAGGGTGACCAGGAAGCGGTACTTCGGCAGCGGGTCCTGGTTCATGCCTCGATCACCTCCAGGCCCCGGTCCTGGCCGAGGACGAGGCGCATCCGGATGAACTCCATGGGGGCGGCCGGGGCGACCTCGACCTCGCAGACGAGTTGCCCCGGGTCCTGCTCGGGCGGGTTGTTGGTGTCGTCGCACACCACCCGGAACGCCTGCTCGGGCCGCGCGCCGGCGAGCGCTCCGGCCCGGAAGGCGGAGAGCAGCACCGAGGTGATCGCCCTCACCAGCGCCAGCCGCAGCTCGGGCGAGTTGACGTCGAACACCAGCGGGCCGGCCACCCTGCGCAGGGCGCGCACCAGGAGGTGCACCAGGCGGCGGTGCGCGACGTGGCGGGTGCGGGGGTCCGCGGAGAGGGTGCGCCCGCCCCACACCACCAGCCCCCGCCCGCGGGTGCACCGCACCAGGTCGACGCCCGCGTCGAACAGCCGCACCTGCTGTGGCTCGGGGAACTCGGTCGCCAGGTCGACCGCCTCCAGTACGACGGCGTTGGCGGGCGTGTGGTGCGCTCCGCGCTCGGCGTCGAGGCGGGCGATGACGCCCAGGACGTGCCCGGAGGCGGGGACGGTGCGCAGCCCGTGCCCGTCGGGGGTGCGCAGCGCCGGGTGGTAGACGGCCGCGCAGCCGAGGAGCCGGCTGTCGCCCGTCGCCGTGAGCGACCGCACCCAGTCGACCGTCTCGTCCACGGAGGACAGCCGGGGCGGTACGTCGAGGACGGCCAGCCGGTCGTGCAGCGGGGCGATGCTCCGCAGGAGGGCGAGCACCACGTCCGTGTGCGCGCCCCCGGCCAGGTCCGTGCCGAGGTCCGGCAGCGCCACCAGCGCCGGTTCCGGCAGTTCGGCCTGGACGGCCACGGCCTCCTCGTACGCGCCGCGGGTGGGCGCGGAGTCGGTGCCGCCCGCGAGCGTCAGGTCCCAGGACATCGAGATCGGTCCGGGCCGCCCGGGCGGCGGCGGGGGTCCGTCCGGGACGAGCCGGACGAGGCGGGACGCGGTCAGCCGGTGCGCCGCTTCGGAGGGCGGCAGGCCGGGGAAGGACTCGGGCGGCTCACCGGGCACGTCGATCCGGATGCTCACCCTCGGCGGTCCGGCGACCGTGCTGGCCCGGTAGCGGACGGCGATCCGCCCGCCGTTGGCCCAGGTTCCCGGGCTGGTGGCGACCAGCTGGTAGCGCGTGGCGGGGAACCCGCTCAGCGGGCCGACCGTCCACCGGGTCCGGGCGGTGGCGGCCGGGCCCGACACGCGCACCACCCAGGCCGTGCGGCCGCCGTTCTCGAAGAAGCCGCGCAGGGCGTACGGGGTGGCGAAGGCGCCGTCCCGGGGGTTCCTCCCGCCCGGTGGGCCGGGGGGAGGCCCGAAGGCGTCCACGACGTCGTTCCAGCTCTCCACCCGCACCGGGGCGCCGACCGGGCCCCGGCGGAGCCGACCGAGGAAGGCCGCCACGTCCGTGCGCAGCGGTTGCTCCTCGAAGCCGCGCGGCGCGGACGTCAGGGACACGCCGGGAAGCGCTTCACTGGTCATGTCAGACGTCGATCTCCAGCTTCTCGACCGCGAGGACGAGCGTCTCCATGGCGATCTCGTTCTTGGTGGCGCTCAGGGTCGGGCCGGTGTACTTGGTCGGCCAGCCGCGGTCGAAGTTCCAGCGCATGGCCTCCTGGCGGTTCTCGTCGAGGAGCACGATCGAGCCGGAGGTGCGCCGCACCTTGCCGTTGAGCGCCTCGACCACCCAGTTCCAGAAGCCGACGTGACCGGTGATGCCGCGCTTGAAGGTGAGGTTGGTGTACTTCTTGAGCCCGGGGATCTTGCGGACGGTGATGTCCTCGCTCCCGTTGCGGTACTCGATCGGCGGGATCTCCAGTTCGAGGCCGCTGGCCTCGGTGAAGGAGCCGCTCACCGCGACGCCGTCGTCGCTGACGTTGGTCACGATGATCTGGAAGTTGTAGGACGCGTACGGGTCGTCCCTGGTCACGGGCGGCATGGCGGCCCCTCCTCGTTCCTCGGTCGGGTGCTCAGGCGAGCTGGGTCTCGCGGGTCTTCTGCTGGATCCGGAAGATCACGAACTCGGCGGGGAAGACCGGCGCGACGCCGACGACGCAGATGAGACGGCCGTTGGCCAGGTCGTCCTCGGTCATCGTGGTGCGGTCGCAGGCGACGAAGAACGCCTCGTCGGCGGTGGTACCGGCGAGTGCGCCGCTGCGCCAGACCGTGGTGAGGAAGTTGGTGACCGTCTGGCGGACCAGGGCCCACAGCGACTCGTCGTTGGGTTCGAAGACCACCCACTGGGTGCCTTCGTCGATCGACTCCTCCAGGAAGAGGAAGAGCCGCCGGACGTTGACGTACTTCCACGAGCTGTCCGAGGAGAGCGTCCGCGCGCCCCACACCCGGTGGCCGAGGCCGGGGAAGTACCGCAGCGCGTTGACGCCCCTCGGGTTCAGCAGGTCCTGGTGGCGCCTGGTGATGTCCTGGGCGAACCCGTCGGTCTGCCGGACGCCCCGGACGACCACGTTGGCGGGTGCCTTGTGCACGCCCCTCTCCACGTCCACCCGGGCGTAGATCCCGGCCATGTGGCCCGACGGCGGCACCTCGACGTCGCGGTTGGTCGACGGGTCGCGGGCGACCAGCCACGGGTAGTAGAGCGCGGCGTACTTGGTGTCGAAGGGCTCGCGGAACGCCTGGATCCCCTCGATGTCGAGACCGTCACGGGGGTCGAGGATCGCGAACCGGTCCTTGAGCAGTTCGCAGTGGGCGACCAGGCTCGACTCGACCGTGCCGGACCACACGCCGGGCACCGCGCAGACGGCGATCTCGTCGATGTCCTCCAGCGCGACGATTCCGGTGCGCCGCCCGCTGCCGCCGTCGGTGCCGACGAAGTCGGCCACGCTCAGGGACTCGTACGCGTCGTCGCCGTCCGCCAGCGTCAGCCAGGCACCGGTCGCGGGCACGGGGAACCTGGTGGGGTCGGCGGACAGGCCGGGCAGCGCGGTGGCCCGCACCAGCTGGGACCGGCTCTCCAGGACGGCCGTCAGGTTCGCCGGGGTGTCGCCGGAGAACCGCAGGTTGCCGAAGGTCTCGGTGACCGCGGCGCCGCCCGCGTCGGTGAAGCGGGTGCTGACCTCGGCCTCGATCAGGTGGATCCGGTCGGTCTCGAAGAACGTCCCCGGCACGTCGCGGTCGAAGGCGACGACGTCCCCGGTGACCGCCTCGACGGTCGCCGCGGTCAGGGTGGTGCCGTCGTCGAGCTGGACGACCGCGCCCTGGTACAGCCTGCTCGCGCCGCCGATCCGCAGGGTCCGTCCCGCCGCGGTGCTGCCCCGGCGCACCCGGCGCGTCGTCAGACCGGTCTCCCAGGCGGCGTGCGCGGTGCCCGCCGGGAAGGTGAGCGTGACCTTGCCGTCGGCCGGCCGGCCGACCTGGACCTTGAACCGGTCGGGGCCGATCTGCACCCAGACGTCGTCGGGAAGGGCGTCGGGGTCGAGCCCGGTCACCGCGGCCACCTCGACCGTCCCGCTGTCCTCGGGCGCGTCCGCGACCAGGCGGGTGACGAACAGCCCGCCCTCCTGCGGCTCGGGCAGCACCGGCAGCGCGGCGCCGACCATCGGCTGGACCCGGACCTGGACGCCCCCGCCCCACGCGCCGGGGCTCACCGCGGAGAACCGCAGCGTCGGCTCGTCGCCGCGCCGCCCGACCTGGACGTAGTCGCCGCGGGATGTCCTGACCTCGGTGGGCAGCGGTTGGTCGAGGGTGATGCGGCGGGTGGCCATGTCGTAGCCGGAGACGGTCACGGTGTGGATCGCCCGCTGGTCGTCGCCGCGGAAGACCTGGATCTCCTGTCCGGCCCCAGTGAAGCCGATCAGGTGGCCCAGTTGGAGGCGGGTGGCGCCCCGCGCGGCGTCGGCGGTGATCTGGCTGACCAGGCCCTGGCCCAGGGTGCCGGAGGCCGCCTTGGCTCCCCCGCCGACGACCCGCTTGACGTACAGGCGCCGGCCGCCGTTGTCGAAGAACCCCTTGACGGCGAGGGGGAACAGCCACCAGCGGCCGCCTTCGGAGGGGTCGTTCGCCCACGTGTCCCGTACGGACGTCTCGGGCTCGGGCAGGAAACCGCCGAAGGCGTTCTGGAACTCCAGGAAGTTCGTGACCAGTTTGGGCTTGCCGATGTACGGGCCGCGAGCGGTGACTCCGACCATCCCGGCGGTGCTCGTGCTCACTCCCGCGATCGGCCGCGGCCCCGCGTCGATCTCCTCCACGTAGACCCCGGGGCTCAGGTACTCGGCCATGAATGGGCTCCTCACTGCTCACGGATCTCGATGACGTGCCGGTGCTCCGCGTCCCGGGGCAGGCGCACGGTCAGCGACCCGGTCCGGCCCGGCCGCTCGGTGGCCTCCAGGCGGAAGGTCTCCTCGCCCGCCTGCTCGGCGGCCTTCTCCCCCTCCCACCGCAGGGCGAGCCGGAAGGCCCCCCGGGGGTCGGAGAGCGTGCGTTCGTGCCACGGCGCCAGGTCCTGGCTCGTGCGCCCCCTGGCCTCGACGAGCGCGTTCGCGACGGGCGCCCCGGTGGTGGCGTCCCGTACGGCACCGCGGACCGTGCGCGCGCCCGGCGGGTAGGGGAAGGCGGTCCCCGGCAGCAGCCGGACCAGCCGCGGGGACGCTTCGGCGGAGGGCGGGTGCGTGTCGTCGTACGGGTGCACCAGGAACTCCACGCCGGCGAGGTCGGCCGAGAACGGCCGGCCGTCGGCCGGGTACAGCGGCTGGTAGCCGGCGGCCGCGAAACGGACCCGGTGGCGCTCCGGCCCGACCATCCACGGCTCCGCCCGCCTGCCGAGGCCCGGGAAGGCGATGGCCCCGCCGGGGGTGCGCACCGCCCTGTCGTCCAGGGGCAGCCAGCCGCCGCCCGCGTCGTCGAACCGTTCGAGTCGGACCTCCACACCAGCCGTGCGCACCCGCCGCGCGTAGTCGTCGAACGGCACCAGCCACACGGGGCTGTAGAGCGTCGAGCGGGCCAGGGGCAGGAAGGCGCTCACGGCGTCGCCGTCCCCTCGATGGTCCGGCTGCGCACCGGCCGCACCGCCGTCTCCACGGCCGAGTCCAGGTCGACGACGCGGATCTCGTAGTTCAGCGAGAGCCGGTACGGCTTCTGGATCGCGTACCAGACCCAGGACTTCTGGTCGAGGGTCAGCGGCGTCAGGGTGACGTGCAGCGAGTCGGTGCTGGCCGCCAGGCTGCCGGACAGGCGCCCGCCGTCCAGGATCGCGTCGTCGTAGAAGGTCTGGAGGGCGCGCCCGAGCATCCGGTGCTGGGTCGCCTGGTCGCCGCCCCAGGGGGTGATCAGGTACCGCAGCAGCAGGGCCATCGGCGGCTTGCGGATGGTCGGTGGTTCGGGGGGCTGGGAGCGCACCGGGGGCCGGTTGCGCGAGGTGGGGTCCTCCGCGATCTCGTAGAGGAACACCGTGAGTTTGGGCGGCGGTGTCTGGACCGTCTCGGAGAGGTCGTTCAGTTCCGCGATCGGCGGTTCCACCTGGCTCAGCCCGCGCAGGGCCTGCGTCAGCGTGTTCACGACGACCGACGAGACGTCGGCGATCACACCGAAGTCACCCATGCGAAGCCCCCCTCGGTCCGGCGTGTGCCGACCACGTATGCCGAGAGGGTGCAGACTCCCCTGTGATCCGTCCGCGACTCACCCGTCGTACCGGCGTCACCCCCACGTCTTCGCGGCGTGCGACGGCGTCACCGGTCACGGATCGACGACGCCCGGGTGACACCGCCGGAGGAGACTCGGTCTCTCATGGAGACCCCCTCGACGCGTTCCGGCGTCCTCGTGCTCCGGGTGTGGTGGGAAGACGGCAGCCCGGACGGCTTCCGCGCGCGCATCATCCGGATCGTCGACGGGGAGCGGGAACGTCCCACCGCGGCGAGCGAGACCGCCGACGTCCTCTTGGCCGTGCGGGCCTGGCTCGATGAGCTGCTGGAACAGAACGGGTGACGTTTTCGCGACGTTCCGGTGATTCCTTTTTGACGGTCGACCCGCTAATGGTCGATCCCACGGTCGCGTCTTTCCCGTAGCATGGCTTCGAAAAGCCGATGAGCCGAACCGAAGATCACCAAGCCGACATCGGTAATGGGGGGTCGATGAACGGACAATCCCATTTTATTACTTTACGGCTACTCAAGGGCTTCGCTCTCGCGGTTAATCATACAAGCATTCCAGTCTGCTCCAGCATTCAACGACTTCTGGCGTTCCTCGCCCTGCAGGACATGCCGCGCTCCCGCGCCTACGTGGCCGGAACCCTCTGGCCGGACGTCACGACGTCACGCGCCAACGCGAACCTGAGGTCGTCCCTCTGGCGGACGGCGCAGATGGGCCACCCCGTCATCGACGTGTCCGCCCGTGAACTGGCCCTGTCCCCCCACATCACCGTGGACCTGCACGACGCGGTCGCACGCGCGCACCGGCTGCTCGACAACTCGCGCCCCTGCGACGACATCCTCACCATGCAGACGCTGGCGGACCTGTCGGCGGACCTCCTGCCGGAGTGGCCGGAGAACGACTGGATGTTGATAGAACAGGAGCAGTACCACCAGCTCCGGCTTTACGCCCTGGAAGCGATGACCGAGCGATTGACGTCGGCGCAGCGCTACGGCGAAGCCGTCGCCGCCGGACTCGCCGCCGTACGCGCCGAGCCCTTGCAGGAAAGCGCCCACCGCGTACTCGTGAAGGCGCATCTGGCCGCCGGCAACAGAGGAGCGGCGCTGCACCAGTACGAACAGTGCCGCCGCATCCTGCGGGAGGAACTGGGACTGGAGCCCTCCTCCTCGCTGAGGGACCTCGTGCCCCTGCGCGCCGAGCACGGCGGGCGGTCGCGGCTCCATGCCTCCGGCGCCTGACGGCCGCGCGGTGGGGCGTTGCGGCTGCGGCTCCCACGGCGGCGAGGACCACCCGGTGCGCGGTTGCCGTCCCCGCGCGAGAAGCACGGCCGCTCCCGGCCGCGAGGTGCGGCCGGGAGCGGTCGGGTCGGCGATCGGCGTGCGATCGCCGGGTCAGACGCGGTCGTCCGGGATGCCTCCCACCGTGTAGGTGTCGAACACGTCGAGGAGGTCCTCGTCCGGGTCCAGCTCCGCTTCCGGTGGCATGCGGCAGACCAGGGCGGCCAGGCGGACCAGGGCGGTCAGCCCCGGCAGGCGGGCGGTCCGGTCGGCCGGCAGCGGCTCCGCGCCGGGCCACTCGGCGGCGAGTGCCCGCAGGCAGTCCCGACGGGCGAGGCGCTCGTCGGTGACCGGCCGGTCGTCCGAGACGTGCCAGAGACCCGTCGTCGGGACCGGCCGGCACGCGGCGACGAGACGGCGCCGCAGCGCCGGGTCCGCGCCCTGCCACGAGGCGGGGAGGGGCCGGCCGGCCAGTGCCGACGCGGCCTTCTCCTCCGCCTCGGTCAAGCGGTCCGCGGGGACGCCCAGCACGGTCAGGCCGTACGGGGCGTCGGCGTGCCAGTCCAGCAGGCACGCGGTCCGCGGAGGGTGCGTCACAGGCACATCTCGTCCCTGTCGTTGATGTAGTTCTTGTCGTAGTTCACGACGGTCGCGTAGCCCTTGTTCCCGGAACCGTTCGGGCCGGTCGAGATCATGAACTCGCCCACGCCCTTGTAGTAGTAGCACGTGCCCCGCGGTGCCCAGTTGGCCACCTCACGAGCCTTGTACACGTTGTTCCCCGACTTGTAGTTGCTGTCCATCTTCTCCCAGCCGTACCAGCGTGACCGGTACAGCGAGACCTTGATGGAGTAGCTGCCCACCTTCTTCTTGCACTTCTTGATGTCGGCGTGCACGTTGATGCGGCCCTTGGCCGTGTGGGACGGGTGCGGGTTGTCCACCGAGAAGGTGCAGCACAGCTTGCCGGAGCTGCAGTCGCCGCCGAGGTCGGTGCAGTTGTTGCCGTCACCGGAGCAGTACTCGTACGGGTTGGCGTTGCCGCCGTAGACGGGGTCGACGGACAGGAAGCGGCCGGTCGTCGGGTCGTACTGGCGCACGCCCATGAGGATGACGCCGGACGGCGTGTCCGAGGCGCGCATGTGGGCGGCCAGCCAGTTGTAGCGGGCCGAGGCCGTGCCCTCGCGAACGTTGCCGTACTCGTCCGTGTCGGCCACCGCCGGCGGCTGGGCCGGGTCGAGCGGCAGCGCGACACCCGCGTCGCCGTGCAGGTCGGTGAGCTGGAGCACGGTGCCGCCGGAGGTTCCGGTGACGGCGGCCAGCTGGCCCGACAGGCTGGTGACGTTGCGGCTGCGCAGGTTCGCGGCCACGTCCTCCACCGTCCAGGAGGGGGTGTCCGCCCCGCTGCGGTAGTGGTTCACCGAACTCACCGAAGCGGTGACCGCGCCCTGTGCGTCGAGGGTCTCGCTGGTCCACGAGGCCAAACGGCCCTGGGCGTCGAGGTCCCACGTCCGGCGGCTGTCACCGGACGTCTGCTGCCGCACGAGGTCGTTGGCGTAGTAGCCGAAGACGGTGCCCGGCTTGGTCAGCGTGCGGCCGAAGGCGTCGTACGTGAGGCCGGGGCCGATCAGGCGGTCGGCCGCGTCGTAGGTGTGGTCCGTGGTCGTGGACGCGGGCGTGCTGTCCTGGTCGTGGGTGGTGACCAGGCGGGTCCGGTTGGAGTTGGCGTCGAAGCCGTACGTGCGGTGCTGCTGCCCGTACGCGCCGGACTCGTCGACGTCGGTGAGGCGGCCGGTGCGGTCGTAGCGGAAGCTCTGGCCGTTCCCGGTGCCCGCGCTGCGGGTGCCGGAGCTCACCTGGCCGTGGACCGTCGGGACGGCCACGTCGGTGAGCAGCGTCGCGCCGTCCGCGTCACGGGTGTAGACCCGCGAGGTGGTGAACCCGGTCTCGTCCGAGACGGTGCTGAGCGTGTGGCCGCCCGGCAGGGTCTCGCTCGCGACGAGGCCCGACGCGTCGTACGCGGCACCGAAGGTGCCGGCCACGGAGTCCGTCATGGAGGTGGGCAGACCGCGCGGGTCCTCGGCGGTGTCGTAGGCGTACGTGACCGTCGAGGGGGCGGAGTCGGAGACCTTCACCACGCGGCCGAACCGGTCGTACTCGGTGGTGGTGACGTTGCCGGCGCCGTCGTCGTAGGAGACGGAGCGGCCCAGGGCGTCGTAGCCGTGGACGGCCGTCTTGCCGCCGGAGGCCACACTGGTCAGCCGGCCGCCGACCGGGTCGTACGTGCGGATCGTCTCCGGGACCGCGGTGCCGAGGCCGCCGGTGACCGAGGTGCGGGTGACGCGCCCCGCGCCGTCGCGGACGACCCGGGTGACGCGCGTCGAACCGTCGGCGGTCGCGGTGGTCTTCGCGATCTCGCCGTGCACGTCGTACTCGTGGACGGAGGTGACGCCGGAGGCCGGGTCGGCCGGACCGGTGGAGCAGATCTTGTCCGCCCATTCGGGACGGCCGCCGCAGGTGCCGGTGCCGTCCGCCGTGTAGTAGGAGGTCACGCGCGTGCCGGCGGCTCCGCCCTTGGGCAGCGTCGTGGAGACCACGCGCCCCTGGGCGTCGTAGGCGGTGCTGGTGACGAGGTTCAGGCCCGACGGGTCCTCGGCCGTCGTCAGCGGCAGGCCCTTGGACCAGTCGTACGTGGTGACGGTCGTACGGGTGTCGAGGTCACCGCCCGCACGGCCGGGCACGAACGCACCGGCGGTCACGGTGGTGGGCTGGCCGCTGACCGCGGCGGAGGCGGGCCGGCCCTGGTCGTAGACGGTGGCGGTGTGCAGCCGCGCCGGGACCTCGGTCCCCGCGGGCAGGTCCGCCGCGCCCTGCTGGAGCTCCACCAGGTGCAGCGGTCCGTACGAGTGCAGCAGCCGGAACCCGTCCGCGCCGTACTCCTTGGTTTCGGCGAGCAGCGCGGCGCGCTCGGCGGACCCGGCGTCGTGGATGCCGAGGCGGGTGAGCCGGTCGAGGGCCGGGCCGGAGGTGGCCAGGGCCAGTTCGCGGTTGGCGGCGGACAGGGTGAAGACGACCGCGCCGCCGGCGTTGTAACCGGTGGTGGAGATGCGGCCGCCGGGGACGGCGGTGTTGACCTCGCGCCCGGAGGCGTTGACGTAGGTGATCGCGGCCCGCTCGTACGCGGCGGCCGTCAGGGCCGTTCCGTCGTGCCCGGCGGGGACGGCGTCGGGCGGGAAGACGGCGGTGGCGTCGGTCGGGGCGTCCCTCTGGCCCCAGTCGGCGACGTCGGCGGCGCCCATCGGATAGGGGGCGCCGGCGCCGGTCAGCGGAACGTCGTAGACGACGGAGTTGGTGACGGTACCGCCGTCGGTCTCCGTCTTCGAACCCTGCTTGAGGGACGGGCGGGACGCCTTGAGCAGCATGCCCTCACCGGCGGCGGCCGAGTTGCCGGCCTTGCCGTAGGTGAAGGTCCAGGGCAGTTCGGTGCCCGGCATCATCCAGTAGATGCGGTTGGCCGAGTCGTACGAGTACTGCACCTGGGTGGCCTGCGACAGGCGGGGGTCCCACTGCTGGCGCAGTCGGCCGTCCTTGTCGTAGCGGTACGTGGAGACGGTCTGGGCCGTGGCCGCGGTGGCACCGGGGGCCGTGGACCACAGGCGGATCTCCTTGACCTGGCCGGCGAAGTCGCCGAAGTCGGCCGCGGTGGTGTGCCCGGTGGCCGTGGTGGCCGTCGCGTAGACGAAGTCCAGGCGCTCGCAGCCCGCGGTGGCGGGGGTCGACTCGCAGACGGCGGAGGTGACGGCGGTGCTCGGGGCGATGACGTACTTCGGGCGGGCGAGCACCTTGGTGCCGGCCGGGACCCGTTCCGAGACGATCCGGGTGGTGGTGTTGTCGGTGGGCAGGCGGGTGGACTCCACCTGCCAGGTGTCGGCGGCCGAGTCGACCTTCTTGAAGACCGTGACCGTGCCGTCGTCGTCCGTGAGCGTGAACGCGTCGGTGAGCGCGCCGGTCAGGGTGAGGCCCTCGGCTCCCTCTTCGGGCTTCCAGCCGCCGCCGGTGGTGGCGGTGAAGCCGATCGCGCCGTCCTCCATGAGGACCTCGACCGAGGTGCCGGAGGTCTTGCGCAGGCCAGTGTACGAGGTGTCGGTGATCTCGGCGTAGACGCCGGAGACCCACTCCGGGCCGAAGATCTTGACCTGGCCGTCGTCATCGGGGTGGTCGTCGCGCGAGTAGGCGGTACGGGTCACCGCGGTACCCGCCCCGTTCGCGTCGGTGGCGCGGACGGTGAAGTCGCCGGTCAGGCTGTTGACCTCGCCCGGTCCCACGGGGAGCAGGGGCGCGGCGCCTGCCGCGCGGTCGACGGTGACGGAGACTTCGGGGGACGGTTCCGTGACGGTACCGCTGCTGAAGAGGGCTCGGACGTCGACCGGCCCGTCCTCGGGCAGCGTGGTGGTGATCTCCCAGGTGAGCTGCGCGGGCTTGCCGCCGCTGACGGCGACCGGCCAGGCCGGCAGCACGGCTCCCGAGGAGTCGACCCGCACGTGGGCCGCGGGCACGTCGTGCCAGGGGTCGGTCTCGCCGCGGCGGAACTGGTAGCGCACGCCGGTGTACGACGGGTCGCCCTGGGCCATCAGGCTGGTGCGGCGCGCCGGACGCTCGCCGCCGCCGGGAGCGGTCAGGGCCGCGCCCTTGCCGGCGTTGAACGCGTAGGTGGTGTTGGCGGAGACGTTGCCGGCCGCGTCGCGGGTGTGCGCGGTGACGGTGTGGGCTCCCGCTTTGAAACTGAGGGTCCTGGTCACGGCCGTGCCGGTGGTGGCGGTGGTGGTCCAGGCGCCCGCGTCGAGCTTGTACTGGATGTCCTTCACGTCGCCGGCCGGCGGGGTGAAGGTGAAGCCACCCGTGAAGTCACCGTTCGCGTCCGGCGTGCCGGACCACTGGCCGGCCGGGAAGGCCGTCGAGGAGATCGCGGTGTTGGCGGGCTTGGTCGTGTCGACGGTGAAGGTCTGCCACGCGGACCAGGCGCCGTTCCACGTCGTGCCGTCGTGGACGGACGCGCGCCACTTGTAGCTGCCCGGCGCGAGCGCCGTGGTGGGTGTCCAGGGCGCGTTGACGCCGGAGGCCGTGTACGCGGACTTGCCGGTCTGGAGTGCGGCGGTACCGCTCGCCGTCCAGATCTCGTAGGTCAGCTGAACGGTGTTGCCGTCGGGGTCGGTGGCCTTGCCCGTCAGGGTCGGGGTGGTGTCGTTCGTGGACGAGCCCGACAGCGGGGAGACCTGGGTGGCGGCGCCGGGCTTGGTGTTGTAGGTGACGGTCAGCGAGGGCTCGTAGGCCGCGTTGTGGGAACCGTCGGTCTGGTTGGCCGAGTGGTAGCGACGCCAGGTCAGGGCGTCGGTCTCGTCCACGGCGGCGATCCGCAGGCCGTAGTTGGGCTGGCCGTCGGCCCACGCCTGCACGATGGCGTCGACGTCCCAGGAGACGTGGCCGGCCGGGCAGGTGGAGTTGTAGCCCTTGGCGGCGGTGGAGGTCACCGCGCCGGTGGCGGTGGTGGCCGGCTGGTTCGACCAGGTGATGGCCGAGGGGTCCCAGGCAGCGGTGATCCGGCGCACCTGGTTGCCGGAGTTCGCCGTCGAACAGGTCGACGAGTAGGACGAGTACAGGCGCAGGTCCGTGTCGAGGATCTGCTTGCCCTTGTACTTGTCGACGTTGAACTGCAGGAACGAACGGGCCTTCTCGGCACCGTTGTACGTGCCCGACTTCAGCTCGGTGGAGCCGCGCTGAGAGGTCAGGTAGTCGTCGTACTGGATCCAGGTGTCGGTGACCGGGCCCATGAGGGAGTCCGTGGGGTCGATCGTCACCGGGTAGGTGAGGGCGGGGTCGTCGAGGAACGCCCGGCTCGGCTTGAGGACCAGTACCTGGCCCTTTCCGTCCTTGCCCTCCTCGATGTCGACCTCGACGGGCGCGATGTGCGCGGAATCGCCGGAGGCGCGGTCGTAGGAGGAGTCCCACATGACCGGGGCCGGCGCGGTGGCCCTGGCCCGGTTCTTCGCGTCAGACCAGTGCATCCGCTTGTCGGCGGTCTCCGAGAGCGTGAGGCCGTCGGCCTCGACGGGGATGCGGTACTCGACGGGGCCGTCGGGGCGCTCGTGGAGGACGACCGAGTGGGAGAAACCTTCCTTCAGGGCGGTGACCACGAGGTCGCCCCCTTCGACGGCGTTTTCGTACGTGGCCGTCGAGCCCTTGAGCACGGGCTTGGGGAGGTTGCCGGTCCAGCCGATGCCCAGCGCGTGCGGACCGCGCTCGACCTCCACGAGGGGCTCGCCGGAACCACCGTCGGAGAGGGCGATGTCCGCCGCGGCCTGCTGGGGACGGACGGTGTCACCGGCATCGACCAGGCTCGTGTCGATGGGCCGCCAGTGGCCACCGGCGTCCTTGGCGCGCACGGGGCCGGTGAAGGTCTCCACCGAGGACGTGCCGTTGGGCAGGGCGTACGTGGTCGTGGACGCGGTCCGCTCGCCGGTGATCTCGATCCGGCGGTTCTGGAGACGGGCCATCAGGAAGGCGGACGCCGCGTCGCGGGCCTCGGCAGGGCCGCGCTCCGGCTGGGCGGCGGCCCGCTCGGAAGCGGCAGGTGCGGCGGCTGCGGGAACGACGACGGCCGCGCCCTCCAGCATGGTCACGGTGGTGACGACGGAAACCGCCATCGCGGTCCGGCGTATCCACGCGGGAGAGGACCAGAGTCGTCGACCCGCCAGGGCGGGCGCACGTTCTCTCATCTGGTTCGGGGCTCCTCAGAAGTGCAAGAAATGAACCAGAGGAACGTACTGGCAGGTCACCGCGGCCCTTCGCCATTTTCGCGACAGTTGGACTGTTCGAATCCGATTGTGATGCAACCGTGTTGCCCCCATGGGGGAATCATGCATTCCGCTTCTCGGGAGCCAGCCGTTCCGCGAGCCGGGCGGCTCGACGGGTGACCGGGTCTCCCGTCCCTTCGCACCCCCGGGCCCGGCCAACTGACCCGCACCCGGCCGTCGGCGCCGTCGTCGCGGCCGGCACCGCACCGGCCACCGTGCTGCCCGCCTCGTTCGCCCCGCGCACCCGGCCGGTCGAGCCGGCGGGCACGCGCGAGCAGCCCGCGGCCCCAGCCGGGCCCCTGCCGCGTTCACCCGCTCGGGTCGAGGGACCGTCAGGCCGGCCTGACGGTCCCTCACAGGCCGTACGATGGCCGTGCGGATCCGGCGCCGGACCCGGACGCACCGCGCGCGGAAGGGGCGATGGCCTGTGACACTGCCGCTGGACGCCGAGAAGTGGCCGCCGAGCTACCCGCCGAGGACACCGCCCCCACCCAAGCGCCCCGTGGAGCCGCCCCGCCCGGAACCGCGGGACAGGCAGGTCGCGCTGCGGCCGCGGGTGCGGATGCGGATCGCGAACCGGCGCGCCGGGAACTGGACGTTCGACACGGCGCCGTGGGCGGCGGCCTCGGCGCCGGCGCGCGCGGGGCGCGCCGTCCTGGATCGCCTGCGCTCCTGGGGCCACCCCCTTCCCGAGCAGCACCCCGTCGTCGGCGTGACCGTGCGGCTGGTGCGGGCCGCGGTCGCCGACGGCGGCCGTCGCGCCAGTGTCCACCTCGCCGACCAGGAGCGCGACGGCCAGGTCGTCGTCCTCGTGCTGTCCCACGAGCCGTCCGGCGCCCCGGAGGACGACCGGCTGCTGCAGGAACTCGCGGGCCTGGGCGTCGTGTCGGCCGGCACGGAGAACAGCCGCGACGACGGCGCGCGGCGCCGCTGGGCCGTCGTCGCGGTGTGACCCCGGCCGCCGGGCGGTGGCGGCGGCACCGGTGGGGCGGCCCCGGCACACCCGTGGTTCCGGGGGCGCGCGGCGGACCGCTCAGAGCGCGGGCTCGGTGGTGGGGCCGACGAGTTCCCCCAGGACGTCCTCCATGGTGACGAAGCCGATGACGGTGCCCTTGTTGCCGGTGACGGCCGCCAGGTGGGTGCCGGCGGCGCGCATGGCGGTCATCGTGTCGTCGAGCGGCGTGTCGAGGGCGACCCGCGTCATCGGGTGCAGGGCGGTCCGGGGGAACGGCGCGGTGCGGTCGGCGGCGCCCAGGGCGTCCTTGATGTGGAGGTAGCCCAGGAGCGTTCCGCCGGGGCCGGTGACGGGCAGGCGGGAGAAGCCGTGGGCCGCGGCGGCGCGTTCCAGGTCCTGCGGGGTGATGGTGTGCGGGACGGTGGTCATGCGGTTGAGGGGGACCATGACCTCGCCCGCGGGGCGGGTGCCCAGCTCCAGGGCGTCGCGCAGCCGGTCGCCGTCCTCGGGGTCGAGGAGCCCGGCCTCGCTGGAGTCCTTGACCAGGCGTACGAGTTCGTCGTCGGTGTAGACGGAGGCCACCTCGTCCTTCGGCTCGACCTTCAGCAGCCGCAGGATCGCGTTGGCGAACGCGTTGATCCCGAAGACGGCCGGGCGCAGGGCCCGGGTCAGCGCGACGAGCGGGGGCCCCAGGAGCAGGGCGGTGGGCGCGGGGGCGGCCAGGGCGATGTTCTTGGGGACCATCTCGCCGACCAGCATGTGGAGGTACGTCGCCAGGGTCAGGGCGATGACGAAGGCGATGGGGTGGATCAGGCCCTCGGGGACGCCGACCGCGTGGAACGGCGGTTCCAGCAGGTGGGCGATGGCCGGTTCGGCGACGGCGCCCAGCACCAGCGAGGAGACGGTGATGCCGAGCTGGGCGGTGGCCATCATCGCCGAGAGGTGCTCCAGACCCCACAGGGTGGTCTTCGCACGCCGGTTCCCGGCGAGGGCGGCCGGTTCGATCTGGCTGCGGCGTACCGAGATCAGGGCGAACTCGGCGCCGACGAAGAACGCGTTGGTCAGCAGGGTCAGCGCGCCGACGAGGAGCTGGAGGGTGGTCATCGGACCGCCTCCTGACGGGTCGCGGCGATCGTGCCGGTGCCGTCTCCGGCGTTGTTCGGCGCGGGGGCGGTGAGGCGGACGCGGTCGGCGCGGTGGTGCTCGACGTGGAGCACCGCGAGCTGCCAGCCGTCGACGTCGAGTCGGTCGATCACGGTGGGGATGCGCTCCAGGCGGGTGGCGATGAGGCCGGCGAGGGTTTCGTACGGGCCGTCGGGGGCGGTCATGCCGATCTCGGCGAGCTGGTCGAGGCGGACGCTGCCGTCGGCCTGCCAGACCCGGCGGCCGTCGGGCGCCGGGGCGTCCTCGACGAGGACGGGCACCTCGTGCGGGTCGTGCTCGTCGCGGACCTCGCCGACGACCTCCTCGACGATGTCCTCGACGGTGGCGACCCCCGCCGTACCGCCGTACTCGTCGATGACCACGGCCATGGTGCGGGCGGCGCGCAGGCGGCCCAGCAGCTTGTCCACGGGCAGGGAGTGCGGGACGAGCAGCGGTTCGGTGGCGAGGTCGGCGACGGGGACGAAGGGGCGCTTCTCCTCGTCGAGGGCGAGCACGTCGCGGATGTGGACGGTGCCGACGACCTCGTCGAGGGAGTCGCGGTAGACGGGGAAGCGGGACAGGCCGGTGGCCAGGGTGAGGTTCGCGGCGTCGGCGGCCGTGGCGTGGACCTCCAGTGCCTTGACGTCGACGCGCGGGGTCATCACGTTCTCCGCGGTCAGCTCGCCCAGGTGCAGGGTCCGCACGAACAGCTCCGCGGAGTCCTCCTCGATCGCCCCTTCGCGCGCGGAGTGCCGGGCGAGGGCGACGAGCTCCTCCGGGGTGCGGGCGGAGGCCAGCTCCTCGGCCGGCTCCAGGCCGAAGCGGTGGACGAGCCGGTTCGCGGTGTTGTTCAGGTGGTGGATCAGCGGGCCGAACGCGGTGGTGAAGGCGCGCTGCGGCGCCGCGACGACCTTGGCCACCGCCAGCGGGCGGGAGATCGCCCAGTTCTTCGGGACGAGCTCGCCGACCACCATGAGCACCACGGTGGAGGCGGCCACCCCGAGGAACGTGGACACGGGCGGCACCACGCCGGCGGGCAGGCCGGCGGACTCCAGCGGACCGCGGAGCAGCGCCGAGGCCGACGGCTCGGCCAGCATGCCGATGACCAGGGAGGTCACGGTGATGCCGAGCTGGGCGCCCGAAAGCTGGAGGGTGAGGCGTTTGACCGCCTTCAGCGCGCTGTCGGCGCCGCGCTCACCGGCTTCGGCGGCGCGCTCCAGTTGACCGCGCTCGACCGTGGTGAGCGAGAACTCGGCCGCCACGAAGACGGCGCAGGCCAGGGTGAGGGCGAGCGCGAGGAGCAGCAGGAGGACTTCGGTCACCGTGCCACCCCCCGTCCCCTGGTCACGGGCGTGTGGAAGGCGGCACGGCTGGTACTGGGAGGTTCACCCATTGCGGGTCTGCTGTTCCTTCTGGTTCTTGAGGCCGGGGGTCTGCGGCCTCTGGCGGGCTTGCGGCGGGGCGGGCGCCCCGCCCCCCAATGGTAAAGGAAGGGCAAAGTCCCCGGGAAGGTCCACCGGCTCGGGAATCTCCGCCCGCGAGGTCAACGACCGCGCCCACCGGCGTGTTCCCGGCCCTCCCCCACCCCCGCCCCTCTCCCCGTCTTCGGCGGGCGGCGTCCCGCCGGTCCCCCGCCCCCCTCCACGGGCCGGCACGGGCACGGCGCCCGTCGGTACCGGTCCGGCAGGGGCGGCGGTCGGCTCCGCGTCGTCCGCGGTGCCGTAGCCGTGGCTCGTGCCCCCGTGCCCCGGGCTCCGCGCAGGGACCGCCGGGGCGCCGGTGGGCGTCGCTCGTGCCGCTGCCCCGGGCTCGGGGGTCCGTCACCCGGCGCCCGGGGGTGGGGGCGCGCTCCGGGTCAGGCCGGCGCCCTGCCGCCCCTCCGCCACCGGGGCCACCGGGGCCACCAGGGCCGCCGGGGCCACCGAGGCCGCCGGGACTGCCGGGGCCGCCGGGGCGGGGTCGCGGCCGGTCGCCGCCCCGCCGTCACGGGCCCTCGCGGCGGTCGGGCTCGGTGGTGTCGGGTCCTCCGGCGGCCGGCGGGCGTGCGGGGTGGTACGCGGTGAGGGCGTCGAAGACGAGCGAGGTGTTGTCGGCGCGCAGGCCGATCCCGCCCGCTTCGCGGAGTCGACCGGGCGCGGGGTCCTCCACGTCGATCACGTGGAGGCCGTTCAGGTGGAGGCTGATGTGGACGCCGCCGTCCGCCGTGTCGCGGACCAGCCCGGCGACC
The DNA here is from genome assembly GCF_032423885.1 of Streptomyces tamarix. NCBI lineage: Bacteria > Bacillati > Actinomycetota > Actinomycetes > Kitasatosporales > Streptomycetaceae > Streptomyces > Streptomyces tamarix. Next base: position 17,934 of record NZ_JAWCTQ010000038.1, on the reverse strand, counting down.
CGGTGCCACCGGCCGTACTCCAGGGGGTGCGGCACGGAGGCGAGGGTGGTGTACACGCCCTCGCCCGCCGGATCGTGCGGGGGTGGCGCCTTGCGTTTGACGGCGACCGTCCCGTCGCGGCGGCGGAAGCTGAGCGCGTACAGCTCCTGCGGGCCGTGGTAGCGCAGCCAGAGGTGGGCGCCGTCCCAGTCCCGCGCCGGGGTGCGCGCGGTGGTGACGGGCGGTTCGACCAGGGCGCGCAGGCGCATCCAGGTGTCGGCGAAGTCCCGGCGCCGGGTCGCCAACCGGAAGACGCACGAGCCGGTGCCGGTCGCGGAGTCCGGGCCCGGGGACGTGTCGTCGGGGACACCGGTCCAGCCGAAGGTCCACCGGCCGAACAGCGAACCGCTCGTGACGGTCCAGTCGGGGTGGGTGCGCGACGCCGGGTCGGCGGGGTGGCGGTGGGCGTACTCGTTGGTGACGAGGCCGTCCGTCGGGAAGTCCGCCGTGAACGCGTCCCCGCCGGGCCCGGCGGGGTCGGGCCACGGGCCGTCCCCGGGCGGCGCGGGCAGGGGCGTGGCGGCGGCGGGCGCGGCCGTACCGCACGCCGTCGCGGTGAGGGCGGCGGCGAGCACGGCGCGCCTGGCGAGCGGCGCGGTGGCCGCGGGGGGCAGCGACGGTCGTACGCGGCGGGTCATCGGACGGCTCCCGGTCTCCGCGCCGGCCGGGCGGGGCCGGTCGCGGTGGTCGATCGGTCCGGCAGCGGCGCGACCGCGAGCCGGGCGAAGGCGGGCCGGCGCACGGCGCCCGTGTCGCGCGGGCCGAGGGTGGATCCGCCGCAGGCCTGCCCCGGGGCCGGGGACGCGCCGACCGGTACGGCGGCCTGCTGCCTCCCGTCCACGAAGACGTCGGCCCGGCCCGCGCCGACGACGACGCGCACCCGGTGGACGGCCGCGGGCGCCGGGCGCCGCACGGACACCGGCGACGGGCTGCCGGTCCGCACGGTCAGGGCGGCGCCGCGACCGGTACCAACGGCTCGGCGGGCGGGAGGGCCGCCTCGGCCCGGCCGAAGGGAACCCCCGCTCTTCGTTCGGTCGTCTCCACGGCGCGGAATATGGCACGAACGGCGGCGGCGCGCCGGGACGCCGTTCCGTACACGCGTGCCGGTGCCCGCCGGTTCACCCGTTCTCCGGAGGCGGGGCGGCGCGCCGCCCTCAGGCGGGAGAGCGGCCCTCCCGCGCCACGAGGGTGAAGGAGTGCCCCGCCGGGTCGGCGTACGTCCGCACGTCACGGGGCCCCGAGTTCTCCCGGGTCTCCACCGGCCGCGCTCCCAGGCCGACCGCCTCCCGCTCCGCCTCGTCCATGTCGGCCTCGGCGACCAGGATGTGGAGGTGCGCCTGCTGCGAGTCGTCCGGGCGCGGCCAGCTCGGCGGCGCGTACCCGTGATCCCGCCGGATCGCCAGGTGGACGCCGTCGTGGCCGACGACCTCCACGAAGTCGGGGTCGGCGCAGCGCCGCACGTCGGCACCGAGCAGGCCGGCGTAGAACTCCGCCAGCGCCTCGGGTTCGGAACAGTCGAGGACCAGGACACTACTCTTCGCTACCGTCATGGCTCCCTTCTGCCCCCTGTCCTCCCCCCACACGCCCCGCAGAGCCGCGCGTCGGGGCGTGCGGGACGCACCGGGGGTCGCCTCCGCGTGGGGCCGTGGCCCCGGCCGTTCCCCCAACGGATGAAAACGGCACCAGCGGGCACCCGAGGATCAAGAAAGCCGGGCGGCACCGGGCCGCCGGCACGACCTTTCGAGGGAGCCGTATGCCGAGTCTGCTGGACACCGGCCGGGTCGGTGGGACACTGCTGCTCACCCCGGGGGTGTACGCGCCGCAGTCCGACACGTTCCTCCTCAGGGACGCCATCGAACGCGAGGAGCTGCCGGCCGGCGCGGAGGTGCTCGACGTGGGCACCGGCAGCGGGGCGCTCGCCCTCGCCGCCGCACGGCGCGGCGCCCGGGTGACCGCGGTCGACCGCTCGTGGCGCGCGGTGATCACGACCCGCTTGCACGCGCTCCTCGCCCGGCAGCGGATCCGCGTCCTCCACGGCGACCTGTTGGCGCCCGCCGCCGGCCGCCGCTTCGACCTGATCGTGTGCAATCCGCCGTACGTCCCCTCCCCGCGGAAGCGGCCACCCCGGCGGGGCGCCGCCGTCGCCTGGGACGCGGGCCACGACGGCCGGGCGGTGCTCGACCGGGTCTGCGACGGCGCGGCCGACCTGCTGCGCCCCTCGGGCGTCCTGCTGCTGGTGCACTCGGCGCTGAGCGGCGTCACGCCCACCATCGAGCGGCTGGAGCGGGCGGGCCTGGTGGCGGCCGTCGCCCGGCGCAGCACCGTGCCCTTCGGCCCCGTGCTGCGCTCGCGCTCCGACTGGCTGGAGCGCCGGGGCCTGATCGCTCCCGGCCAGGACAAGGAAGAACTGGTGATCATCCGTGCCCACCGGCCCTGAGGAACGCCCGCCCGCCCCGCCCTGCCGCGTCACGGTGACCAAGGAAGGACCCCTGCTGCTCGACGGCCCGGTCGAGGTCGCCCTCGACGACGGGACCGTCGTGCGGTCCGACCGGTTCGCCGTGGCGCTGTGCACCTGCCGCCGCAGCCGCACCTACCCCTGGTGCGACACGAGCCACCGCCGACGTACGAAGAGGTGATCCATGCAGGACCGGACCCCGCGGGCGGACGACGCCCGCGAAGGCGAGCTGCCCCCCGCGCGCGGAGAGGTGTCCGAGGGGGTGCTGGAGTCCCTGCGCGGCCCGGCGGGCGGACCGGTGCCCGGCCCCGGCGCCGTACGGGCCGCCGACCCCCTGGGCGACGATCTCCAGTTGGCCCTCTACGTCTGCTACGAGCTGCACTACCGGGGCTTCCACGGCGTCGACCCGGCCTGGGAGTGGGACCCGGGCCTGCTCGCGCTGCGCCGGGCTATGGAGGGCCGTTTCCTCGACGAGCTGCGCGCCCGGACCGATGACCGGGCCGACGTGTACGACGCGCTCGACGAGCTGCTCGTGGAGCCCGTCGACGGCGACGGCGTCTCGCACTTCCTCCGGGACAAGGGGGAACTGTGGCACCTGCGGGAGTACGCCGCCCAGCGGTCCCTCTACCACCTCAAGGAGGCCGATCCGCACGCCTGGGTCATCCCCCGGCTGCACGGCAGGGCCAAGGCGGCGTTCGTGGCCGTCGAGTACGACGAGTTCGGAGGGGGTCGCCCCGAACGGGTCCACGCGCGGCTCTTCGCCGACCTGATGACCGACCTGGGGCTCGACACCCGCTACGGGCGGTACCTCGACCACGCCCCCGCCGAGATGCTGGCGAACGTCACCCTCATGTCCCTCCTCGGGCTGCACCGGGCCCTGCGGGGCGCCCTCGTCGGGCACTTCGCCACCGTCGAGGTGACGTCGTCGCCCGGGTCCCGCCGGCTCGCCGAGGCCATGCGCCGCACCGGCGCGGGCCCGGCGGCCGAGCACTTCTACGCCGAGCACGTGACCGCCGACGCGGTGCACGAGCAGATCGTCCGCAGGGACGTCATCGGCGGGCTGCTGTCCGACGAGCCCGCGCTCGCTCCGGACGTGGCCTTCGGGATCGCGGCCACCGTCCTCCTGGAGGACCGTCTCGGGGACCACCTGCTGGGCGCCTGGCGCGAAGGCGCCACGAGTCTGCGAAAGCCGCTGTGAGGAAGCCGCTGCGAGGCGGGGGCGCGGCGCGCCGGTGGCGGCCGTGCCCCCGCCGGGCGCCGGTGGTCCTGGACGCGACCGCCCGCCGCGGCGCCCGCCCGGCCGGGCGGTACCTGCTCCCCCGCTCCGCCGCCACCGGCGCGCGTCGGGCCGTACCGTCGGGTGCGGACGGCGGGTCGCGGGGCGGGGCGGGGCGGGCACAACGCCGCGGCCCCGCCCTCGACGGATTCGAGGGCGGGGCCGCGGCGCAGGGCGTCCAGGGCCCGCCTACCAGCGGTACCAGCGTCCGCGCTTGCCTCCGGTGCCCGCCGAGCGCATGACGAAGCCCAGCAGCCACACCACCAACACGATGACCGCGACCCACCAGAGCGCTTCCAGTGCGAAGCCCGCACCGAACAGGATCAGGACGAGCAGAAGAACGAGTAGCAGGGGAACCATGATTATCAGCCTCCGCTCCCTCGTGTGCCCCGTCAGGACACGCACACACGTCCGTGTCTGTTCGACCGCGGGCCGCGGGCCGCCGCGCCGGGCGGGAGGAGCGCGCGCGGCGGCCCTCCCGTCACGCCCCGACGTACCGGGCCAGGTACTCGCCGGTCAGGGTGGACCGGTCGGCGACGAGTTCCGCGGGGGTGCCCTGGAAGACGACGCGGCCACCGTCGTGTCCGGCCCCCGGCCCCATGTCGATGATGTGGTCGGCGTGCGCCATGACGGCCAGGTGGTGCTCGATGACCACCACCGAGCGGCCCGAGTCCACGAGCCGGTCCAGGAGCGCCAGGAGGCGGGCGACGTCGGCCAGGTGCAGGCCGGTGGTCGGCTCGTCCAGGACGTAGACGCCGCCGTCGGACGCCATCCGCACGGCGAGCTTGAGGCGCTGCCGCTCCCCGCCGGACAGGGCGGTCAGGGGCTGGCCCAGCGTGAGGTAGCCGAGGCCGACCTCCCGCAGGCGCACCAGGATCCTGTGCGCGGCCGGGACGCTCGCCGCGCCGTCCCGGGCGAAGAAGTCGGTGGCCTCGGCCACGGGCATGGCCAGCACCTCGGCGATGTTCCTGCCGCCCAGGGTGTGCTTGAGCACCTCCCCCTGGAAGCGGTGGCCCTCGCACTCCTCGCACACGGTCGCCACGCCGGCCATGAGGGCCAGGTCGGTGTAGACGACGCCGGCGCCCTTGCAGGCGGGGCAGGCCCCCGCGGAGTTGGGGCTGAACAGGGCCGCCTTGACCCCGTTGGCCTTGGCGAACGCGGTGCGGATCGGGTCGAGCAGCCCGGTGTAGGTGGCCGGGTTGGAGCGGCGCGAGCCCTTGATGGCCGTCTGGTCGACGACGACCACGCCGTCGGCGCGGGAGACGGCCCCGTGGACCAGGGAGCTCTTGCCCGACCCGGCGACGCCGGTGACCACGGTGAGGACGCCCAGCGGCACGTCGACGTCGACGTGCCGCAGGTTGTTCCGGTCGGCGCCGCGCACCGGCAGCACGCCGGTGGGGGTGCGGACCCGGTCCTTGAGGGCGGCCTTGTAGCCGAGGTGCTCGCCGGTGAGGGTGCCGGAGGCGCGCAGCCCGTCGACGTCGCCCTCGTAGCAGACCCGGCCGCCGGCGGTGCCCGCGGCGGGGCCGAGGTCGACGACGTGGTCGGCGATCAGGATCGTCTCGGGCTTGTGCTCGACCACCAGGACGGTGTTGCCCTTGTCGCGCAGGCGCAGCAGCAGGTCGTTCATGCGGCGGATGTCGTGCGGGTGGAGGCCCACGGTGGGCTCGTCGAACACGTAGGTGACGTCCGTCAGGCTGGAGCCGAGGTGGCGGATCATCTTGACGCGCTGCGCCTCGCCGCCCGACAGCGTCCCGGAGGGGCGGTCCAGCGACAGGTATCCCAGGCCGACCTCGACGAACGAGTCGAGGGTGCGGCGCAGGTTCTCCAGCAGCGGGGCCACCGACGGTTCGTCGAGGCCGCGGACCCAGTCGGCCAGGTCGCTGATCTGCATGGCGCAGCACTCGGCGATGTTCACGCCGCCGATGCGGGAGGCCAGCGCGGCCTCGTTCAGGCGCGCCCCGCCGCACTCGGGGCAGGGGGCGAACGCGACGGCGCGTTCGACGAAGGCGCGCAGGTGCGGTTGCAGGGCGTCCTTGTCCTTGGAGAGGAGGGACTTGCGCACCCGGTGGACCAGTCCCTCGTACGTGAGGGTGGATCCGCCGATCCTGACCTTGGTCTGCTCGCGGTGGAGCAGGTCGTGCAGTTCGGTCTCCGTGTAGTCGCGGATCCTCTTGTCGGGGTCCAGGAAGCCCGAGCCGGTGTACACGCCCACGAGCCAGCCGCCGGGGGTGTAGCCCGGCACCCGGATGGCTCCCCCGGCCAGGCTCCGGTCCCGGTCGACGAGCGCGTCGACGTCGATGTCGGAGACCTGGCCGGTGCCCTCGCAGCGCGGGCAGGCGCCGGCGGGCTGGTTGAAGCTGTAGTGGAACGCGGGTCCCGCGCTCGGCACTCCGAGGCGGGAGAACACGATGCGCAGCATGGCGTGGGCGTCCGTGGCGGTGCCCACGGTGGACCGGGACTGCGGCGTCATGCGCTCCTGGTCGACCACGATGGCCGGGGTCAGCCCCTCCAGGACGTCGATGTCGGGGCGGGCGGCCTGCGGCATGAAGCCCTGGACGAAGGCCGAGTACGTCTCGTTGATCAGCCGCCGGGACTCCGCGGCGATCGTGCCGAAGACCAGGGAGCTCTTGCCCGATCCGGAGACCCCGGTGAACACGGTGAGGCGACGTTTGGGAAGGGTCACCGAGACGTCGCGCAGGTTGTTCACCCGGGCTCCCAGGACACGGATCAGGTCGTGGCTGTCGGCGGGGTGCGTCGTCGTGTTCACCGGATGGCCTCCGTTGCGCCGGGGTGGGCCGGGGGTTCGAGGGCGTCGAGGAGCCGCGGCGCGCCGGTCGGGGCGGACGCGGCACGACGGCGGCCCCGGCGGCCGGGACGAACCGGGGACCCACATGATCTGTACAGTGTACGCAGTTTACCGGCTCGAACCGAAACTTTGTGCGATTGAGGGTGCTCGGGCCCCGGCCCGTGACCGCCGGGCCGAGCGGCGGCCGGGGCCCTGCCGGGGCGGGGCGGCGGGGCCCTCGCGGAGGCGCTCACCGCCCTCGGAGCGGCCGTCGCGCGGCGACCGGCCGCCCGGGGGTCGCCCGATGGGGCTACGGCCGTGGCGGCGCCTGGCATCGGCGCCCGCGACGTGGTCCGCTGGACACCGCTCACGGCGTCCGCGGGCGGGCGGCCGAAGCGCGTACGTCAACGGGACCGCGGCAGGGAGCGGGGCATGGACATCGACAGGACGCCCGTGCCGGTCGCCGGCGCGGACGGCACCGGCCCCGGGCCCCGCGGGGGCGCGCCGCCCGCCGAGGGGCACCGCCGGTGAGCGGCGGCCCGGCCGGGCGGAGCGGGGCGGAGACGGACGTCGTGATCGTGGGGGGCGGCGCCTCGGGGCTGAGCCTGGCCCACCACCTGACCCGGACCGGCCGCACCGCCGTGACCGTGGTGGAGGCGCCGGACGGCCCGCTGCGCCCCGCGGAGCGCACCTGGTGCTACTGGGAGGAGGGGCCGGGCGAGTTCGACGAGGCGGTCGCCGCCTCCTGGACCCGGCTGCGGGTCCACGGCCGGGACGGCGACGCGATCACCGCGGACCCGGCGCCGCTGCGCTACCGGATGCTGCGCTCGACGTCCTTCGAGTCGCTGGTCCACTCCCGTCTGGCCCGCCACCCGCGGGCGCGGGTCCTGCGCGCGACGGCACACGACGTGCGCGACGGGGCCCACGGGGCCGAGGTCCGCTGCACCGCGCCCGACGGCCGCGGGCTGACCCTGCGGGCCGGGTACGTCTTCGACTCCCGGCCGCCGCGCCGGCTGCCGCCCGCCCGCACGACGCTCCTGCAGCACTTCCGCGGCTGGTTCGTGCGCACCGCCGCCCCGCGTTTCGACCCGTGCGTCGCGGATCTGATGGACTTCCGCGTGCCGCAGCCGCGCCACGGCCTCGCGTTCGGCTACGTGCTGCCCCTCGCCCCCGACCGGGCGCTCGTCGAGTACACGGAGTTCTCCCGCGCCCCGCTCGGCACGGCCGCGTACGAGGCGGCGCTGCGCCACTACACCGGCGAGGTGCTCCGGCTCGGCGCCCTGTCGGTGGAGTCGGCCGAGCAGGGGGTCATCCCCATGACGGACGCGCGTTTCCCCCGCCGTGCCGGGCGGGCCGTGTTCCGCATCGGCGCGGCGGGCGGCGCGACCCGCCCGGCGACCGGCTACACCTTCGCCGCCGTTCAGCGGCAGAGCCGGAGGGTGGCCCGCGCGCTGAGCGAGGGGGGCGAGGTGGTGCCGCCCCCGCACGGCCGTCGGGCCCTCGCCATGGACGCGGTGCTGCTCCGGGCGCTGGACACCGGCCGCGTGGACGGACCGGACTTCTTCACCGGCCTCTTCCGCCGCGTCCCGGCCGAGCGCCTGTTGCGCTTCCTCGACGGGGCCACCTCCCCGTGGGAGGAGTTCGGCATCGGCCTGCGCACCCCGGTCGGCCCCATGCTCCGCACCGCCGCCGAAGTCCCCTTCCTGCGCCGCCGCGCCCCCCACGGAACCGGAGAGAACCCCCCATGACGCTCCTGCGGGACCACGACCTGACCGCCGCCTTCGACCGCGCCGCCCCCGCCTACGACCGCCTGACGGCGGCCAACCCCGGCCACCACGCCGGTCTGCGGCGCTCCGCGCGGCGCCTGCGCCTCCCGGAGCAGGGGGCGGGGCTCCGCCTGCTGGACCTCGGGTGCGGCACCGGCGCCTCGACGCGGGTGCTGCTGGAAGCCGCCCCCCGCGCACACGTCACGGCCGTCGACGCGTCGGCCGGCATGCTGCGCCGCGCCCTCGCCAAGCCGTGGCCGGAGAACGTGCGCTTCCGGCACCTGACCGTCGAGGAACTGGCCGCGGGCCGCGCCGGGGAGCCGTACGACGCCGTGTTCGCCGCGTACCTCCTGCGCAACGTCACCGACCCCGACACCGTCCTCACCGCGGTGCGCGCCCTGCTGCGGCCCGGCGGGCGCCTGGCGGTGCACGAGTACAGCCTCAGCGGGTCCCCGCTCCACCGCGCGCTGTGGACCGCGGTCTGCCGGACGGTGATCGTCCCGGCGGGGACGCTCACCGGGGACCGGGACCTCTACCGCCACCTGTGGCGCAGCGTCCTCGCCTTCGACTCCGCGCCCGCCTTCGCGGCCCGGCTCGCGCGCGCGGGGTTCAGCGACGTGCGCACGCTGCCGGTCGCCGGATGGCAGACCGGGGTGGTGCACACGTTCCTCGCCGAAAGCGGCCACCGGAGCGGCCGGGAGGACGGCCGGTGAGCGCGGCCCCGCGGCGTTCCGGCGCCGCCCGCCGGGGCCGGGACCGGCGGGCGGAGGTGGTCCTGCCCGCCCCCGGCCGGGAGCGCTTCACCGGCGACCGGCCGAGCGCCGCCGTGGTCGGCGGCGGCATCGCCGGTCTCGCCGCGGCGACGGCGCTCGCCGAACGCGGCGCGCGCGTCACCCTCTACGAGCGGGAGGAGACGCTCGGCGGGCGCGTCAGGGGGTGGCGCACGCGCCTGGCGGACGGCTCGGAGGCGACCATGAGCCGCGGCTTCCACGCCTTCTTCCGCCAGTACTACAACCTGCGCGGCCTGCTCCGGCGGACGGACCCGGGACTGGACCGGCTCGTGCCGCTGCCCGACTACCCGCTGCGGCACCGTCGCGGGCTGACCGACGGGTTCGCGAAGGTGCCCCGCACGCCCCCGTGGAGCGCGCTCGGGTTCGCCGCGCTCAGCCCGACCTTCGGCTGGCGGGACCTCGCGGACATGGCCCCGCGGGCCGCGCTGCCGCTGTTCGACGTGCGCGTGCCCGAGGTGTACGAACGGTTCGACGGGGTGAGCGCCTCCGACTTCCTGCGGCGGGTCCGGTTCCCGGAAGCCGCCCGCCACCTGGCGTTCGAGGTCTTCTCCCGCAGCTTCTTCGCCGACCCGCGCCACCTGTCGGCCGCCGAGCTGATGGTGATGTTCCACATCTACTTCCTCGGCTCCTCCGAGGGCCTGCTGTTCGACGTGGTGCGCGAGCCCTACCCGCAGGCGCTGTGGGAGCCCCTGGGCGGGTACCTGGAGGGGCTCGGGGCCGACGTGCGCGCCGGGACGCCGGTGCGCGGCGTCCGCCCGGACGGCGAGGACCTGCTGGTGGAGACGGACGGGGGGCGCGACCGGCACCGGGCGGTGGTGCTCGCGCTGGACGCCGGCGGGCTGCGCGCCCTCGTGGCGGCGTCCCCGGGGCTCGGCGGCGCCGCGTGGCGCGACGACGTGGCGTCCCTGCGCGACGCGCCGCCCTTCCTCGTGTCGCGGCTGTGGCTGGACCGGCCGGTGCGCCGGGACAGGCCCGGGTTCCTCGGCACCAGCGGCTACGGCGGCCTGGACAACGTCAGCGTCCTGGAGCGCTGGGAGGGCGAGGCGGCGCGCTGGGCCGCGCGCACCGGCGGGTCGGTGGTGGAACTGCACGCGTACGCCGTCGACCCCGGCGCCGAGCCGGAGGAGGTGCGGGACCGGCTCGTCGACCGGCTGCACGAGGTCTACCCCGAGACGCGTGACGCGCGGGCCGTCGACGCGCGGCACGAGTGGCGGGCGGACTGCCCGATGTTCCCCGTCGGGACCCACCACCGGCGCCCGGCGGTCCGCACGGGGCACCCGCGTGTCGTCACGGCCGGCGACGCGGTCCGCTGCGACCTGCCGGTCGCCCTGATGGAGCGCGCCGCGACCACGGGTTTCCTCGCCGCCAACGCGCTCCTGGCCGGCTGGGGCGTACGGGGGCAGGTCCTGTGGACCGTCCCGCGCGCGGGGCGGTCCGCCGCGCTGCGGGCCCTCGCCGCCCTGGCGGGGAGCGGCTGACCGCGGGCGGCGCCGGGCCGCGTACGGGCGTCCCCCGGCCGCGGCGGGGCGGGCCGGCCGAGGAGCCGTGGGGACGGCCGGGGCGACGGGGCGGGCGGCCGGGATCGGCGGGCGGTCAGCCGGGGAAGCGGCCGCTGCCGCGCAGTTCCCAGCGCCGCTCGGCGTAGGCCAGGTCGTCGCGCCACAACCGGCCGGCCGCCCGGCGCACCAGGGGACGCAGCAGCGGGGCGGCGGCCCGCGCCAGCGCGAAGCCGCGCCGGTCGGAGGAGGCGACGACCGCCTCCACGACGGCGGTCCGCGGGCGGGGCGACGCCGGAGCGGTGAGCGGGGTGGCGTGCGTCTCCACCACCGAGCCCGCCCCCTCCCCCTCGGTGACGCGCATGACGACCGTGCGCGGCCCGGGTGCGGTGAACTCGGCGCGCACGGGGACGACGAGCCGTCCCGCCACGCGGAACGACACCTCCACCGCGAACGCGTCCCGCGCCTCCCCCCGCGGCGCCTCCACGACGCGCAGGTCGACGAAGGAGTACGGGTGGAACCACGCACCGTGCCACGGGTCCAGCCGGTTGGCGACCACGTCCTCCGGTTCGCACCGCCCCACCGCCGTGAACACGGCGTCCACCGCACCGCCGGGGGCCGGGCGCGCCGGGACCGCGGGGCGCTCCAGCGGCTCCTCCCCGCCCGCCCCGTCGAGGCGCACCCACACCAGCACCCCGTCGTCGTGGACGGGGAACGGCTCCCACCCGGCGAAGGGCCGGCCGTCCAGGGCCAGTCCGTGCCAGTGGCAGCGCAGCGTCCCGCAGACGACCCGGCTGTCGCGCAGCGGGGCGCCCAGGTGCGGGCAGGCCCCCGGCCCCGCCCGCAGCGCGCCCGATCCGCCCCGCCACAGGACGACCTCCGTCCCGGCGACCGCCCGCCCGTACGGGCGGCCGTCCGCGATGTCCCGCGAGGCGCCGACGACGAACCAGTTGCCCGACGGCCTCGCGGCGGCCCGTTCGAGCGCGTCGGCGATCAGGGCCGGCCCCGCCTCCCGCCACGTGGGCCGCTGATCCTCCCAGCGCGGACCCCGGCGGATCCTCAGCGGAGGGGTCCAGCCGGTCCTGCCGGTGGCTTCGCTCATCGGGCGCACCGCTCCCGTTCCGCCGGGGCGGGCGCCACCGGGGACGGCGGCGCCGTCCGGGCGCGCACCCGGGCGCCCAGGACGTGCGCGAGGCCCACCGCGGCGGTGGCGGCCCGGCGCCGGCGCGGCACCACCGAACGGCGGTGCAGCACGGCGTAGTCGTCGGCGGCGATCGCGTCGAGGATGCCGCCGTACAGGATGCGGGCCGTGCGGATGCAGGGCCGCGCGCGGGGGTCGAGCAGGGCGATGCCCGGCTCCGCCTCCCGGTACACGCCCCGGGTGAGGTGCTCCGCGGCGACGAGCGCGGCGCGGATGCGGGGGTCGCGGCGCCCGGTGCGCCGGCTCCACTCCAGCAGGGGGCGGTCCACGCCGTGGGCGGCGAGCAGGTCCGCCGGGAGGTAGACCCGGCCGCGGTCCAGGTCCTCCCCCACGTCCCGGAGGAAGTTGGTGAGCTGGAACGCCACGCCGAGGGCCGCCGCGTGGGGGGCCGCCTCCTCGCGGGGCGCGACCGTGCCGAGCACCGGCAGCATCTGCAGCCCGATCACGGCCGCCGAACCGTGCGTGTACGCGCGCAGGTCCGCGTACGTCGGGTAGTCCGTGACGCTCAGGTCGCTGCGCATGGAGGCCATGAAGTCGGCGAACAGCCGGTGGTCGATCCCGTACCGGTCGGCGGTGTCCGCCACCGCCCGCACCACGGGCCCGCCGCCGGCTCCGCGCAGCCCGTCCGCGAGGTCGTCCTCCAGGGCGCGCAGCAGCCGGTCGCGTTCCGGGGGCGTCCACCGGCGGGTCAGGTCGTCGACGATGTCGTCCGCCCAGCGGGCGAACCCGTAGAGGGCGTGCACGGCGGGCCGGCGCTCGACGGGGAGCAGCCGGGTGGCGAGGAAGTACGTCCTGCCGTGCCGGGCGTTGAGCTGCCGGCACCGCGCGTACGCCGCGCGCAGGCGGGGATCGGTGATCCCCGCGGCGTCCAGTTCACGGCGGGTCATCGGCGCTGCCTTTCCGGGAGGGCGCGACGGTACGGGCGGACGGGCCGGCCGTGGCCGGCCGCCGGCCTCGGCGGGGGGCGCCGGTGATCCGGGCGGCGGCGAGCTTGCCGCTGACGAGGACCGTGGGGACCCCCACGCCGGGGGTCGTCCCGCATCCGGCGAGGACGACGTTGTCCCAGCCGCGCACGAGGTTGCGCGGCCGGAACGGGCCCGTCTGCGCGAAGGTGTGGGACACGGAGAACGGGGTGCCCGCCGCGTGGCCCTGCGCCGTCCAGTCGCGGGGGGTGACGAGCAGTTCCCGGTCGACGGAGGCGTCGAACCCGTCCAGTCCCCGGCGTTCGAGTTCGGCCACCAGGCTGTCCCGGTAGCGGGGGCCGAGGTCGTGCCACGACGCGGACGGCGGGCCGGTCGTGGTGTTGGGGCAGGGGGCCAGGACGTAGTGGAGGTGGCGTCCCTCGGGGGCGAGGGACGGGTCGTGCGTCGTGGGCCGGGTGATCAGCAGCGACGGGTCGCTCATCAGTCTCCCCCGCCGCGTCAGTTCGTCGAAGGTGTCCTCCCAGGCCGCGCCGAAGGAGATCGTGTGGTGGGCGAGCTCCGGCCACGTGCGGCGGGTGCCGGCGTGGAGGACGACGGCGGACGGGGAGTGCCGCAACCGCACCGGCCGCCGGGGCGCCCGCCCCAGCAGGCGGTGGGCGACGGGCAGGTCCGGGGTGAGCACGACCGCGTCGCAGGCGATCCGCTCCCCCGTCGACAGGTGGACCGCGCGGGCCCGGCCCGCTCCGCGCTCCAGCCGCGTCACCTCCGCCGACCAGTGGAACCGCGCCCCCGCCCCGCCCGCCGCGTCCGCCATGGCCCGCGGGAGGGCGTGCACGCCGCCGCGCGGGAAGTACACGCCCGCCACGGTGTCCATGTAGGCGATGACCGCGTACGCGGCGAGCGCCCGGGCGGGGGCCACCCCCGCGTACAGGGACTGGAACGAGAAGACCCGCCGGAGGCGCGCGTCCGACAGGAACGCGCCGATGCGCGGCGCCAGCCGCCCGAAGCCGCCCAGCGCCGCGAGCCGGGCGAGGTCCGGGTGGAGCAGTTGGAACGGGGAGTCGAAGTTCGTGTCGATGAACCGGCCCATCTGCACCTGGTACAGGCGTTCCAGCCAGTTCCTGAGCCTGCGGTACCCCGCGGCCTCGGCGGGCCCGGCGAACCGCCGGACCTCCGCCTCCATGGCGTCGGCGTCGGTGTGGACGTCGAGGGTCGAGCCGTCCGCGAAGCACGCCCGGTACGCCGGGTGCAGCGCCACCAGCTCCAGCCGTCGGTACAGGCTGTCGCCGACGGCGGCGAACGCCTCGTCGGCCAGTTCCGGCATGGTGAGCACGGTGGGGCCGGTGTCCACGCGGTACCCGCCGAGGTCCCGTCTGCCCGCCCGGCCGCCCGGCCCGGCCTCCCGCTCGACGACGGTCACCCGCCGGCCCGCGCCGAGCAGGTGGAGGGCGGCGGCGAGGCCGGAGAGCCCCGCGCCGACCACGACGACGTGGCCGACCGGTCCGGGCACGGTCCTCACGCGTCCTCCCCGGCACGGTCCGGCGCGGTGCCGGCCGCCATCTCCACCGAGGCGGCGAACTCCTCCCGGGCGGCGCGGTCCGCGCCGGTCGCCGCGAAGTGGCGCACGCTCATGGCCGCGAGGTCCCCGATCTTCGCCTCGACGGCGGCGCGCGCGCCCGTCCGCTCCATCACGGCGCGCATCCGGGCGACCTCCTCGTCCGTGACGACCGGCCCCTCGGGCCGCAGGGCCTCGACCGCCTCCTCGTCACCGGCCTCCTCCGCCAGGGAGGAGGCGACGGCGAAGAGGTAGGTGAGCCTGCGGCCGCGCAGGTCCTCACCGGCCGGTTTGCCCGTCACCGCCGACTCCCCGAAGGCCCCGAGCAGGTCGTCGCGGAGCTGGAAGGCCAGCCCCGCGCACCGCCCGGCGGAGTGGAGCGCGTCCAGGACGGCCGCGTCGGCCCCGGCGAGGACCGCCCCCAGGGCGAGGGGCCGTTCGACGGTGTACAGCGCGCTCTTGAGCGCGGCGATGGTGACGGCCTCGTCCACGCCGGACGCGCCGGTCGCCTGGGCGTGGACGTCGCGGTACTGTCCCGCGACCATCTCGCCGCGCATGGCCCGCCACTCGGCCAGGAGCGGTGCCGTGTGGGGCGTGCCGAACGCCGTCTCGGCGAGCAGGTCGTCCGCCCACACCAGGGCCAGGTCGCCGGCGAGGACGGCGGCGGCGGTCGAGAAGCGCTCCGGGGCGCCCCTCATGCGGGCCGTGCCGTGCATGAGGGCGAAGTCCGCCTGCACGGACGGCGCCCCGCGGCGCATCGGCGACTCGTCCATGACGTCGTCGTGCACGAGGGCGCACGCCTGGAGGAGTTCGAGGGCCGCGCCGACCCTCAGCACGGTCCCCGGGTCGCCGGTCCCGCCGGCCGCGCGCCAGCCGCACCACACGAAGGCCGCGCGCAGGCGCTTCCCGCGGCGCCGGGTGAAGGCGGCGACGCGGTCCGCGACGTCCCGGGCGTACACCCGGTCCACCTCGCGCGCCTCGTGCAGCCGGGCGTCGAGGTGCTCGGCGAGGACCGCCTCGACGGCCGCGGTGGCGTCGCGCGCCGTGCGCGGCGTGCCGCCCCGCCCGGCCCGGCCGTCGCCGCGGGCCCTGGTCGTGCGCGTACCGGGCATGCGCGTTCCCTTCGGTCTTCCGGCCCCCCGTCGTCCGTGCTTCCGTCCCGGGCCCCGGCACGGATGCGCTCATTCCTGCCCCGTACGGCACCCTGTCGAGGGCCGGCTCACCGGTACGGCCCACAGGGGAGGCGCCCGGGCGGCCCACCGCGGGCCTTCCGGTCGGGCGAACGGGACCCGGTCGCCGCCGCCCTCCTGGGGCGGGGGCCTCCTCCCCGCACTCCGACGGGACCGCCTCGGCGCCCCGCCCGGCCGGGGGGAGGGCGGCCGGCTTCCGGGACCCGGTCGCCGTCGGGATCGAGTCGCCGCCGGCCGGAGCCGCGCCTAGCATGGGAAGCGGCTCCGCGTGCCGCCGTCCGGGTCTCCTCCCCTCCGGACGACGAGGCGCCCGGGCCACGGCCCGGCCCCTGCGGGGGACGCCCGCCGGACGGTTCCGCAGGAGGGCCGCCGAGCGGCCCGGACGCCGGGCCGGGGAAGGCGCACCGCGCCGGCCCGCACCCGGCGCCTACGGGAGCGGAAGGCACATGGGCACTGAATACGGTCGCTACCTGCGGCTCGACCGGCTGCTGGAACTGCAGCAGCCGGTGACCGGCCCCGAGTTCGCCCGCAGGCGCAGCAGCGAGCACTTCTTCATCGTGGTGCACCAGGCTTCCGAACTGCTCCTGAAGCAGCTCCTGGCGGACACCCACGCCGCGATCGAGGGGCTGCGGAGTCCGCGGGTCGACTGGCCGCGGGTCCACGAGGACCTGGAACGCGCCGACGCCCTGGTGGCGGCGTTGAGGGACCTCCTCCGGCTGTTCGACCACCTTCCCGTGGAGGAGTTCGCGGCTTTCCGTCCGGGGCTGGGAGGCGCCAGCGCCGCCCAGTCGCACCAGTTCTCCTCCTTCCTCTCCCTGATGGGGATCGACGGACGTCCCAGTCCGCTCACCGCGGCCCTGCGCTCCGCCGTGCGGCGGGAGGGGGCCGCCTCGGACGGCTCCG
The DNA here is from genome assembly GCF_032423885.1 of Streptomyces tamarix. Classification (NCBI taxonomy): domain Bacteria; kingdom Bacillati; phylum Actinomycetota; class Actinomycetes; order Kitasatosporales; family Streptomycetaceae; genus Streptomyces; species Streptomyces tamarix. The sequence goes on along the minus strand of NZ_JAWCTQ010000038.1, from coordinate 1,551 downwards.
AGCGTGTCGTGCGGAGCCTGGGCGCGCTGGCGTCGACCGTGGAGGAGTGGCAGCGCGGGCACATCCGCGTCGCGGAGCGGTTCATCGCGGACGCGCCCGGGACCGGTGGAACAACCGGTGTGGCCTGGTTGCGGGGACGGCAGCGTCCCGCCCTCCCGGATCTGCCCCGGTCCTTCCCCTCGCCCTGACCCGGCCTTTGCCCATGGCGCTGACGAGGGGTCAGGACCGGGTGCGGGAAGGGGAGGGCGGAGCGGAAGCGCAAACCCGCGTGCGGAGCCGCCACCACGGTGGAACGGCTTGGCGGAGGGGTTGCCGGTGGCCGTGCCGGGCAGGTATGGACACCGGTCCGCGGGGCAGACGGGTGTCACACATCGACCCCCCAGCGGGGTGTGAGGAGGAGTGTGACGTGCACACGGACATCTGGGCCTGCCCCGAGGCGGCGAACTACGTGCCCGGCACCGACCTGACCGGGTACAAGGTCGAGGCGACGGACGGCACCGTCGGCAAGGTCGACAAGCACTCGGCCGAGGTCGGCGCGTGCTACCTCGTCGTGGACACGGGGCCGTGGATCTTCGGCAAGCAGGTCCTCCTCCCCGCCGGGATCATCACCTCCGTGGACAGCGAGCAGCGGCTGGTCCACGTCTCCCGCGCCAAGGAGGAGATCAAGAACGCTCCGGAGTACGTTCCGGACAAGCACGACCACGACGGTGGACACCGCATGGAGTTCGCCGACTACTACCTGGCGTTCTTCCGCTGAGCGTCCGTTCCCGTCCGTACGAAGAGGAGAGGTCATGTCCGGTCTGATGAATCGGCTCAAGGAGTTCGGCCGCAGCCCGCAGGGGCGGAAGCTGACGGACCAGGCGCGGCGGGCCGCCGCCGACCCGCGCAAGCGGGAGCAGGCCCGCCGGCTGCTCGGCAAGCTGCGCGGCGGCCGCCACTGAGAGCGACGGCCCACGGCCCTCACCCGCACGGACGGCGGCGTCCGTGCGGGTGATCCCGTCTTCGGGCCCCCGACGGTTTCCCTACGTCTTTCGGGACCCCCGATCTGGTCCTCGTGCCCGATCCCCCGTGCCGGCCCCCCGGCATAGCGTGAAGGCACCCGACGAGGTCAAGGAGGGAACACCGTGCCCGCACGTCTCGACCACACCATCGTCCGCAGCCGGGACCGCTTCGCCGGCGCCCGCTTCCTGACCGGGCTGCTGGCCGCACCGGACCCCGAGCCGTTCGGTCCCTTCGCCAGTGTTCCGCTCGACGGCGGAGTCACCCTCGACTACCTCGACGACTCCGGCGCGATCGTCCCCCAGCACCTGGCCCTCCTCGTCTCCGAGGACGAGTTCGACGAGATCCTCGCCCGCGTCAAGGAGCGGAACCTGCCGTACTGGGCCGACCCGCACCACCGGCAGCCTCAGCGGATCAACCACGACCACCAAGGCCGCGGCGTGTACGTCGAGGACCCCGACGGCCACTCGATCGAGTTCCTCACCCACACGTACGTCACCGACTGAGGGGCCGCGCGGCGGCCGGCCGAGCCGTCCGGGGCGCCCCGCGGGC
>NZ_JAWCTQ010000037.1:0-75746 GCF_032423885.1 Streptomyces tamarix | reverse complement strand
TGCCGAACAAATTGTGACGGGAAGCCCCGTGCCGGAAGGCACGGGGCTTTTCGCATTCCCGGGCCGGAAGCCCGCCAGATGATCAGGCGGTCGGCGGTGAGGGCCGTCTCGGACATCAGGTGGGAGGAGACGAGGACGGTGCGGCCCTCGGCGGCGAGGGACCTGAGGAGGGTGCGGATCCACAGGACGCCCTCCGGGTCGAGGCCGTTGACCGGCTCGTCGAGGACGAGTGTCGCCGGGTCGCCGAGGAGGGCGGAGGCGATGCCGAGACGCTGGCCCATGCCGAGGCTGAAGCCCTTCACCCGGCGGTCCGCGACGGCCGTCAGGCCGGTCGTCTCCAGGACCTCGGTGACGCGGCGGCGCGGCAGGCCGTGGGTGAGGGCGAGGGAGTGCAGGTGGGCGCGGGCGGTACGGCTCGGGTGGACGGCGCGGGCCTCCAGGAGGGCGCCGACCCGGGTGAGCGGCGCCGGGTGGGAGGCGTAGGAGCGGCCGTTGACGGTGGCGCGCCCGCGGGTCGGCGCGTCCAGGCCGAGGAGCATGCGCAGGGTGGTGGACTTGCCGGCGCCGTTCGGGCCGAGGAAGCCGGTGACGGTGCCGGGGCGGACGGTGAAGGTGAGGTCCTCGACGGCGGTCTCGCGCCGTACGTCTTGGTGAGTTCGTGTGCCTGGATCATGCCGTCGACGCCAAGGAGCGGGGCGCGGCGGGGCGTCCGACCGGGGGTGGGAGCGCGGGCGGGGCCGTCGTACCGGGGTACGACGGGATTATGCGGTTGCTCCGGGGCGGGGGCGGTGGGGAGGATCGGGGGATGACCTATCTGGTGCGTCCCGTGCGGGCCGAGGAGTGGCGCGAGGTGCGGGACCTCCGGCTGGACGCCCTGCGGGACCCGGCTGCGCGGCTCGCCTTCCTGGACACTTACGAGGCCGCCGTGACGCGGTCCGACGCGTACTGGCGGGAGCGGACCGAAGGCGCCGCGGAGGGCAGCGCGACCGGGAGGCAGGTCGTGGCCGTCGCGCCCGACGGGCGGTGGATCGGGTCGGCGACCGCGCTGCTCGAACGGCGCGGCCAGGAGGTGCTGTTCGGCGAGGTGCCGGAGGTGGACCAGACGCACCTCGTCGGCGTGTACCTGCGGCCCGAGGCGCGGGGCGCCGGCGCGGCGGAGGAACTGCTGCGGGCGGCCGTGGACTGGTCGTGGTCGCTGCGGGAGCCGGTGGTGCGACGGGTACGGCTGTACGTGCACGAGCGGAACGCGCGGGCGGCGGCGCTGTACCGGAAGGCGGCGTTCGCGCCGAGCGGGCGGTCCCTGCTGGTGGAGGGGGATCCGGGCGGGGTGGAGCACGAGTACGAGATGTGGCGGCCGGGTGTGCGCGTGGGCGCCGAGGAGGGGTCGCCGGGGCGCTGAGGGGCCGGCTGCCCCGTGCTGGGGGTTCCCTGGGTGGCCTGTGCCGCGGCCGGGCTCGTGGGTGGGCTGGTGGTCCCGGGGCCTGTGTCTCGGTCGGGCTGGTGGGCGGGCTTACGGGGCCGGCGCGGTGAGGGGTTCCTGCCAGCGGGCGCGGGCCTGTTCCCGGGAGCGGAGCAGGACGAGCGCCGGGAGGCCCTGGTCGTGGCCGGTGGCGAGGAGCTCCGGAAGGTGGGGGAGCGGAGCGACGGCGGCCACGTCGTCGAGGACCAGGGTCATTGGTGGGTCGAGCCGACCGTCGGATGACCGTGCGGCCATGCGGCGGCCGTGCTCGACCACGTGCGAGGCGAGGGCGGTGAGGAGGGGCATCGCCCCGGGGTTCGTCCGGGGGTCCTCGATCGGTTCGCCCACCACATAGAGGGTGCCCCCTTCGGCGGCGAATGATGCCAGGGTCAGCGCATCGGTTCGATGCGGGGTGCACGCCTCGCGGATGTGGACCGAGGAAAGGGCGGAGAGGGCGCGGGAGGTCAGCGCCCGTGCGGCGTCGCGGCGTTCGGGGTGGGCGGTGAGCGCCGACTCCAGGAGACCGGCGTGGCTGTTGGTGGCCTTGGGGTGCGTACGGAGGATGCGTACCGGCTCGTGGGCCGTGCCGTGGTGCTGTGCCCAGCGGTGCACCTGCTTGAACGGCCGGCCGTCGACGGCCGCGGCGTGCAGCCAGCAGCGCAGCAGGGTCTCGGCCGTGTCGGCGACGGCGGCGTCCACGCGGGCCCGGGGGCGTACGGGGGCGAGGAGCGCGGCGGCGCGGGCCGCTGCCGTGGCGGTGTCGTCGCAGCCGTCCGCGGGCGACCAGTGGAGGCGCGCCGGGGTGTCGCAGAGGTGGCCCGGGTCGTAGAGGACGACCGGGCCCAGCTTGGCGCGGGCGTCCTTCGTCTCCGCCCACAGCGTGGGATCGGACGTGACGACGAGGACGGGGCCCTCGGCGTCCAGGACGGCCTGGAGGGCGCGGGGGCGGCGGGCGGCGCGGTCGCCGTAGAAGAGGCGCGGAGCCGGGGTGCGGGGCGCCGGGAAGGCGGCGGGGGCGGGCGGGACGGTGGCGCCGCGGGGGACGGGGGCCGGGGCGGCTTCGACCGGGGCCGTACGGGGCTCCGGTACCGGATCGGGCGCGGGCACCGGGGCGGATGCGGGCTCTGGTACGGGCGCGGGCCCTGGGGCGGGCGCCGGTTCTCGTACGGGCGCGGGCGCCGGGGCGGGTGCCGCGGCGGCCGGTTGCGGGGCGGCGGCCGGGGTGGTCGTCGTGGGGGCCACCGGGGCGGTGGCCGGGGTGACCGTGGCAGGGCGGCCGTGCCGGGCGCGGGCCGCCGCCCGTACCGCCCTCCAGCGGGCCACCGTACCCACCACGAACACCGCCAGCACCACGGCCACCATCAGTTCGCCGATCAGCAGCCCCCAGAACACCCCGTACCCGGGTAGCTGATCGGCCGGCGTCAGCGGCCACGCGCCCGCCAGGTCCTGCGGGTCGGTGACCAGGTGGCGCAGGGCCAGCGGGGTGCGGGTGAAGGTGACCCCCGGCGGCCAGGAGCCGTGCGCGAACAGCCCGGCCAGGCCGGTTGCCGTCCACACCGCCAGTGTCATGCCGAGCAGGAACCCCAGCAGTCCCACGAGCAGGCCGTCGGGGACGCCCCGCTCGGCGCCTCCGCCCCGTACGTCCGGTGCGCGGTCCACGTCACGCCACCGTCGACTCGGGCGAGCCGTTCATCTGCCGCTCCATGAGGGCCGCCCGCTGCTCCGCCTCCCACTCGGCGGCCTTGAGGTCCTCCGGCAGTTCGGGCGCGGAGGACTCGGTCATGGCGCGGTCGGTGTAGACGAGGGGCCGTTCCGCCTCGGTGACCAGGTGTTTGACGACCTGGACGTTGCCGTTGACGTCCCAGACGGCGATGCCGGGGGTGAGGGTCGGGATGATCTCCACGGCCCAGCGGGGCAGGCCGAGGACCCGTCCGGTGGCCCGGGCCTCGTCGGCCTTCTGGGCGTAGATGGTCCTGGTGGAGGCCATCTTGAGGATGGCCGCCGCCTCCCGGGCCGCCGCCCCGTCGACCACGTCGCTGAGGTGGTGGACGACGGCGACGAAGGACAGGCCGAGGCGCCGGCCGAACTTCAGCAGCCGCTGGAAGAGCTGGGCGACGAACGGGCTGTTGATGATGTGCCACGCCTCCTCGACGAGGAAGATGCGCTTCTTCCGGTCGGGGCGGATCCAGGTGTGCTCCAGCCACACGCCGACGATCGCCATGAGGATGGGCATGGCGATGGAGTTGCGGTCGATGTGCGACAGGTCGAAGACGGTGAGCGGCGCGTCGAGGTCGATGCCGACGGTCGTCGGCCCGTCGAACATGCCGCGCAGGTCACCGTCGACGAGCCGGTCGAGGACGAGCGCGACGTCGAGGCCCCAGGCGCGTACGTCGTCCGTGTCGACGTTCATCGCCGCCGCCGACTCGGGCTCCGGGTGGCGGAGTTGCTCGACGATGTCGGTGAGGACGGGCTGGCGGTCGGTGATCGTCTCGTTGACGTACGCGTGGGCGACCTTCAGGGCGAAGCCGGACCGCTCGTCGAGGCTGTGGCCCATCGCGACCTCGATGATGGTGCGCAGCAGCGCGAGCTGGCCGGTGGTGGTGATGGCCGGGTCGAGCGGGTTGAGGCGGATGCCGTCGTCGAGGGCGGCCATCGGGTCGAGGCGGATGGGCGTTATCCCCAGCTGCTCCGCGATGAGGTTCCACTCGCCGACGCCGTCCTCGCCCTGCGCGTCGAGGACCACGACCTGGCGGTCGCGGAAGCGGAGCTGGCGCAGGACGTACGTCTTCTCCAGCGCCGACTTGCCGTTGCCGGACTCGCCGAGGACCAGCCAGTGCGGGGCGGGGAGCTGCTGCCCGTAGAGCTGGAACGGGTCGTAGATGTAGCCCTTGCCGCTGTAGACCTCCCGGCCGATGATCACGCCGGAGTCGCCCAGGCCGGGCGCCGCGGTCGGCAGGTAGACGGCCTGGGCCTGGCCGGTGGAGGTGCGGACGGGCAGGCGGGTGGTCTCCACCTTCCCGAAGAGGAAGGAGGTGAAGGCTTCGGTGAGGACGGACAGCGGATCGCGCATCATCAGGCCCCTATCGTCCTATCGTCTCGTCCTGGTCGCCCGTACGGGCCGTGCGGGCCGTGCGGGCCGTGCGGGCCGTGCGGCCGCCGCGGCTCCTGCGGCCCGTACGGTGTCGGTGTCTGCGGCCCGTACGGCGTCCGCGTCCGTGCCGCCGGCCGTCGGTTCACCGGCGGATGCCGGTCGCGAAGGGGAGCGTGTTCACGAACGCGCGGTGGTGTTCGCGGTCGCACCACTCCAGCTTCAGGTACGACTTGCCGGCGGACGCCCTGATCGTCCGCTTGTCCCGGGCGAGGGCCTCGGGCGAGCGGGACGACACGGTGATGTACCCGACGAGGTTGACACCGGCCGCGCCGCTGGCGAGGTCTTCACCCCGCTGGTCGAGCCTGCCGTGGGCGGCGATGTCACGGGGGTCGACGGTGCGGTTCATCTTGGCGGCGCGGCTCGCCTCGGCCTCGTCGTTCGTCTTCTCGGTCAGCATCCGCTCGATGGCGACCTCGGTCGGTTCGAGGTCCATGGTGACGGCGACCGTGCGGATCACGTCGGGGGTGTGGACGAGCAGCGGCGCCAGGAAGTTGACGCCGACGGGGGTCATCGGCCACTCCTTGACCCAGGCCGTGGCGTGGCACCAGGGGGCGCGGGTCGTGGACTCGCGGGTCTTCGCCTGGAGGTACGTCGGTTCGACGGCGTCGAGCTCGGCCGGCCAGGCGTTGCGCTTCGACATGGCCTGGATGTGATCGATGGGGTGGTCCGGGTCGTACATGGAGTGCACGAGCGACGCGAGGCGGGACTGGCCCAGCGGCTGGCGGACGCGGATGTCGGCCTCGGCGAGGCGGGCGCAGATGTCGGTCAGTTCGCGGGCCATGACGACGGCGAGCCCGGCGTCCTTGTCGAGCCTCTGCCGCCTGCCGCCGGCGTGGCGGGTGGCGCGGGCGATGGCGTGGGCCTCGGCGGCCAGTTCGCGCGTGTAGTGCATGCAGGCGACGAGGTACGCGCGGTGCTGCTCGCTGGAGGTCGACACCATGGAGAGCAGCTGGTCGTACGAGTCGAGGAGCCAGCGCGGGGCGTGGGGGTCGCCGCGCTGGGCGACGTCCTTGGCGTGGGCGTCGGGGTCGGCGGGGAGGGTGCGGGCGAGCATCTGGATGCGGGTGACGAAGCCGTCCCCGTTGGCGACGTGCTTGAGGAGCGTACCGAAACGGTCCACCAGGGCTTCCTGGTCCTCGCTGTCGCGCAGGCCGACTCCGGGGCCCTCGATCTCGATGGCGGCGGTGACGGTGCGGCGGTCGGCGTGGAGGAGCACGGCGATCTCGTCGGGGCCGAAGGGGGCGGAGAGCCAGTTGATGCGGCCGATGCCGGGCGGGGGGCCGATCTCGACCTCGCGGCCGTCGAGGCGGGTGCCGGCCTCCATGGCGGCGGAGCGGTACGTGGTGCCCTTGCGGAGGACCCGCTTGTAGCTGCGGTTCACCTCGTACCAGCGGTAGAAGGTCCGGCCGCGGTAGGGGACGTACACGGCGGCGAGGGCGAGCATCGGGAACCCGGCGAGCAGCACGATGCGCAGCGAGAGGACCGGGACGAGGAGGCCGCACATCATGCCGACGAACGCGCCGGCGATGATCAGGGCGATCTCGCCGGTCTCGCGGTTCTTGCCGATGATCGCGTTCGGCCGGGCGCGGCCGATGAGGTACGTGCGGCGGGGCGTGATCGGATGGGACTGGGTCGTCACCGCCCTCCACCTCCTGAGCTGTTGTTGCTGTTGTTACCGGTGTTGCTGGTGCCGCGGCTGGTGTGCGGGCTGTTGGTGGTCGCCGAGGGGCTGGGCGCGCTGCGCGGCGGGGGCGTGCCCGTGGGCGTACCGCCGCCCCGGCCGCTGTGGGCGGCGACACCGCCGGAGACGGCGTGGGACCCGGCCGGGGCGCCGGCGCTCTGCTGTTGGTGGCTGCGGGAGCTGTGGGTCTTGATGCCCTGGGAGACCAGTGCGGCGGGGGAGGAGATGACGGCGGCGGCCTGCGCGCCGTCGGTGGCCTGCTTCCGGTTGGTGCGGGCGGTGGCGATCTCGTCGCCGAAGCCGGGCACGAAGCGGTAGATGGCGGCGGACGCGAAGATCGCCAGCAGGATGATCGCGAGGCCGGAGACGACGGCGGAGAACGCGTCGGGGCCGTCACCGGAGGAGAGCGCCCCGGCGAGGCCGAGGACGATCACGATGACGGGCTTCACCAGAATGATCGCGATCATGATGCCGGCCCAGCGGCGGACGTGGCCCCACATGTTCTTGTCGACGAGCCCCGCGTACACGACGGTCCCGAGGAGCGCGCCCACGTAGAGCAGGGCGGCGCGGATCACGAGCTCCAGCCACAGGATGCCCGCGGCGAGGATCGACACGAGCGCGACGACGATCAGCATGATCGGCCCGCCGCCGATGTCGTCGCCCTTCTTGAGGGCGGCGGAGAACGACCCGAAGAACTCGTCGGTCTGGCCGCCCGTACCGGAGGCGATGACCTCGGTGACGCCGTCGGTCGCGGAGACGACGGTGTGCAGGATCAGCGGCGTGAACGCGGAGGCGAGCACGGTCAGCCAGAGGAACCCGACGGCCTCGGAGAGCGCGGTGCCCAGCGGCACGCCCCGGATGGCCCGCTTGGCGACGGCGAGCAGCCAGAGGACGAGGGTGAGGATGGTGGAGGCGGCGAAGACGACGGCGTACTGCTTGAGGAACTGCGGGTTCGTGAAGTCGACGGCGGCGGTGCTGTCGACGGCGGCGCTCAGCTTGTCGACGGTCCACGCGGCGGCGTCGGCGCAGCCGCGGGCGAGGGAGGAGAGCGGGTCCACGGCGTCGCCGGGTTCGAGGGGGTTGACGGAGCGGGAGGTGCTCCCGCCGTCCTCGCTCTCGCAGAAGTCGCGGGAGGGGCCGTGGATGAGGTCGCAGGGGTCGTTGCTCCGGCCGGGGGAGGGGGTGGGTGACGGGGTGGGCGTGGGTGCCGCCACGGCGTGCCCGGCCAACAGGACCACGGACGTCTGAACGGACACCAGCAGTGTGCCGAGGGCAGCGGCGCGGCGCCGGGCGTCAGCGGGCATAGGTGAATCCTCCGAACCCGATCACAGCGTCAGCGATTTCTTCTGCGCTGGAGGCACGGGTGTCACCGCCTACCGGGGCCGGCCCCTCCTTCTGCGAGTGGGACACTGCCTTCCAGTCGTTGTTCACCCACTCCAGCTCCATTGTGATGGTGAACCAGCCATTCGTGACCGGCTTGGTGGAACCCTCCCCGGCCAGGCCGAAGAGACCAGCGCACCAGACTTCGACCGTGGCCCGGCCACCGTTGAGACTCATGATCTTCGTACCGATGGGGGCCGTGCGGGAGACGAACGTGAACCCTTCGGGCGCGGTGCCGTCGGACTTGAGACCGACGTTCTGGTAGAAGGACGGCGAATACGCCTTGTCGAGGGTGCTCTGGAAGTGCTTCAGACGCGACGGGGTGATGATGGCGGTCAGGATCTCGTCGCGCTTCACCCTGTCGAACATCTCGGCGGAGCCGAGCGCCACCGCGTAGTTCGCCGCCGCGCTCTGTGCTCCCTGCTCGTCCCGGGCGAAGCCGGCCGGGATCGTGCCGTTCCTGCCGGTGACGGGTTTCGTGCCGGTCGCCGCCGTGGGCGCGGCGGCCCCCTCGCGGGGGCCCTTCGCGGTGTCCTCGCCGTCGCCGCCGCCGGAGCGGTTCGCGAAGGCGATCGCGGCGATCAGCAGGACGACCACGCCGACGACCGTCACCAGCGACCGCGAGGCGCGCGGCGGGCGCCGCGCCGGGCCGCCGAAGCCGTCGCCGAAGTCGTCGGCGGGCTCGTTCCCGGGGAGGCGGGTGCGGGTCCGCCCCGTGCCGCTCCGGCCGCCCCTGCCCCGGCCGCTCCCGCCCTCGTACTCGTCGCCGAAGCTCATGACGGGTACGCCTCCTCGAACGACGACTGCTGCCGTGCTGCTGTCCGCGACACGTGCGCGGTGGGGTGAGTGGACATCAGGAGACGCATCCTCTGCGGGCGCCGGAGCCGAAGGCGGGGCGGGCGGGGCGGGTTAGACGGCCATCCCGTACACGATGGTGAACAGCGTGCCGAGCGATCCGATGATGAAGACGCCGGTCAGGCCGGCCACGATCAGGCCCTTGCCCTGCTCGGCGCTGAACGTGTCCCGCAGCGCGGTCGCGCCGATGCGCTGTTTGGCCGCCCCCCAGATGGCGATGCCGAGGCACAGCAGGATGGCTACGGCCATCACGATCTCGATCATTACGCGGGCCTGGTTGCCCAGGCTTCCGAAGGGTCCCCAGTTCGGGGCGATTCCGCCAATGATGGTGGTGATGTCGCCCTTTTCGGCCGCCAGGTACATGTAACTCACCGCCCCTGTTCGGTAATCTGACACCCCGCCGGATGGCATGGGTCGTCAACTATCTTCGCTGATGGAACCGCCGGCGTACGACGTCTTGGCGGGTCTCTTTACCCGATCCCCGCACGTTTGACCGAGCCGACCCCTCTGACCTGCGTCGGTGGGGGATCGGGCTCGTACGGATACATGTGTGGTCACTCTGTGTATCACGGAGCGTGACTGCGGGCAATGACCGTCGTTGTCCCTTGGGTGGGAGTTTGTCCGTGAACGGCGACGCCGCCGGCGGAATGCTTCCGGCGGCGGCGGTTGCGCGGTGCGCGGCGCGCGTGGGTGGGCGCGGGCTGATCGCCCGTCAGGGTCGGGGCTACCCGGTCTGGCTGAGGAGGAAGTAGCCCAGGACCACGATGGCGACGGCGGTCAGTGCGATGACGGCGATCGCGGCGGCCGTTCCCCCGGAGTCTCCGAGACGGCTCACCTTGTTCCCCATGGTGCTCTCCTGTGGTGCTGGCCCCGGCCTGGTCGTCGGCCGGGATGTGGCACAGCCGTTTGCGGCTGCACGCCCAGAGTAGCGCAGTGGTCCAGACCACTTGGCGGGGGTCGGTCGGAGGTCGGACGGGGGTGGAGGGGGGCCGGGTGGAGGGGTTCGGGGCGGGATGGGACCGGGGTGGCGCGATGGTCGCTCTCCCTGTGCGGCCTCATCTGACGAAGTGGAAGCGCCGGTCGTCACCGCAGGTCAGCGCGGGGTAACGCGGATTTGTCCCTCGGGGCCGCGCGGCAGGAAGGGGTGAGCCGAACGGGGCGCCGGGGTCGCCGGCCGTGCTGCTCACGGTCGCCGTGACGGCGGTGGCGGCGGCACTGGACGGGGTGGACGTTCCGGGTGGCGCCGGGCCCCTCCTGTTGGCCCGATGTTCATGTGCGTACACCGGAACCGCCCGGGCGGACGGCCCGGGCGGCAGTCGCCGGCCCGCGGGGCGGCCGGCCGCGGTCACCCGCGGGCCCCCGCAGACCACTCGGCCGCGGTCGCCCCTCCGCGGCCCCCGTGGGCGCTCCCGTACAGCCGGGTGTCGACCCGACCCGGTCTGACCGATCGCGCTGGTCGGCAGGCCCCCGCGCAGCCGGGTGTCGGGGTGGCGGGGAGGCCGCCGAGGAGTTCACCGGCAAGCTACCTCCCCCGCCCAGTCGGATGTCGGACCGTCACATCTGCTGATTTTCGGCTGTGGTGGGCCTCCGCACCTGCTCGGGTGGGCGTCCGGCGCCTAAACTGGCGGAGGCGCGGATGAGGCCCTACTGCCGACGGGGGTTTTGACGGTGCGTAAGACGTGGCTGGTGGGCGGGGTCGTCTTCGGGGTCTGCCTGAGTTTCGTCGCGCTCCTCGTCGTCGGCACCTACATCGTCGCCGCCCAGCTCGTCGGCGGGGGCGGCGTGCGGGGGGTCGTCGGGCTGGCCAAGGGGGCCGTCCCGGCCGCGTACCAGCCGCTCGTGCAGCGGTGGGGGAACCTCTGCCCGGCCGTCAACCCGGCCTTGCTCGCCGCGCAGTTGTACCAGGAGAGCGGCTGGAACCCCCGTGCGCAGAGCCCCGCCCAGGCGCAGGGCATCGCGCAGTTCATCCCCGGCACCTGGGCCGCGCACGGCGTCGACGGCGACAAGGACGGCGACCGGGACGTGTGGGACCCGAACGACGCCATCCCGTCGGCCGCCTCCTATGACTGCTCGCTCGCCACGTACGTGAAGGACGTGCCCGGCGATCCGACCGACAACATGCTGGCCGCCTACAACGCCGGGGCGTACGCCGTCATCAAGTACGGGGGCGTCCCCCCGTACAAGGAGACGCAGAACTACGTCCGGATCATCCGCTCCCTGGAGAAGAGCTTCGCCCGGCCCGTCGGTCCCGTCGAACCGTCGCGGCAGGCGGCCGGGGCGATCTACTTCGCGCAGAAGCAGCTCGGCAAGCCCTACCTGTGGGGCGGCGAGGGCACGCCCGAGCACGGCGGCCGGTTCGACTGCTCCGGGCTCACCCAGGCCGCGTACAGGACCGTGGGCATCGACCTGCCGCGCGTCGCCAACGACCAGTACAACGCCGGGCCCCACCCCTCCCGGGACGAGCTGCTCCCCGGGGACCTCGTGTTCTTCTCCGACGACCTGACGGACTCCCGGGCCATCCGGCACGTCGGCATGTACGTCGGCGGCGGGTACATGATCAACGCGCCCTACACCGGCGCCGTCATCCGCTTCGACAAGATCGACACGCCGGACTACTTCGGCGCCACCCGCGTGACCCGGGACGGGGCGGAAGCCCTGCCGCAGCACGGGACTGACGCCTGATCGGGCAGACCCGGCCGCAGCGCGGGGATCTCTCTTCGGTAACGTCGTGTGAGCGTTCCGTGGAGGGTGGAACGTACCCTCCGCGCGGGTCGTTCCCCCGACTGACCACACCCACCGCACCGCAGTACAAGGCAAGGGGCCGCAGCGCATGGCCGGACTCGCATCGGACGGCACGAACCCCGATGTCAGCCTGCTCTACGACATCAACGGGCTGGCGAAGGCCGCCCCGGGCTGGTTCGACCGCGTCATGGGGTTCGTCGGCGAGTACGGGATCATGCTCGGTCTCGTCCTCGTCGCCCTCTGGTGCTGGTGGAGCGTCCGGCGGCGCGGCGCGCCGCCGGACTCCGTCGCCGCGGCCGCCGCGATCGTCTGGGCGCCGCTCGCCGCCGCGGTCGCCGTGCTGGTCAACGTCCCGATCCGCGGCTTCGTCGAACGGCCCCGGCCGTTCTACGACCACGACGGGCTGGAGGTCCTCGTGGAGGGCAAGACGGACTTCTCGTTCGTCAGCGACCACTCCACCATGGCCATGGCCATCGCCGTCGGCCTGTTCATCGCCAACAAGCGCTTCGGCCTCGCCGCCATCGCCCTCGCCCTCGCGGAGGGCTTCTGCCGCGTCTACATGGGTGTCCACTACCCGACCGACGTCGTCGGCGGCTTCGCCCTCGGCACCGCCGTCGCCCTGCTCCTCGCCCCCGTCGCCCTGGCGCTGCTGACGCCGCTCGCCTCCGCCGTCGCCCGCTCCCCTCGCGCGGGGTGGCTCGTACGGTCCCGGAAGGCGACCCAGGGCGGTGCGCGGCACGAGACGGTCGAGTTGACGGACCCGCGCCGGGAGCCGGACGGCGGCGCGGAGCGCGACCTCGCCGCCTAGCCGTTCCGGCCTCCTGGCCGTTCCGGCCTCCTGGCCGTTCTGCCCGGGGCGGCCGGGCCGGGGCCGGCTACGGCGACTGGGTGTGGGCGAAGAGGCCCGCCGGGTCGTACCGGCCCCGCAGCGCCGCCAGGCGGTCCGCCGCCTCCCCGTAGTACGCGCGCCGCCAGCCGGCCAGTGCCGGGTCCGGGTAGTTCTGGTACGCCCGCCCCGACGCGTACCGCCGCATCGCGTCCCGCGTCCGCCGCAGCCACCGCTCCTGTGCCGTTCCCGGCGTGCCCGGGCGCCACGACGCGTTGTACTGCGCGAGCATCCGCGACCGGCGGTGGACGAACGCCGTCGCGGACGGGGCGACCCGGTTCACCGCGCCGCCCAGCGCCGTCAGCGCCACCGAGCCGCCGCCCCCGCCCTCCTCCACCGTCGTCCGCGCGAACGACTCGACCGCCGTCGTCAGCGCCGCCTGCGCGGCCCGCGGCAGCGGGCGGTCGAAGAAGTCCGACAGCGCCGTGTACGTCTCCCGGCCCAGCGCCCCCCGCGGGCTCCGCCCCGGCAGCGAACCCGGCAGCCGGCACTGCTCGTCCGTCAGGTCGGCGCATCCCGCGAACGCCAGCATCGCCTCCAGGAACCCCCGCTCCCGCAGCGCCACCGACGGCGCCGGGGCGCCCACCCGGTCCACGAGCCGGTCCAGCGCGTCCTCCAGGTCACCGCGGCCGCCCAGGGTCAGCGCCGTCACGGTCACCGACGGGGTCCCGCCGCCCGCGCCGGCCGACAGGTGGAGCTGCGACCAGACCTCGTCCGGCTGGTCCGGGCCCCACTCCTGCCAGGCCGCCAGCACCGCCCGCGCCCGCGGCCAGGGCCAGCCCAGGTAGGCGGTCACCGTGGGCGGCGCCGGGTGCGTACGGAACCGCAGCCCCGTCACCACGCCGAATCCGGCGAGCCCGCCGCCGCGCAGCGCCCACAGCAGGTCCGGTTCCTCCTCGGCGGACGCCCGCACGGTGCGGCCGTCCGCCGTCACCAGGGTCGCCGCCTCCAGACTGTCGCAGGTCAGGCCGTACGCGCGGGAGACGACCCCGTGCCCGCCGCCCAGCGTCAGGCCGGTCACCCCGACCGTGGGGCACGAGCCGGCCGGCACGGTGCGGCCCCGGGCGGCCAGCGCCCGGTACACGGACACCAGCCGCGCGCCCGCCCCGACGACGGCGCCGGACCCGCCGTCCGCCTCCACCCCCGCCAGCCGCGACACGTCCACGACGAGCCGCCCGTCGCCGCTGGACCAACCGCCGTACGAGTGTCCGCCGTTGCGGGCCGCGACCCGGATGCCGTGGCGGCGGGCGAACGCCAGGCACTCCCGTACGTCCTCCTCGCCGGCCGGGTACGCGACCGCCGCCGGGCGCAGGCCGTCGAAGCGGCGGTTGTAGAGCTGGCGCGCCGTCGCGTACGCCTCGTCGCCGGGCAGGACGAGGAGCCCGTCCAGGCCCTCGGCCAGGGCCTTCCAGGAGGGTGCCCGACCCGCCCCGGTCGACGGGGCCGGGGAGCCCGGAGGGGATGCGGAGGAAGAAGGGGAGGGAGGGGCGGAAGGGACGGACGGGGAAAGTGGGGAGGAAGGGGCGGGGCGCGGGTCCGCGGGGCCGGGCCCGGCGCAGCCCGCCGTCGCGGCCAGTGCCGTGGTCAGCCCTGTCGTCAGGCCCGTGGTCAGCAGCGCGCGCCGGTCCATGGCGTCACTGTGGCACGGGCCGCTCCTGCTCCGACACGTGCGCGACGGATTCCGGTCCGTGCGCGACGGTGTTCGGCCCGTGCGCGGCGGCTTGCGACACGTGTGCGGCGGCGTCCGTCCGGGCCCGTTCGCGGGAGCGGCGGGCCGGGCCCGACCAGCCGCAGGTGCAGCGCGCCAGGGCGAAGGCACCGCGTTCGATGGTGTTCGTGTGGTGCGGGACGCCGGTGACCGGCGGAGGCGGGGACGCGTCATGCGGGTGCACGGGGTCCACGGTACCGGGGGTTCCGGAAGGCGTGACGGGTGGCGGGAGCAGTCGTTATGCGAGTGGGTCGTCCCCCGGTCGTGGAGGCCGCGGGCCGAAGGGCGGGGGGTTCGGCAGGCAGCGGCACGGTGTTGGGGGTAGGCAGGCGATGGTGGTGCGGAAGCTCAGGCGGGCGGGTGGCGCGGACGCCGTCACCGCCACCGCGGCGGTGGTGGCGGCGGTGGCCACGGGACTCACCGGGTGCTCGCCGGGCGCGGCCGACGCCGCCCCGCCCGTCGGGGCGGTCGTCGCGAACGGGGGGAAGGCCGGCGACGGCGCCGCGGGCGGGTCGCTCGACGCCGTGCGCGCGGTGCCCGGTCTGCTGGTGCGGGCCGGCACGTCGAAGGCCAGGACGGCTCTGGAGATGGCGACGGGCGGGACGCGGCTCACCATCGAGGGCGAGGGCGGCTACGACTTCCGCGCCGGGCGCGGCCGGGTGCGGGTGCTGCTCCCCGAGGACGGTGACCGGCCGCGCCGGAGGATCACGGAGCTGTTCACGCCGGGCGCGCTGTACATGAAGAACCGCGGCGCCGGCGTCCCCGCCGACAAGTGGGTGCGGATCGACACGACCACCCTCGCCGACGGCAACCTGGTCACGGGCGGCGCCACCGACCCGGGCGCGGCGGCCGAACTGCTGCGGGCGGCGCGGCGCGTCACGTACGTGGGCGAGGCCCGCATCGGGCGCGTGCCGGTCGCGCACTACCGGGGGACCACCGACATCGCCGCCGCGGCGAGGCTCGCCCCGCCGCGCGTGCGCGGGGCGCTGGCGGCCGCGGCGAAAGGGTTCGCCACGGACACGGTGCCGTTCGACGCGTACCTGGACGAGGAGGGGCGGCTGCGGAAGGTCCGCCACCGGTTCAGCTTCACGAACGGGGAGCGGGAGGTCGACGTGGAGTCGACGACGGAGCTGTACGGGTTCGGCGCGCCCGTCGACGTGCCGCTGCCGCCGCAGCGGGACATCTACGCCGGGAAGATCGCCGGTTGAATCGGGGGCCCGGACGTGGACCGGAAGCGGAGCGGGCGCGGAGTGGGTGCGGGCAGGCGCGGACCGGCCGCGGAGTGGATGCGGAGCAGGTGCGGACCGGCCACGAACCGGAAGCGGAACAGGCGTGGACCGGAAGCGGAACAGGCGTGGACCGGAAGCGGAACAGGCGCGAACCGGCCGCGGAGGGCCGCGGGAGGCCATCCGGACGGCCCCGAGAATGGTCCGGACGAGTCATGCGAGGTGCGTGTCGCGCTCCCTACGCTGGGAAGCCGACACCGGCTGGAAGAGGTGAACGCGCGTGGCTCGGCCCCTCCGTACGACGACCGTCCAGGACCACATGGCACTCGCCGAGATCGAGCTGTGCGGCGATCTGATGATCGCCGCCTCGGCGACCGAGGCGGAGCGGCTCAGCGCCGACCGGATCGACGAGGTGCTGAAGGTGTCCCCGGGAACCGGTCGTTCCGGAGGCGGCCCGGCCGGGGCGTGAGCGGATGCGCCGGCGCGTACCGCGGGGAGGGACGTACCGGCGGGGAGGGGCGATCGGTTTCGGACAGATCCGAAAGTCAGGTCCGCAGCATCCGGGCGATCGCCTTCGTGGCCTCCTCCACCTTCGCGTCGATCTCGTCGCCGCCCTTGACCGCCGCGTCGGCCACGCAGTGGCGCAGGTGCTCCTCCAGCAGTTGGAGCGCGAAGGACTGCAGCGCCTTCGTCGACGCCGAGACCTGGGTGAGTATGTCGATGCAGTAGACGTCCTCGTCGACCATCCGCTGCAGGCCCCTGATCTGGCCCTCGATCCGGCGCAGCCGCTTGAGGTGTTCGTCCTTCTGCTTGTGGTACCCGTGCACCGCGTGATCGTGGTCACCGTGGGTCCGCTGGGCCTCCGTGACCGGAAGGCCGGCCGGCTCGGTGGTCGTCATGGGGGTCCTCCCGTGGTCCACAAAGGGCGGTATACCCCTCGCGGGTATATGGTACCGATCCTCGCGGGATTGTGCGGGGCCGGTTCTGTTCTCTGTGTCCGATGCGCGACACTGAGGAACGC
Source organism: Streptomyces tamarix (assembly GCF_032423885.1). Taxonomy (NCBI): domain Bacteria; kingdom Bacillati; phylum Actinomycetota; class Actinomycetes; order Kitasatosporales; family Streptomycetaceae; genus Streptomyces; species Streptomyces tamarix. The sequence continues at coordinate 59,637 of NZ_JAWCTQ010000037.1, read as the reverse complement.
CGGTTCGCCGTGGCCGGATGATGCGCCTAGCATCAGCCTGACCGACATCCATGCACCGAAGGACCCCACGTGCGCTTTCGTCTGACCCCCCGGGAGACGAGCTTCTACGACATGTTCTCCGCGTCGGCGGACAACATCGTCACCGGCTCGAAGCTCCTGATGGAACTGCTGGGAGCGGAGGCGTCCGCGAGGGCCGACATCGCGGAGCGGATGCGGGCGGCCGAACACGCCGGGGACGACGCCACCCACGCGATCTTCCACCAGCTGAACTCCTCCTTCATCACGCCGTTCGACCGCGAGGACATCTACGCCCTGGCCTCGTCGCTCGACGACATCATGGACTTCATGGAGGAGGCCGTCGACCTCGTCGTCCTCTACAACATCGAGGAGCTGCCGAAGGGCGTCGAGCAGCAGATCGAGGTGCTGGCCAGGGCCGCCGAGCTCACCGCCGAGGCGATGCCGCACCTGCGGACGATGGACAACCTCACCGAGTACTGGATCGAGGTCAACCGGCTGGAGAACCAGGCCGACCAGATCCACCGCAAGCTGCTCGCCCAGCTCTTCAACGGCAAGTACGACGCCATCGAGGTGCTGAAGCTGAAGCAGGTCGTGGACGTGCTGGAAGAGGCCGCCGACGCCTTCGAGCACGTGGCGAACACGGTGGAGACCATCGCCGTCAAGGAGTCCTGAGGTCCCGTGGACACCTTCGCACTGGTCGTGACCGTCGGGGTCGCGCTCTTCTTCACGTACACGAACGGCTTCCACGACTCGGCGAACGCGATCGCCACGTCGGTGTCGACCCGGGCGCTCACGCCGCGCGCCGCGCTGCTGATGGCGGCGGTCATGAACCTCGCCGGCGCCTTCATGGGCAGCGGCGTCGCCAAGACCGTCAGCGAGGGCATCATCGCCACGCCGATCGGCGACAAGGGGATGGGCATCCTCTTCGCCGCGCTGGTCGGGGCGATCGTCTGGAACCTGATCACCTGGTACTTCGGCCTGCCCTCCTCGTCCTCCCACGCGCTCTTCGGCGGCATGGTGGGCGCGGCACTGGCGGGCGGCACGGAGGTGATCTGGTCCGGGGTGCTGGAGAAGATCGTCATCCCGATGTTCGTGTCGCCGTTCGTCGGCCTGATCATCGGTTACCTGGTGATGGCCGCGATCATGTGGATCTTCCGCAAGGCGGGGCCGCACAAGACGAAGCGCGGCTTCCGGATCGCGCAGACCGTCTCGGCCGCCGCCATGGCGCTGGGCCACGGCCTCCAGGACGCCCAGAAGACGATGGGCATCGTGGTGATGGCGCTGGTCATCGCCGACGTCGAGCAGACCGGGGACCCGATCCCGCTGTGGGTGAAGGTCGCCAGCGCGCTGATGCTGTCGCTCGGTACGTACGCGGGCGGCTGGCGGATCATGCGGACGCTGGGCCGCCGGATCATCGAGCTCGACCCGCCGCAGGGGTTCGCCGCGGAGACGACGGCGGCGTCCGTCATGTACTCGGCGTCGTTCATGTTCCACGCGCCGATCTCCACGACGCACGTGATCACGTCCGCGATCATGGGCGTGGGCGCGACGAAGCGGGTCAACGCGGTGCGCTGGGGCGTCGCGAAGAACATCATCCTGGGGTGGTTCATCACCATGCCGGCCGCCGCGGTGGTGGCGGCGGTGAGCTTCTTCGCGGTGCGGGTCTTCTTCGGCTAGCGGCCCCCGCCGCGGTACGGGACGGAAGCGGGCCCGCCCCCTCTGGGAGTGAGGGGGCGGGCCCTTCGTCGTGCGGTGGCACCGCCATGCAGCACCGCAGGACGTCTGTGGGGCGGTGAGGGTCAGCCGAAGCGGCCGGAGATGTAGTCCTCCGTGGCCTGGACCGACGGGTTGGAGAAGATCCGCTCCGTCTCGTCGATCTCGACCAGCTTGCCCGGCTGGCCGACGGCGGCCAGGTTGAAGAACGCGGTGCGGTCGGAGACGCGGGCGGCCTGCTGCATGTTGTGGGTCACGATGACGATCGTGAACCGCTCCTTCAGCTCGCAGATCAGGTCCTCGATCGCCAGGGTGGAGATCGGGTCCAGGGCGGAGCAGGGCTCGTCCATCAGCAGGACCTCCGGCTCGACCGCGATGGCGCGGGCGATGCACAGGCGCTGCTGCTGGCCGCCGGAGAGGCCGGAGCCCGGCTTGTTGAGGCGGTCCTTGACCTCGTTCCAGAGGTTGGCGCCCTTGAGGGAGCGCTCGACGACGTCGTTGAGGTGGGACTTGCGGTACTTGCCGTTCAGCCGCAGGCCCGCCGCCACGTTGTCGAAGATCGACATGGTGGGGAACGGGTTCGGCCGCTGGAAGACCATGCCGACCATGCGGCGCACGGCGACCGGGTCGACGTCCTTGCCGTACAGGTTCTGGTCGTCCAGCAGCACCTTGCCCTCGACGCGTCCGCCGGGCGTGACCTCGTGCATCCGGTTCAGGGTGCGCAGGAACGTGGACTTGCCGCAGCCGGAGGGGCCGATGAAGGCCGTGACGGAGCGGGGCTCGACGGTCATCGAGATGTCGTCGATCGCCTTGTGGTTGCCGTAGTACGCGGAGAGGCCGCTGACGTCGATTCGCTTGGCCATCTGAATCACTTCCCAGGGTGCTCCGCCGACCGGCGGAGCCGAATGTCGTGGCCTCAGCGGCCGGTCTTCGGGGCCTTCCAGCGGGCGATGCCGCGGGCCACCAGGTTGAGGATCATGACGAAGGCGATCAGGACGAGCGCGGCGGCCCAGGCGCGGGCCACGGCGGCGTCCGTGCCGACGGCGTACTGCTCGTACACGTAGAGCGGCAGTGACGCCTGGGCGCCTTCGAACGGGTTCGGGTTGATCAGCTTCGTACCGAAGACGAGGAGCAGCACGGGGGCCGTCTCGCCGGTGATACGGGCGATCGCGAGCATGACGCCCGTGGTGATGCCGCCGATCGCGGTCGGCAGGACCACCTTGATGATCGTCTTCCACTTGGGGACGCCCAGCGCGAGGGACGCCTCGCGCAGCTCGTTCGGGACGAGCTTGAGCATCTCCTCCGTGGAGCGGACGACCACCGGCATCATCAGGATGGCCAGCGCCATCGAACCGGCGAAGCCGGAGGGCCCGAAGCCCAGCATCAGGTTCCAGGTGGCGAGGATGAAGAGGCCCGCGACGATGGACGGGACGCCCGTCATGACGTCGACGAAGAAGGTCACGGCCTGGGCCAGTCGGCCCCGGCCGTACTCGACCAGGTAGATCGCGGTCAGCATGCCGATCGGGGCGGCGATGACCGCGGCGATGGCGACCTGCTCGATGGTGCCGAGCAGCGCGTGGTAGACGCCGCCGCCCGTCTCGGCGTCGAGGACGCCGTTCATCGAGTGGGTGAGGAAGTACGGGTCGAGGACCTCCAGGCCCTTGCTCACCGTGACCCAGGAGAGGGAGGCGAGCGGGACGACGGCGAGGACGAAGCAGACCCAGACGAGGCTGGTCGCGACGCGGTCCTTGGCCTGGCGGGCGTTCTCGACCTTGGCGGTGATGGCGTACGTGGCGGCGACGAACAGCAGGGCGGAGATCATGCCCCACTGGACGCGGCTCTCCCAGCCGGCGGCGAGGCCGATGCCGACGCCGGCGGCGACGGAGCCGGCGGCTATGGCGGCCGGGGCCCAGCGCGGCATGCGCGCGTGGGCGAGCGGGGAGTGGTGGCGCACGGGGACGGCGGCCGGGCGTTGGTCCTGGATGACGTGGCTCATGCGTTGGCCCCCGAGTACTCCTTGCGGCGCGCGATGATCCAGCGGGCGGCGCCGTTGACCAGCAGCGTGATGACGAAGAGGACGAGGCCGGAGGCGATCAGCGCGTCGCGGCCGTACTCGTTCGCCTCGTTGAACTTGGCGGCGATGTTCTGCGCGAACGTGCCGCCGCCCGGGTCGAGGAGGCGCCCGGAGATGATGAAGTTGGGGGAGAGGACGACGGCGACGGCCATCGTCTCGCCGAGCGCGCGGCCCAGGCCCAGCATGGAGGCGCTGATGATGCCGGAGCGGCCGAACGGCAGGACCGACATGCGGATGGTCTCCCAGCGGGTCGCGCCGAGGGCCAGGGCGGCCTCCTCGTGCATGCGCGGGACCTGGAGGAAGACCTCGCGGGTGACGTTGGTGATGATCGGCAGGATCATGATCGCCAGCAGGATGCCGACGGTGAACATGTTCCGCGCGACGCCCTCGCCGGACTTGTCGAAGACGTACGTCCAGCCCATGTACTGGTCGAGCCACTTGTTGAGGCCGTCCAGGTAGGGCACGAGGAATATCGCGCCCCACAGGCCGTAGATGATGCTCGGCACGGCGGCGAGCAGGTCGACGACGTACGCGAGCGGCGTGGCGAGCCGGCGCGGCGCGTAGTGCGAGATGAACAGCGCGATGCCGATGGCGACCGGCACGGCGATGACCATGGCGATGACCGAGCTGACGATCGTGCCGAAGGCCAGGACGGCGATGCCGAAGACGGGCGGGTTCCCGGCCGGGTTCCACTCGGACGTGGTGAGGAAGTTGCCCTCGTTGTCGGCGATGGCGAGGACCGCGCGGTACGTCAGGAAGACGGCGATCGCCGCCATGATCACCAGCAGGGTGATGCCGGAACCGCGGGACAGCCCGAGGAAGATCCGGTCACCGGCCTGGGACGGGGAGGTCGACTTCGGGGACGCTAGCGGGTCCCGCCCGGAGGGCGGCGGGGTGTGTGTGGTGGCTGTGGCCATCGTTGTGTTCTCCGGTCTGCGAAGCCGTGGCGGCTTCTGGCGGCGGTGCACCGGATGCCGGGGCCGGCCCGGCCCGAGGGTGGGTGGGCCGGCCCCGGCGGGGTCGTCAGGAGAGCGTGGGGACGATCTCGCGGACCTTGGCCGCGATCTCGGCCGGCAGCGGGGCGTAGCCCGCGTCGGCGAGGACCTTCTGGCCCTCCTCACTGGCCGTGTAGTTGAGGAACGCCTTCAGGGTCGGCAGCGTTTCCGCCTTGTTGCCCTTGTCGCAGGCGATCTCGTACGTGACGAGGATGATCGGGTAGGCGCCCTCGGCCTTGGTCTTGTAGTCGAGGGACAGGGCCAGGTCGCTGCCCGTGCCCTTGATCTTGGCGGCGGCGATGGCCTTGGAGGCGTTCTCCGTGGTGGCCTCGACCGGCTGGGCGGCGCCCGTGTTCAGCTTGACCGTGTTGATGCTGCTGGCGGTGGCGTACGAGAGCTCGAAGTAGCCGATCGCGCCGTTGGTGTCCTTGACGGCGGCGGCGACGCCGGACGAGCCGTTCGCGGCCTGGCCGCCGGGGGCGGGCCACGACTTCGTCTTCGGGTCGTGCTTCCAGTCGGCGGCGGCGGCCTCGCTGAGGTACTTGCCGAGGTTCTGCGTGGTGCCGGACTCGTCGGAGCGGTGGAAGGCCTGGATCGCCACGTCGGGCAGCTTGGCGCCCGGGTTCAGCTTGGCGATGGCGGGGTCGTTCCACTTCTTGATCTTCGAGTCGAAGATCTTGGCGAGGGTGGAGGCGTCGAGGACGAGGTCGTCCACGCCGTCCAGCTTGTAACCGATGGCGACGGGGCCGCCGACCATCGGGAGGTTGACGCCCTTGCCACCCTTGCAGATCTTCTGCGACTCGGTGACCTCCTCCTCCTTCAGGGCGGAGTCGGAGCCGGCGAACGCGACCTGTCCCTGGTTGAACTTGGTGATGCCGCCGCCGGAGCCGATGGCCTGGTAGTTCACCTCGACGCCCTCGCAGGCCGCCTGGAAGTTCTTGACCCACAGGTCCATGGCGTTCTTCTGGGCGGTCGAGCCCGCCGCGAGGAGCTGGCCCTTGGCGCCGGCGCAGTCGATGTCCGACGCGGCGGCGGTCTTCTTCGCCCCGTCCGGGCTCGTGTTGTCGTCCGAACCACACGCCGTGAGAACCAGGGCGCCGGAGACGGCGAGGGCGCCGAGCGCGGTGGCGCGAAGCCCGGTCTTGCGATGAAGCTTCACTTTCGGGTGTTCCTTCCAGTAACCGCCGGACTGCGTGGCCGTATGGAGGCTGGTGTCGTGATCCATGTCCATGGCCGGTTGTACGACGGCGTGTGTCGGGGTGGGTGGTGGTGGCGTCTGTCGGTCACCTCGTACGGCTGAAATTAGGCAGATCAGGTGAAGTGGTCGGCGGGGGCGAGTGAACGCGAGGTGAACCGTGCTGTAAGTGCCGGTGAGTATCCCCGGAGGCTGCTCCCACTCGTCCCACCTGCCCCGTACGCCACAGGCTGACCAGGGGGCGCGGGCCGGTCGGGGGGAGGCGGCCGGAGGGGAGGACGGCACGGACCGGCCAGGACCGGTCGGTGGTCACGGAGCGTTGAGGGGCGGGCAGGACCGGTGAGGGGTCGCGGAGGGGGCGGCGTGGACCGGTGAGGGGTCACGGAGCGTTGTGGGGCGGCGAGGACCGGTCGGGGGTCATCGAGTGTCAGGAGCGGCAGAGGCCGGCCGGGACCGGCCAGGACCGGCCGGGAGTCACCGAGCGGCCAGGAACCAGGTGACCAGGACGCGGTCCTGGGGGTGGCTCAGCAGCCGCCGCGCCTCCTCCGGGGGGAGCCACCGCACGGCGTCGACCTCCCGGTTGGGCGTGAAGGCCCCCGGCCCGGCCTCAGCCGACCAGTACGTGACCTCCTTCTCCCGCGCACCCGTCCAGTAGCGGACCGTGCCGAGCAGGGCGCCCGGCTCGCACGCGTGACCCGTCTCCTCGCGGACCTCCCGCACCGCCGCCGCCCGCAGCTCCTCCCCGGCCTTCACCTTGCCCTTCGGGAACGACCAGTCGTCGTGCTCGGGCCGGTGGATCAGGCACACCTCCACCGCGCCGTCCGCCGCCCGGCGCCACAGGACGCAGCCGGCCGCCCGGACGACCCCGGCGCGGCCGCTCACCGCGCCGTCACCGCCGTGCGCCGCCAGGCGCGGTGGAAGGCGAGGCGGGCGGCCTCCACCTCGTGGCGCTGGTCGGCGTGGAGGACGCCGAGGGCGTACGCCGTCGCCGGGGCGATGCGCGGCGTGCGCGCGGCCGTCGCGGCGGCGGCCGCGGCCTCGGCGGCGTCCCGGTGCCGGTCCAGCGCGGTCGCCGCCTCGTACAGCTCGGGGGCCGGGGAGCACCGCACCTCCAGGGCGTACCGGTGGAGGCGCAGCAGGAGCCGTGCCTGGTGCCAGGGCGCGTCCTGGTGCTCGCCCCCCACGGCGGGGCTCATGGGGAGGGCCGCCACGGCCTCCAGCAGGCGCCGCTCCACCGTCTCGGCGGGGACCGGCAGGACCTCCTCGGCGGGGGACGACGCGGCGGGCCCGAGCGGCACCTCCGACGCCAGCAGCGCCACCGCGTCGGCGACCGCGTGGAACCGGGACGAGCCCAGCGCCTCCAGGGCCGCCGAGTGGGCGCGCGTCCGGGCGAGGGTGAGCTGCCGTTCCAGCAGGGCGCCGGCGCGGGCGGCGCCCATCGTGATCGCCCCGCCCCCGGTCCGCGACGTCCCCGCGCGGGCGCCCCTCGGCGCCGGTACGGGCCCCCCGGTCAGCCGGGACAGCGCGTCGACGAGCCGGACGAGCCGGGACGTGCAGGCGTGCTCCTGGGCGAGCGTGCCGGACAGCCAGGCCAGCTCGGTGCGCAGGCCGTCCGCCCAGGCCCCGTCCAGGAGGGGGCGGTAGGTGTGCAGGGTCCCGCTGATGCGCCGGGCGGCGGCGCGCAGCGACCGGGTGGCCTCCTCCGCGCCGACCGTGTCGGAGCCGTTGCTCTCCGTGTGCAGGCGCAGGGCGCGCAGGAAGTCGTTGGCCCGGGCGTGGAGGTACGGCGCCAGGATCTCGCCGGCGGTCGCCTGGTGGTCAGGGTTGTGCACGTCGGCGCCTCCGGGCGTCTATGAGCATCTCCTGGACGTGCCGCAGCGGCCGGCCGTCCGCGTCCGTCGAGTGCCGGGTCCACTCGCCGTCCGGGCCGAGGTGCCACGACGAGGTCGTGTCGGCCATGCCGGTCTCCAGCAGTCGGGTCAGGGAGGCGCGGTGGGCCGGGTCGGCGACCCGTACGAGCGCCTCTATGCGGCGGTCGAGGTTGCGGTGCATCATGTCGGCGCTGCCGAGCCACACCTCGGGCTCCCCGCCGTTGCAGAAGGCGAAGACGCGGGAGTGCTCCAGGAAGCGGCCGAGGACGGAGCGGACCCGGATGTTCTCCGACAGGCCGACGACGCCGGGGCGCAGGGCGCAGATGCCGCGGACCCAGACGTCGACGGGCACGCCGGCCTGCGAGGCGCGGTAACAGGCGTCGATGACGGCCTCGTCGACCATCGAGTTGACCTTGATGCGGATGTACGCGGGGCGTCCCGCCCGGTGGTGGACGATCTCCTTGTGGATCCGCGACACGAGGCCGTCGCGCAGCGACTTGGGCGCGACGAGCAGGCGGCGGTAGGTCTCGCGGCGCGAGTAGCCGGACAGCCGGTTGAACAGGTCGGAGAGGTCGGCGCCGACCTGCGGGTCGGCGGTGAGCAGGCCGAGGTCCTCGTAGAGGCGGGCGGTCTTGGGGTGGTAGTTGCCGGTGCCGACGTGCGAGTACCGGCGCAGCATCTCGCCCTCCTGGCGGACGACCAGGGACAGCTTGCAGTGGGTCTTCAGCCCGACCAGGCCGTACACGACGTGGCAGCCGGCCTCCTCCAGCTTGCGGGCCCACTTGATGTTGGCCTGCTCGTCGAAGCGGGCCTTGATCTCGACGAGGACGAGGACCTGCTTGCCGGCTTCGGCGGCGTCGATCAGGGCGTCGACTATCGGCGAGTCGCCGGAGGTGCGGTACAGCGTCTGCTTGATCGCGAGGACGTCCGGGTCGGCGGCGGCCTGCTCCAGGAAGGCCTGCACGGAGGTGGAGAAGCTGTCGTACGGGTGGTGCAGCAGCACGTCCCGCTCGCGCAGGGCGGCGAAGATGTCGGGCGCGGACGCCGACTCGACCTCGGACAGGTCGCGGTGGGTGCCCGCCACGAACTTGGGGTACTTCAGCTCGGGCCGGTCCTGGCCCGCCATCCCGAACAGCCCGGTCAGGTCGAGCGGGCCGGGCAGCGGGTACACCTCGGCGTCGGAGACCTTCAGCTCCCGTACGAGGAGGTCGAGGACGTACGGGTCGATGGACTCCTCCACCTCCAGCCGCACCGGCGGGCCGAAGCGGCGCCGCATGAGCTCCTTCTCCAGGGCCTTGAGCAGGTTCTCGGCGTCGTCCTCCTCGACCTCCAGGTCCTCGTTGCGGGTCACCCGGAACATGTGGTGGGCCAGCACCTCCATGCCGGGGAACAGCTCCTCCAGGTGCGCGGCGATGACGTCCTCCAGCGGTACGTACCGCTGCGGCGACGCCTCCAGGAACCGCGTCAGCAGCGGCGGCACCTTCACGCGCGCGAAGTGGCGGTGGCCGCTGACCGGGTTGCGGACGACGACGGCGAGGTTCAGGGAGAGCCCGGAGATGTACGGGAAGGGGTGCGCGGGGTCCACGGCCAGTGGCGTGAGCACCGGGAAGATCTGCTGCCGGAACAGCGTGAAGAGGCGCGCCTGCTCCTTCTCGGTCAGGTCGGGCCAGCGGACGAGGTGGATGCCCTCGTCGGCCAGGGCCGGGGCGACGTCCTGCTGGAAGCAGGCGGCGTGCCGGGCCATGAGCTCGCGCGAGCGGGTCCATATCAGGTCGAGGACCTCGCGGGGCTGGAGCCCGGACGCGGAGCGGGTGGCGACGCCGGTGGCGATGCGGCGTTTGAGGCCGGCGACCCGGACCATGAAGAACTCGTCGAGGTTCGAAGCGAAGATCGCCAGGAAGTTGGCCCGCTCCAGGAGGGGCGTCGTGGGGTCCTCGGCCAGTTCCAGGACGCGCTCGTTGAAGGCGAGCCAACTGCGCTCGCGGTCCAGGAACCGCCCCTCGGGCAGCTCCGTGCGCAGGCCGTCCCCGTCGTACGCGTCGAGGTCGGCGTCGAGGTCCGGCGAGAGGCCGGCGGGCGCGCCGGCGACGGCCTGCGGCCGGTGCGCGGCTATGGACCCCACGGACGGCTGCGCGTGCGGGGCGGACGGCTGTACCTGCGGGACCGGGACCTCTGCGGGCTGCTGGCTCATGACACCATTCTTCCGCGCCACAGGCTGGTCAGGCGCGTCGGAGCGGGCCGTGAAGGCGGACACGGCGGGCTTCATTGGCCGAGCTTCGCAAGCGTGTCTGAATGATCGGTGACGAGGACGTGACGTCCCGGGTGCGGGCGGGTGCGGGCGGAGTGTGTACGGAGCGTGTACGGGGGAGGTCCCTCCGGGTTCGTCCCTCTCCCGGCCCCTCTCTTCTCCCGGCCCGGTTCCGCTCGACCGGGGCCCGATGCCGCTCGGCCGGGGCCTCGGCGGGGCGCGGGGAGCGGGCGGGGAGCGGGCGCGGGGAGGGGCGGACTCGCCCGCGCGCCCCGGGCTCGTGCGTCCTGCGCCCGCGCGTCCGGTGTTCGGCGTTCCGCACCCGGCGCTCGGCGCTCGGCGTCCCGCGCCCGCGCGTCCGGTGTTCGGCGTCCCGCACCCGGCGCTCGGCGTTCCGCCTCCGCGTGCTCCGCGTGCTCCGCGTGCTCCGCGTGCTCCGCGTGCCCTGCGCCCCCGCGCGACCGGCCTCCCCGTGACTGGGCCTCGTGCCCCGCGCGACCGCCCTCCCCGTGCCCGACCCTCGGCCCCGCGCCCCGCCGTGCGGGGTCCGCCGTGCCGGGGGCCGGGGCACGGGGTGCGGGTCACGTCTCCGTGCGGTACATGAGGTCCACCTCGTGGGTGGCGAAGCCCATCCCCTCGTACACGCGCAGCGCCGCGGTGTTGTCGGCGTCGACGTACAGCATCGCCGTCGGCAGGCCCTGCGCGGCGAGGTGGCGCAGGCCGATCGCGGTGAGCGCCTTGCCGAGCCCCCCGCCCTGCGCGTCGGGGGCGATGCCGAGGACGTACACCTCGCCGAGCCGCTCCTCGGCGTGCGTCTTCGTCCAGTGGAAGCCGATCAGGGCGCCGTCGGACTCGCGCTCGGCGAGGAAGAAGCCCTTCGGGTCGAACCACGGCTCGTTCTTGCGGTCGTCCAGGTCGCGCTGGGTCAGGGCGCCCTGCTCCGGGTGGTGTGCGAACGCGGCGGCGTTGACGGCGAGCCACGCGGCGTCGTCCTGGCCGGGGACGAACGTGCGGACCGTGACCCCGGCCGGCAGGTCCGGCTCGGGGATGTCGAGCGGGGCCAGCGGCCGACGGAGCTGCCGCAGCTCCCGGAAGAGGGTGAGGCCCAGCACCTGCGCCAGGTGGCGGGCGGCGGACTTGCCGCCGTGCGCCCACACGCGCAGCCGCTTCCCCGACTCCGCGAGCAGCGCCGAGCCGAGCGCCCGCCCGTGGCCGCGTCCGCGCTGCGCGGGGTCGACGACCAGCTCGGCGGCCGGGGCCTCGATCGGGTCGGTGTCCTCCAGCTGGGCGTAGCCGACGAGCCGGTCGGAGACGGAGAGCAGCAGGTGCCGCACGCCTTCGCGCCGCCCGCCGCCGCCCTCGGCGGAGTCGCCGTGCGCCGTGATGAAGGCTTTCAACTGGAGCCTGCCCTGCTCGGACACCGCCTGCATGCCGTCGGCGCGGGCGGCGTCGGCGAGCAGGTCGAGGACGTCCCGGGCCTGTTCGGGGGTGAGCTCGTCGAAGATCTCGATGCGGCGTCCCGCCTCGGGGGCTGTTGCGCGAACGTCAGTGGTCATGGGTACGAGCCTACGGCCGCGGGTAGCGGCCGTAGGGGGGATGGCAACCAGGTCGTAACCCGTTCCCCCCTGTTGCGCTACGCGCGTTGACCTTAGGCTGCGCTCGGCAGACCAGGAGCCATGACCTCGGCGTCCCCTGACGGCACGTAAGGTCATGTGGTGTCAAAGGGGAAAAACGGACAGATGTCAGCTACACGGCACAAGAAGCGCACGGGACGGCGGATACTCGCCACCGCGGCGGGCGTCGCCACCCTCGGCGCGCTCGTGGCGGCCCTCCCGGCCGGCGCGGCCGAGGAGGCCGGCGCGGGCGGCTGGGCGCACGGCAAGAAGGCGACCGGCCGCACCGTCGACGTGCAGCTGCTCTCCTTCAACGACCTGCACGGCAACCTGGAGCCCCCGGCCGGCTCCTCCGGCGAGGTCACGCACGTCCACGAGGACGGCACCACCGAGAAGATCAAGGCCGGTGGCGTCGAGTACCTGGCCACGCACCTGCGCGACGCCCGCAAGGGCAACCGGTACTCGATCACCGCGGCGGCCGGCGACATGATCGGCGCCTCCCCCCTGGTCTCCGGCCTGTTCCACGACGAGCCGACGATCGACGCGCTCAACAAGCTGAAGCTCGACGTCAGCTCGGTCGGCAACCACGAGTTCGACGAGGGCGCGGCCGAGCTGGCCCGCATCCAGAACGGCGGCTGCCACCCCACGGACGGCTGCGCCGAGGGCACGGCGTACGAGGGTGCCGCCTTCCCCTACCTGGCGGCGAACGTCACGGACGAGAAGACCGGCAAGCCGGTCCTCGACCCGTACTTCATCTGGCAGAAGGACGGCGTCCGCATCGGCTTCATCGGCGTCACCCTGGAGGGCACCCCGAACATCGTCAACGCCGAGGGCATCAAGGGCCTGAAGTTCGGCGACGAGGTCGAGACGATCAACAAGTACACGAAGGTCCTGGAGCGCAAGGGCGTCCGGTCCGTCGTCGCCCTGATCCACGAGGGCGGCGCGCCGGCCTCCTCGGCGTACAACTACGACTGCGACAGCCCCGGCCCGGGCGACGGCATCTCCGGCCCGGTCGTGGACATCGCCAAGAGGCTCAGCCCGCAGGTCGACGCCCTGGTCACCGGCCACACCCACCAGGCGTACGCGTGCACCGTCCCGGACCCGGCGGGCAAGCCGCGCACGGTCACCTCGGCGGCGTCGTTCGGCAAGCTGTACACCGACACGACCCTCACCTACGACCGCGCCACCAAGGACATCGTCCGCACGGCCGTCGCCTCCGCGAACCACGTGGTCACCCGCGACGTCCCCAAGGCCGCGGACATGACCGACCTGATCGCCAAGTGGAACGGCCTGGCCGCGCCGATCGCCAACCGCCCGGTGGGCCACATCGCCGCCGACATCAACGGCCGCGGTTCGAACGCGTACGAGAAGCCGCTCGGCGACCTGATCGCCGACGCGCAGCTGGAGGCCCTCGCCCCGGCCGACAAGGGCGGCGCGCAGATCGCCTTCATGAACCCGGGCGGCATCCGCGCCGACCTGGTGCACGCCAGGTCCGGCAGCGAGGCGGCGGACGGCATCGTGACGTACGGCGAGGCGTACACCGTGCAGCCGTTCACCAACATGATGACCACCGTCGACCTGACCGGCGCGCAGATCATCACCGCGCTCCAGCAGCAGGTCAGCGGCGTGAACGAGGCGTCGCCGAAGATCCTCCAGGTGTCGAGGGGCTTCACGTACACGCTGGACATGACGAAGTCCGGCGCCGCCCGCGTCGACGTCTCCTCGGTGAAGCTGGACGGCCGGCCGCTGGACCCGGCCGGGACGTACCGCGTCGCGATGAACGAGTTCCTCTCCGGCGGCGGTGACGGCTTCGCGGCCCTCGGCCAGGGCACCGACAAGCTGGTCGGCGCCTCCGACCTGGAGGTCTTCATCGCCTACCTGAGCGCGCACTCCTCGGCGGAGGCCCCGCTGACGCCGCCCGCGGCGGACCGGATCACGGTCGTGAAGTAGGGCGTACGAGCGGAGCGGGGGCGGCGGACGGAACGGTCCGCCGCCCCCTCCTCTCCTCCCGCCCCGCGCGGCGGTGCCGGCCGTCCCGGCCCGCGCGTCCGCACCTTCCCGTACGGCGCCGGGGCAGGGCGCCGGGGCAGGGGCCGCCCGGTGCCGTCCCGCGGCCTTCCCCGGGCCCGGCCCGGTCGGCCTGGCCCCAGCCCCGTACCCGGGCCGACCTTGCTCCCTGGCCCGGCCCCGGCCCGGTCGGCCTGGCCCCGGCCTCGTCCGGGCCCGGTCGGCCTGGCCCCGGCCTCGTCCGGGCCCGGACGGTCCTGGCTCGGTCGGCTCGGCTTCGTACCCGGCCCCGGCCCGGCCCGGTGCACCTCGTACCTGTCCCGGCCCCGCACCCGGGCCCGACCCCGGCCCGGTCGGCCGGGCCCGGACGGCTCACCCCTGCGGCGCGCCCGGCCCCGGCGCGTCCGAAGTACCCGGCGCGCCCGGCCCCGGCGCGTCCGAAGCGCCCGGTGGCGGCGTCGGGGCGCCCGGGAGGCGGATCTCCGCGCGCGTGCCGCCGCCCTCCGCCCGGACCAGGGCCACCTCGCCGCCGGCCTGCCGCACCGTGCGGGCCACGATCGACAGGCCCAGGCCCGAGCCGGGCAGGGAACGGGCCGACGGGGAGCGCCAGAACCGCTCGAAGACGTGCGGGAGCTCGTCCTCCGCGACACCGGGCCCGTGGTCCCGCACCGTCACCACCCCGTCCACCAGCCGCACCTCCACGGTGCCGCCCGGCGGGGAGAACTTCACCGCGTTGTCCAGGACGTTGACCAGCGCCCGTTCCAGCGCCGCCGGCTCCGCCCGTACGAACCAGGGCCGCACGTCCCGCGTGAACTCCAGCTCCGGGCCGCGCAGCCGCGCCCGCCCGAGTGCCTGGTCGAGCACGTCGTGCAGCGCGACCACCTCCAGGCGGCCCGCCGCCACCGCGTCCGGCCTGGCCAGCTCCTGGAGGTCGCCGATCAGCGCCGCCAACTCCGTCATCTGCGCCTTCACGGACGCCATCAGCGCCCGCCGGTCCTCCGCCGGGATCGCCCGCCCGGTCTCCTCGATCCGGGCCAGCAGCTCGACGTTGGTCCGCAGCGACGTCAGCGGCGTCCGCAGCTCGTGCCCCGCGTCCGCGATGAGCTGCGCCTGCCGGTCGCGGGAGGACGCGAGCGCCGCGGTCATCGCGTTGAACGACCGCGACAGCCGGGCGATCTCGTCCTCGCCCTCCACCGGGATGCGCACCGTCAGGTCCTCGGTGCGCGCCACGTGCTCCACCGCGCCCGTCAGCCGGTCCACCGGCTTCAGCCCGGCCCGCGCCACCCACAGCCCCGCCGCGCCCGCGCCGACGACGCCTATCCCGGCGAGCGCGGTCAACAGCAGCGCCAGCCGGCTCAGCGCGGCGTCGACCTCGGTCAGCGGACGCGCCAGCGACACCGCGACGGTCACCCGCGGCGCGACCCCCGGCACGCTCACCGTCTCCCGCACGGTGTGCACCCGCACGGTCTCCCCGCTGTCCGTGGTGGACGTGTGCAGTGCCTCCCGGGCCCGGCCCGCCGCGACGGCCACGTCCTCCGGCGTCACCTTCACCGCCCGCGAGTACCGCGCCACGCACCGCTCGCCGTCCGCCCCGACGAGCTGCGTGTACGCGAAGCCGGGCCGGTCCGGGGCGGGCGGCTCCGGCGACACCCCGGCCCGGCAGGTCACCAGCGCGTCCACCACCTGCTCCTGCAGCGCCGCCGTGTTCTCCAGCGACCGGTCCAGCTCGTCGAGCAACTGCGCCCGGGTGAGCAGCCAGGCCGCCACCGACACGGCCGCGACCGCCACGGCGACCGCCAGCGACGTCAGCAGCGCCAGCCGGGAGCGCAGCGGCAGCGCGCGGAAGCGCCGTACGGGACCAGGGGTCACTCGCCGCCCCCGTCGCGCAGCACGTACCCCACCCCGCGCACGGTGTGCACCAGCCGCGGCTCGCCGCCCGCCTCGGTCTTGCGGCGCAGGTACATCACGTACACGTCGAGGGAGTTGGACGTCGGCTCGAAGTCGAAGCCCCACACGGCCTTGAGGATCTGCTCGCGGGTGAGCACCTGGCGCGGGTGGGCGAGGAACATCTCCAGCAGCGTGAACTCCGTCCGCGTCAGCTCGACCCGCCGTTCGCCGCGCGTCACCTCGCGGGTGGCGAGGTTCATCCGCAGGTCCCCGAAGGACAGCACGTCACCGGCGCCGCCCGGCCCGGCGGCCCCGCCCGCCGCGTACGAGCTGCGCCGCAGCAGCGCGCGGATGCGGGCGAACAGCTCGTCCAGTTCGAACGGCTTCACCAGGTAGTCGTCGGCGCCCGCGTCGAGGCCGGTGACCCGGTCGCCGACCGTGTCGCGGGCGGTGAGCATCAGGATCGGCACGGTCGAGCCGGACGCCCGGATGCGGCGGGCGGCGGTCAGCCCGTCCATGCGGGGCATCTGGATGTCGAGGACGACGAGGTCGGGCGCGTACGCCCCGATCTTCTCCAGCGCGTCGAGGCCGTCGACGGCGGTCAGCGTCCCGTACCCCTCGAAGGCCAGGCTGCGCCGGAGCGCTTCGCGGACGGCGGGCTCGTCGTCGACGACGAGGATGCGGTCGGGCTCGGCGGTGGTGTTCATGCGGATCAGCGTCGCACGCGGGTCGCGCGCGGGTCAGTCGCCGCGGAGGGCGTCCAGCTCGGCCTTGAGGGTGTCGATCGGGATGGCGAAGCCGAGGCCGACGCTGCCGGTGCCGCCGCTGGAGGAGCCGGTGGCGGTGCTCGGCGCGTACATCGCGGAGTTGATGCCGATGACCTCGCCCTTCATGTCGATCAGGGCGCCGCCGGAGTTGCCGGGGTTGAGGGAGGCGTCGGTCTGGATCGCCTTGTACGTGGTCTTCGAGGAGCCGGTGTCGCCGTTGAACCGCTGGCCGCCGTACTCGAACGGCCAGTCCCCCCGCTGGGTCCCGCCGCTGCCGTCCTCTTCCTTGGCGACGGTCACGTCCCGGTCGAGGGCGGAGACGATGCCGCTGGTCACGGTGGAGGTGAGGCCCTCGGGCGAGCCGATCGCGACGACCTGGTCGCCGACCCGGACCGCACTGGAGTCCCCGAGCACGGCCGCCTTGAGGCCCCGGGCGCCGCGGAGCTTGACCAGCGCGAGGTCCTTGGCGGGGGCGGTGCCGATCACGTCGGCGGTGTGGGTGGTGCCGTCGGTGAGCCGGACCTCGACCTCGGAGGCGCCCGCGACGACGTGGTTGTTGGTGACGACCTCGCCGTCCGCCGTGATGATCACTCCGGAGCCGGTGGACTGCCCGGAGCCGGAGGCGGCCCTGATCTCCACGACGCTGGGGGAGACGGCCCGCGCCACCCCGGCGACCGTGCCGGTGCCCGACTGCGAGACGGCCGTCCCGGCGGTCCCGGCCGTCCCGGCGGCCCCGGTGGAGGTGGCCGCCGTCGCGTCGGTCGTGAGGTCCTGGACGAGGGCGCCGGCCCCGCCCCCGAGGGCGGCGGCCGCGACGGCGACGGCGGCGATCAGCCCGACCGGCCGCCCGGCCCGGCGCCGGTGCCGGGTGCCGGACCCGCGCCGGGCCACCGGGGTCACCGAGGCCGCCGGGGCATCCGGGGCGTACGCGGGCGCGTACGGGGGTGGCGGCGGTGGGCCGGCCGGGTCGTGGAACCCGGCGTACTGCTGCGGTTCGTCGTTCCCGTGGTGGCCGGCGCTCCGGCGGGCGTGGTCCGTCATGCGTACGACTGTCGCTCCCGTGAATGAGAGGTTCCTGAGGACGCCCTGAGAGGGGCGACAGAACCTCGTATGCCCGGGATGAGGACCGGCAGTCGGGCGGGGGACTACGCGCCGTTGCAGCCGCAGCTGTGGCGGATCACCAGTGCCGACGGGAACTGCTTCACGCGCTCCCTGCGCCCCCCGGAGACCTTCAGCCCGTCGTCCAGGACCAGGTCCACCGCCGCGCGGGCCATCGCGGGCCGGTCCGACGAGACCGTCGTCAGCGGCGGGTCCGTCAGCGCCGCTTCCTTCACGTCGTCGAACCCGGCCACCGCCAGGTCCCCCGGCACGTCCAGCCGCAGCTCCCGCGCCGCGCGCAGCACGCCGATCGCCTGGTCGTCCGTGGCGCAGAAGATCGCGGGCGGCCGGTCGGGGCCCGACAGGATCTTCAACGCGGTCTCGTAGGCGTCGTACCGGTCGTACGCGGCCTGGTAGAGCCGTCCCTCGATGGAGCGGCCCGCCTCCCGCATGGCGCGGCGCCAGCCCTCGACGTGGTCGGCCACCGGGTCGCCGACGGACGGCGTCGACTCGATGCCGCCCAGGCACGCCACGTACGCGTGGCCGTGCTCCAGCAGGTGGCGGGTGGCCAACTGCGCGCCGCCGATGTCGTCCGTCACGACCGCCACGTCGTCCAGGGCCTCCGGGCGCTCGTGCAGCAGCACCACGCGCGCGTCCCACGCCTCGATCTCCTGCGCGGCGCGCTCGCTCATGCCCTGGCTGACCAGGATCAGACCGGCGACCCGCATTCCGAGGAACGCGCGCAGGTAATGGATCTCGCGCTCGTCGCGATAGTCCGAATTGCCGACGAGGACCATTTTCCCGCGGTCGGCGGCGGCCCTTTCCACGGCGTGCGCCATCTCGGCGAAGAACGGCTGCCGTGCGTCCGGGACGATCATGCCTATGAGGTCCGTGCGCCGTGACGCCATCGCCTGGGCGACCCGGTCGGGCCGGTAGCCCAGCTCCTTGATGGCGGCGAGGACACGCTCGCGCGTGGCCGGGGCGACCGGCCGGGGTCCGTTGTTGATGACGTAGCTCACGACCGCGGTGGAAGTCCCCGCCAGTCGTGCCACGTCGTCCCGCGTCACCTTGGCCACGCGCGGCAGTCTACGCGGGGTGACCTACCTCTGGGCAGGTCGTACGGCCGCTTCCCGTCGATCTTTCCCGTCCGCCATCCGGAGGACCTCCGGCGGCGCCTCCTTGGCACGCGGCTCCGCGCGTGCCCCCGTCCGCGCGTCCTCCGCGGCGCGCTCCGCCTTCTCGGGCGCCACGAACCGGTAGCCGACGTTGCGCACGGTGCCGATCAGCGACTCGTGCTCCGGCCCCAGCTTGGCGCGCAGCCGCCGCACGTGGACGTCCACCGTGCGCGTGCCGCCGAAGTAGTCGTACCCCCACACCTCTTGGAGGAGCTGCGCGCGCGTGAAGACCCGGCCCGGGTGCTGCGCGAGGTACTTGAGCAGTTCGAACTCCTTGAAGGTCAGGTCCAGGACCCGGCCCTTCAGCTTCGCGCTGTACGTCGCCTCGTCGACCGACAGGTCGCCGTTGCGGATCTCCATCGGGGAGTCGTCGGCGGTGATCTGCTGGCGGCCCATCGCGAGCCGCAGCCGCGCCTCGACCTCCGCCGGGCCCGCCGTGTCGAGCAGCACGTCGTCGATGCCCCAGTCGGCCGTGACGGCCGCGAGACCGCCCTCGGTGACCACCAGGAGCAGCGGGCAGCCGGGGCCCGTCGAGCGGAGGAGCTGGCAGAGCGACCGCACCTGCGGCAGGTCGCGGCGGCCGTCGACGAGGATCACGTCGGCGCCGGGGGTGTCGACGAGGGCGGGGCCCTCGGCGGGGGCCACCCGCACGTTGTGCAGCAGCAGGCCGAGTGCCGGGAGCACCTCGGTCGACGGCTGCAGGGCGTTCGTCAGCAGCAGCAGAGAACTCATCGTGTCCCACCCGCCTGGGTCGTCTGGGTCGTCGTCCTGCTGGTCGTCGTCCGGTCGTGCACGGTCAGCTCGCCCATAACGTCGGTTCCTCCTCGGTCTGTGCGAGGACGTTGCGGCACTGCTTCCTTCGGTCCTGCGGCGGCTCCCGCGCCCCTGAGAGCCTTTGTTCACCCGCCCGTAACAGGAGCGGGAAAACACAAAAGGACCCGGGGGCTGCTTCGCCCGGATCCTCTGCCGGCCACAATAGCCCACATGAGATCCGGGACAGAGGGCCTATTCCACAGTGTGGATGTTTCCTCGCCCACGTGCGTCCCCCTGGATGAAACCTTGCGTATGTCTTTGCGCACTCCTGACGGAGTGCTCCTGGAAGCCCGTTACGACCCCTGCACCGCCGGCCCGGCCGACACGGCGGTGGTCGTCGCGCACGGTTTCACCGGGTCGGTGGACCGCCCGGCGCTCCGGCGCGCCGCGGCCGTCCTGACCCGGCACGCGGCGGTGGTGACCTTCTCGTTCCGTGGTCACGGCCGCTCCGGCGGGCGCTCCACGGTCGGTGACCGGGAGGTGCTCGACCTGGCGGCGGCGGTGGCCTGGGCGCGGGAGCGGGGCCACGCGCGCGTGGCGACGGTCGGCTTCTCCATGGGCGGGTCGGTGGTGCTCCGGCACGCCGCGCTGTACGGGAAGGAGCACGGGGGGCGCTCGGAGGCACGCACGGACGCGGTGGCCGCGGTGAGCGCGCCCGCCCGCTGGTACTACCGGGGCACGGCCCCGATGCGGCGCGTGCACTGGCTGGTCACCCGCCCCGCCGGGCGGCTGGTGGGCCGGTACGGCTTCGGCACCCGCGTCCACGACCGCGACTGGGACCCCGTGCCCCTGTCGCCGGTGGAGGCGGTGCCGCTGATCGCGCCGACGCCGCTGTTGGTCGTGCACGGGGACCGGGACCCGTACTTCCCGGTGGACCACCCGCGGTCGCTGGCCGCCGCGTCGGGCGGACACGCCGAGCTGTGGCTGGAGCCCGGCATGGGGCACGCCGAGAACGCCGCCGGGGAGGAGCTGCTCACGCGGATCGCCCGGTGGCTGACGGGAGCGGCCGGGGCGGGTCCGTCCCCGGCGGCAGGGGCGGGCCCGTCCCCGGCGGCGGGGGCGTAGCCCATCATGGAAGCCTGACGAAAGGAGCCCTCCCATGGCAGCGGGAACGATCCGCTACTGGGCCGCGGCCAAGGCCGCCGCCGGCACCGCCGAGGAGCCGTACGCCGCGGAGACCCTCGCGGAGGCGCTGGCCGCCGCCCGCGAGCGGCACCCGGGGGAGCTGGTCCGGGTGCTGCAGAGGTGCTCGTTCCTGGTGGACGGCGACCCCGTGGGGACGCGCGGGCATGAGACGGTACGGCTGGCGGAGGGCGGCACGGTAGAAGTGCTCCCGCCGTTCGCAGGAGGGTGAGCCGCACAGCATGAGCAGCGATCAGCAGTACCCGTACGACCCGCGCGCCCCGCGCGACCCGTCGCCGTACGCGGGAGGGCCGTACGGGGAGGCGTCCTTCGCGGAGCCGTTCCCCGCCGACGCGGGCGCCGCGGACGCGGACGTCGCGCAGACCTGGCAGGGCCAGACGTGGGACACCCACTACCAGCCGGCCGTCCGGCCCGGGCAGCCGCCCGCACCGGGTGGTCCGGGCGCGTACCCGCTGCCGCCGGAGGCCCCGGCGGGGCACGGGACCGGGTACGACGCCCCGACGGCGTACCTGCCGCCGGTGGCCGGCCACGGACCGGCACCGCACGACCAGGCCCCCGCGTACGGCCAGACCCCCTCGTACGGTCAGGCGTCCGCGTACGGTCAGGCGTCCGCGTACGGCCAGGCTCCCGCGTACGGCCAGGCGGCCCCTGCGCCCGAGTACGGCCCGGCCCCTTCGTACGGCCAGGCTTCTGCCGACCGCTCGTCAGGCGATTCCGGTTCGCAGGCCCCCGCGTACGGCCGGGCCGCGCCCGCGTACGGGTACGGGTCCCCGTTCGGGCAGCCCGAGGCCCCGGTCGCCACCGCCCCCGCCCCGGCGCCCGGCACCCCGGCCGCCGCGCCCGCCGGCGAGCCCGCGTACGGCGCGCCCACCACCCTCGGCAGCACCCGCCTCACCGACGCGCAGCGCGCCCGCGCCGAGGGCCGGTCACCGATCATCGACCCGGGCATCCAGCCCGCCGGGCTCACCGCGCTGCTGGGCGTCCTCCTCGCCGGGGGCGCCGCCCTCGGCGCGTACGGGCTGCTGGTCCCGCTGGTGCTGCTCCAGGCCGTCACCGCCGCCGGCTGGTTCCGGCTCAACGGCATGTGGCCCGCCCGCCAGGGCATCGCGCTCGCCTTCCTCGGCGGCGCCGTCGCGGACGCCGCGCTGCTCGCCGTCGGCCGGGAGCACGCGCCCGCCGCGATCCTCGGCACGCTCGGCGTCTGGGTCCTCCTCGTCCTGGTCCTCCAGTTGCGCAGCCGCGCGGCGGCGGAGGAGCGGCTGTACGGGCTGATGGCGACGGTCGTGTCCTCGGCGCTCGCCGTCGTGGCCGCCGGGTTCCTGGCCGCCGAGCCGGACGCGGTCGTCGTCGGCGCCCTCGCGGTCGCCGCCGCGGCGGTCGCCCGCGCGCTGCCCCTGCCGGGCGCCGTCTCCCTGGTGGCGGCCCTGCTGGCGGGAGCGGGCGCGGGCGTCGCGGCAGGTGCGGCGACCGGTCTGGGCGGCCAGGGCGCCGTCCTGGGCCTGGCCGCCGGGGTGTGCGCGGTGATCGGGCTGCGCGTGGCCGCGTACGACTACCCGTCGCGGTTCGTCCACATGACGGCCGGTGTCGCCCTGCCGCTCGCCGCCGCCGCGCCCGCCGTGTACCTGCTGGGGCGGGCACTGGTCTGACCCTCCGGCCGACTCCTCCGGTGCCCGTGACACGCCTGTGGCGTGTGTGACGTCGGAGGTTACGGGGAACCAATGCCCGGTCCCGTACGTCGATCATTCACGTCGGCGGGGGCCGGGCACCAACAGGGCGGGGGAAACACCGAGCCATGCGAGCACTGCGCACACTGCTGATCGTCGCCGTCGTCCTCGGCGGACTCTTCACCCTCGTGGACCGGCTGGCGGTCGCCGCCGCCGAGTCGGAGGCCGCCGACCGGATCCGGGCCGCACAGGGCCTGACCGGCACGCCGGACGTGTCGATCCGGGGCTTCCCCTTCCTGACGCAGGCCCTCGGCGGGACGCTGGACCGGGTCGACGTGGCCATGACCGGCGTCGAGGCGACGGCGGGCGGACGCACGGTCCGGGTCGGCGAGCTGAGCGCCGAGCTGCACGGCGTACGGCTGGAGAACGGCTACTCGCGCGCGGTCGCCGGGTCCGCGAGGGGCACGGCCCGCATCTCGTACGAGGAGCTGCGCAAGGCGTCCGACAACGACATCGCCCTCGGCTACGGCGGCGACGGCAAGCTGAAGGTCACCGGCAGCGTCGAGGTGCTGGGCCGGACGGTGACGCGGAGCGTGCTGTCCACGGTGAGCGTCGTCGACGGCGACACGCTGCGGGTGCGGGCCGACGAGGTGCCGGGCGAGGGGATACCGGGGATCGAGGAGCTGGTCCGCCGGCGGACGGACTTCGACCGCGAGGTGAAGGGCTTCCCGGCCGGTCTGAGGATCCAGAAGGTGGAGGCCACCCCCGACGGCCTCAAGATCACGGTGGCGGGCGGGAACGTGGTCCTGGCGGGCTGACGGGCCCGCGGACCCCCGTCCACGGCTCGCGGACCTCCGGGAGCCCCGGGAGCCCCGGGAGCCCCGGAAGCCCCGGAAGCCCCGGAAGCCCCGGAAGTGGGGGCAGCGGGGCAGCGGGGCAGCGGGGCAGCGGGAGAGGGTCGAGGCCACGCCTCCGGCACCGCCCGCCCTCCCGCTCCCGCTCCCGTGCCCGGCGCCTGCGCCCGTCGCCCGTGCCCGGCTCCCGGCGCCCCGCCGGGCGCCCTCCGGGCGGGTGGAGCCGGGATGAGGGGACCACATCGCGAGACACCCCCGTCCGCCCCCTAGACGAACTGCGGGAACGCCCTCGGCGGGACCGGTCCCGAACCGGCCCCGAAGACGTTCTCGTCCCGCCATACGGATGTTCTCGTCTCAACATGCGACACGCCGGTGACACGGCCGCCTGTCCGTCCCTACGATCGGTCCCATGATGAAGCGACAGGCGGACCTCACGAAGCGGCGGGCAGTAGACCTGTGCCGCGTCGCCGCCATGCTCTGTCGCACTGTCTGAGCGGGGCTCTCGCACCCCGCGTTCCCGGCCCTTCCGCCCTGGGGGGCCTCCCGTGCGCCGCAGCCGCCCCGCATCCCCGTACGCGTAGAGCGCTCGGCGCGACCTGCCGTATCCGCATCCCGCCGCAGACTGCCCCGGAGGAGAAGACAGTATGAGCCGTAGCGACGTCCTGGTGGACGCTGACTGGGTCGAGGCCCACATCGACGACCCGAAGGTCGTCATCGTCGAGGTCGACGAGGACACGTCGGCGTACGACAAGAACCACATCAAGAACGCCGTCCGGATCGACTGGAAGAAGGACCTCCAGGACCCGGTCCGCCGCGACTTCGTCGACCAGGAGGGCTTCGAGAAGCTCCTCTCCGCGAAGGGCATCGCCAACGACGACACCGTCGTCCTCTACGGCGGCAACAACAACTGGTTCGCCGCCTACGCCTACTGGTACTTCAAGCTGTACGGCCACGAGAGCGTCAAGCTCCTCGACGGCGGTCGCAAGAAGTGGGAGCTCGACTCCCGCGACCTGGTCGACGGCTCCGAGGTCCCCGACCGCCCGGCCACCGAGTACAAGGCCAAGGCCCAGGACACCTCGATCCGCGCCTTCCGCGACGACGTCGTGGCCGCCATCGGCAACTGGAACCTGGTCGACGTCCGCTCGCCCGACGAGTTCAGCGGCAAGCTCCTCGCCCCGGCGCACCTGCCGCAGGAGCAGTCGCAGCGCCCCGGCCACGTGCCGAGCGCCCGCAACATCCCGTGGTCGAAGAACGCCAACGACGACGGCACGTTCAAGTCGGACGAGGAGCTGAAGGCCCTCTACGCCGACGAGCAGGTGGACCTGGAGAAGGACACCATCGCGTACTGCCGCATCGGCGAGCGCTCCGCGCTGACGTGGTTCGTCCTGCACGAGCTGCTCGGCCAGCAGAACGTCAAGAACTACGACGGCTCGTGGACCGAGTACGGCTCCCTCGTCGGCGTGCCGATCGAGCTCGGCCCCGCCAAGTAATCCGCCCCACCCGCGACGCGTAAGGACAGGTACGACATGTGTGGAGCCCAGGCCGGCGGCCCCGACGCCTCCGCGATCAAGCCCGGTGAGACGACGATCCAGGGGCAGGTGACCCGCGACGGCGAGCCCGTGACCGGCTACGTCCGGCTGCTCGACTCGACCGGCGAGTTCACCGCCGAGGTCCCGACCTCCGCGACCGGCCAGTTCCGGTTCTACGCGGCGGAGGGCACCTGGACCGTCCGCGCCCTGGTGCCGGGCGGCACGGCGGACCGCCAGGTCGTCGTGGAGACCGGCGGCCTCGCCGAGGTCGCGATCGCCGTCTGACGCGGCGGTACACCGAACGGCCGAAGGGCCGCACCTCCTGGGGGTTGGACGCTTTCCGGGACTTGAGGTGCGGCCCTTCGGTCATACCCTGGAGGTGTGTACGCACGGCGCCGGCGCACGTACTTCGCGCTGATGGGCACCTGCCTCGCCCTCTTCGTCAGCGCGTGGACCTTCGTGCGGCTGTGGTCCGTGGAGGCCGCCGCGGGGATGGCCTTCGCGGCGGCGCTCCTGCCGCCGCTCGCCGCGTGGGCGGCGAACCGGCGGGGCCCGGACGACCGCTGGTGGGACGACCCCACCGGGGACCGGCAGTCCGACGAGTGGTGGGAAGAACTGGACGGCAAGAGGAAGCCGGGGCCGTAGCGCGTGTGCGGGGCCGGCCGTTCCGCCCGGGTGCCTTGGGATGCCGTCCGGGGCCTTGGGGCGGCTTGGGGCGCTGTCCGGGGCCTTCGGGTGCCGGGTGCCGGGTGTCGCGTGCTGTCCGGGTGTCTTGGGATGTCTTGGGGCGCCTTGGGATGCTGTCCGGGGCCTTCGGGTGTCGTGCGCTGTCCGGGGGCCGCGCGTGCCGCGCGGACGCGGGGGGTGCCGGGAGGAGGGTTCTTCGGCCGGGGCGTCCCGGGCGGGCGCCGGCTGCGGGGGCCGCGCCCCGAGGGCTCGGGGGCCGCGCTGCGGGGGATGGCCGAGGTGGGACGGGTGGCGGCTGGGGAGCCGGAGGGGCCGGCAGGGCGGGCGGCGAGCCGGGTGGCCGGAGGGTCAGGGAGCCGGGCGGGCGAGGAGTACGACGTACCGCCGAAGGCGTTCCGGTTCGGCCACCGTGAACCGCCACAGCCCCCTGCACCGGTTCACCGCCGGCCAGCCCCTGGGAGAGGGGTGTCGGCGACCGGACATCAAGTCCGGTGGAGACGTGGCTGCCCGGCGCGCCCGTGCTTCGGGCCGATCCACCGTGCCCGCCGGTCCGCGGATCTCCCGCGTACCGGAGGTGCGGCCGGACCTCACCTGAGTGCTGTCGACCGTCGATGGAGTGGGCCCCTGGCGCGGGGCGGGCGGGGCCTGCCGTCGTCTTCACCGGACAAGCGGCTGTGTCCGGTCGGCTGGGCCGGTGGTGGGTGCAGGGGGCGGCGGGGCCGGGTTCGGCGACCAGAGCGCGCGTGCGCCGGTGGCGGGTGAAGGAAGCGGACACCGCCACAGGCGCGGGACGCGCGCCCCGGCCGCCGAGACGCACCCAGCCCATCCAGCCGCCCCGGACAGAGTCCGGAGCGGCTGGACTCCACGGTTGCTCGCGTCTTCGCGGGTGCGGGGACGCGAGCCGCGTGATCAGCGGTTGTTGTGGTGCCCCTTGGGCAGGACCACCGCGGTGGCCTGGGCGTTGTCCTCGTCGACGATGTGCACCGACTCGTTCTCCTCCTCCTTGATGGTGTCGGAGCAGTCGACGGTGTTGTTGGCGGCCGAGAGGATCGGGATGTCGATGACCTCGACGATGTCGCAGCTCAGGACCTGCGTGCTGTTGTCGATCTTCGACGTGTCGTCGTCGGCGGCCTGAGCGGTGCCGGCGGCACCACCCGCGACGGCCAGGGCGGCGAACGTGCAGGCGAGGGCGCTCTTGATCTTCATCCTTCTCTTTTCCTTCTGAGTCTGAGAGATTTTCATGTCGTTGCGCCGACAGGGCGGAACGCCTGTGTGACTGATATTCAGTACCGGGTTCAACCGCAATGCCGGATTGTGGTCACTTCTGCCGTCAGGGTGCTAATGCCGGTGGGCATCAGGTCCGTGTTGCGGCGTCACCAACCAGTAAAACGAAGCGCGACCCCGGGGGTATTGCTCCGACTGGGTGGTGTCAGTGTCGCGTCTCGTACGTGACGCTCTGGTTCTTCTCGGAGCTGTAGTTCTTCGAGCAGTCAACGGTGTTGTTCGCGGCGGAGGCGATCGGGATGTCCAGGATTTCCAGACTGAAGCAGGAAAGGATCTGGGTCTCGTTGTTGAACTTCGGCGCTTCATCCGCGTGCGCCAGGCCGCCGCTCCCACCCGTCAGGAGGGCTGCGGCGGACAGGGAGAGTGCCGCGAATCCTTTTTTGCTCATAGGAGCCTCCACCAGGTCTGGTCTCGTCGTTGTCACGTCTGTGCTGTCATCGAGCAGGGAAAGTACCCACCCACTCGTTGAACGAGGACAAGCGAAACGAGACATGCCGCCATAAGAGTGGTGCATTCAGCACTGCGGCGGACGGAGGCGTGAAGAACAAGGTCGCGGAGAGGGAAAAGCGGTGCCGGCCTGTCCGTGAGAAGGATCAGTAAGACAGCAGGCCGACACCGCCGCTTCAGAGGCAAGGAGTACCCCTCCGAAGGTGCCGAAACAGGGCCGCGCCCGTGGTCCAGGGAGACCCGCGTATTCGTTGCTGAGCTTCGGCTCACTGTGCAACTCGTCGCGGCGGTACAAGGTTCTCCGGCATCACTCGGATGCACGATTGTCATGACAAGCGGCGTTTCCGGCCGGGCCGCCGCGCGGAAAGCGGGGTTTTGACGGCGGTCCGGGGTCCGGCGGGCCGCGGACCGGGCGGGGACCGCCGGGCCGCACCGTACGGGGGGAGCGCGGGGCGTCCGGCCTCAGTAGACGAGGGCCTGGACCCCGTCCTCCATGACCTCGCTCAGGAACACCTGGGCGCCGGCGATCCGCACGCCCTCGATCAGGTCCTCCTCCGTGATCTCCCGGCGGGCCGCGCACTGCGTGCACAGCGTGATCCGGCCGGCCGCCCGGATCGACTCGATCAGGTCGGGCAGCGGCGCGGCGTGCGGCAGCGCGAACTCGGCGGCCTTCCCCGGCAGCGCGAACCACGAGGACTCCCCGGTCAGCCACAGCGACACCTCGACGCCGCTGGCCGCGGCGACCGCCGCCACCGTGAACGCCTGCGAGCACCGCTCGGGGGCGTCGGCCCCGGCAGTCACCTTGATCACGAGCTTCTTCGCCATGTTCCGAACTGTAATGCGAACGCGTGCGGCCCAGTCGGAGGTCGGCCCCGGCTCGCCGCGGACGCGGCGCTCACGAACGCCCCGGAGACCCGGCTCGACGAGTCGTGGGAGTGGGACGACCCGGTGGCCCCCGCCACCCCCGACGTGTACGACGAGACCCGGCCGTACGGGGTCGGGCGCACCCGGCAGACGTACGTCCTGGCCGGGGACGTCCTGGCGCCGGTCGTCCAGTCTTGGAAGGGCACGGCCCCGCGGGCCCCCTTCCGCCGGACCCTCGTCCTGCCGGGCCAGCTGCTCGGCTGAGGCGCGGGCGTCCGCGCCCTGCGCCCTCGCAGGAACGGGCCGGGCCCCACCCATTAGGCTGGGACCCGGCCCCTTTACCGTCGTCCATCGCCCACCCGAGGAGCACCCCGTGCTTGAGGCTTTCTTCTCCGCCCTGCTGGTCCTGGTCTGCGTCGGCGTCCTCGCCTTCGCCGGGCTGACCGTGAAGAAGCTGTACCAGGGCCAGCGCTGACCCCCCGCACCCGCACAGATCGCCAGAGCAGCCTGACATCATGATCCAGATCCCGTCCGACCTGCACCCGGACCTCGTCCCCCTCGCGTTCCTCCTCGGCACGTGGGAGGGCGCGGGCGTCTCCGACTTCCCCGGCGCCGAGAAGTGCAACTTCGGCCAGTCCGTGACCTTCGGCCACGACGGCCGGGACTTCATCGAGTACACCTCCCACACCTGGGTCCTGGACGCCGAGGGCAACAAGGTCCGCCCGCTGGAGAGCGAGAGCGGTTACTGGCGCATCGACAAGGACCGCAAGGTCGAGGTCGTCATGGTCCGCGACCAGGGCATCGTCGAGGTCTGGTACGGCGAGCTCGCCGACAAGAAGCCGCAGATCGACCTGGCGACCGACGCCGTCGCCCGCACCGCCGCCTCCGGCCCGTACAGCGGGGGCAAGCGGCTGTACGGGTACGTCAAGAGCGACCTGATGTGGGTCGGCGAGAAGGCCACCCCCGAGGTGCCGCTCCGCCCGTACATGTCGGCGCACCTGAAGAAGGTCGTCACGCCGGAGGAGGTCGAGGCCATGGCGAAGAGCCTGGGCGACCTGCCGGACGACGGCATCGCCTTCTTCAAGTAATCGCGGTTCTTCAAGTAATCCCGGCGGATCCGGTCGGTGCTCCTACACTGGAGCGCGTGGTGAGCACCGACTGGCAGAGCGACCTGCGGCAGCGCGGTTACCGGCTGACGCCCCAACGCCAGCTCGTCCTGGAGGCGGTGGACGTGCTGGAGCACGCGACGCCCGACGACATCCTGACCGAGGTGCGCAAGACCGCCTCCGGCGTCAACATCTCCACCGTCTACCGGACCCTGGAGCTCCTGGAGGAGCTGGGTCTGGTCAGCCACGCCCACCTGGGGCACGGCGCGCCCACGTACCACCTCGCCGACCGCCACCACCACCTGCACCTGGTCTGCCGGGACTGCGAGGGCGTCATCGAGGCGGACGTGACGGTCGCCGCCGGCTTCACCCGCGAGCTCCTCGACACGTTCGGCTTCGACACGGACCTGAAGCACTTCGCGATCTACGGCCGGTGCCGGGACTGCACCGCGAAGAGGCGGGCGGAGGCGCCGGACGCCGGGTCGTAGACCGGGCGGTGGGGGCCCGGGCGGGACGGCGGGTCGTGGTCCGGGCTGGGGGCCGCCGGGCGCTGGGCGGGTCGTGGGCCGGGCTCGGAGGCCGTGGGCGGGACAGTGGGTCGTGGACCGGCGGTGGATCGGGCTGTCGGCTGCGGGCCGGACGGCGGAACGCAGGCCCGACGGCGGGTCGTAGGCTGGACGCCATGCAGCGACCTTCACCGACCAGTCCCCTGCTGTCCCAGCCAGGCGCCGTACCCGCCGAGGGGCGGGACGAAGGTGTCGCCGCGCACTACGGCGACCCGTTCCGCGAGCAGCGCGCCCTCGCCGCGGGAAGCGGTCTCGTCGACCTCTCCCACCGGGGCGTCGTCACCGTCAGCGGCGAGGACCGGCTGAGCTGGCTCCACCTGCTGCTCACCCAGCACGTCAGCGAGCTGCCCCCGGGCCGCGCCACCGACGCGCTGGTCCTCTCCGCGAACGGCCACATCGAGCACGCCCTGTACCTCGTCGACGACGGCACGACCGTGTGGGCGCACGTCGAGCCGGGCACGCGGGAGGCGCTCCTCGCCTACCTGGAGTCGATGAAGTTCTTCTACCGCGTCGAGGTCGCCGACCGCACGGACGAGATCGCCGTGGTCCACCTTCCGGCCGGCTCGATCGCCGAGGTCCCGGGCGGGGCCGTCGTCCGGGAGACCCCGCACGGCCGGGAGGTCTTCCTGCCGCGCGGCGAACTGGAGGCGTACGCTGCCGCGCGCGGCCCGCTCGCCGGGATCCTCGCGTACGAGGCGCTGCGCGTGGAGGCGCACCGGCCGCGGCTCGGCTTCGAGACCGACCACCGCACGATCCCGCACGAGATCGGCCTCATCGGCCAGGCCGTCCACCTCCAGAAGGGCTGCTACCGGGGGCAGGAGACCGTCGCGCGCGTCCACAACCTGGGGAAGCCGCCGCGCCGCCTGGTCTTCCTGCACCTGGACGGCAGCGAGGTGCACCTCCCGGCGCACGGCGCGCCCGTACGGCTCGCCTCGGACGGCCCGGACGGGCGGCAGCTCGGCTTCGTCACCACGGCGGTCCGCCACTACGAGCTGGGCCCGATCGCCCTCGCGCTGGTGAAGCGGAACGTGCCGGTCGACGCGACGCTCGTCGTCGCCGAGGGGACGGCGGCGGCGCAGGAGCCGGTGGTGGAGCCGTAGGGGCTCCGCACGGGCCGGGCGGTCGGGCTTCGACGGGCGCCGTGGACGGGGTCGGGTTCCGGCGAGCGTCGTGGACGCGGTGGGGCTTCGACGGGCGTCGTGTGCCGTGAGTGCGGTGGGGCTTCGACGGGCGCCGTGGGCGCGGTCAGACCTCGACGAGCACCGTGAACGGGCCGTGGTTGGTGAGCGAGACCCGCATCTCCGCGCCGAACCGGCCCGTCGCCACGGTCGCCCCCGCCTCCCGCAGCCGCGCCACGACCTCGTCGACCAGCGGCTCGGCCACGTCGCCGGGTGCCGCCGCGTTCCACGTGGGGCGGCGGCCCTTCCGGGCGTCCCCGTAGAGGGTGAACTGGGAGACCACCAGCAGGGGCGCGTTCACGTCCGAGCAGGACTTCTCCCCGTCCAGCACGCGCAGGCTCCACAGCTTCCGCGCCAACTGCGCCGCCTTCTGCGGGGTGTCCCCGTGGGTGACGCCGACCAGGACGCACAGGCCCTCGCCGACGATCTCCCCGACCGTCTCGCCCGCGACCTCGACCCGCGACCCGTCGACCCTCTGCACCACTGCTCGCATATGCCCCAACTTACCGGGGGCCGAACGGGTGCACACGCCTGCGCGGCGCATGCGGGAGTGGCACCATGCCTGTCAGGCGGTGCCCCTGAAGCACCGGTCGAGGGGACGGAACACATGAGCACACCTGGCGCCGGGCAGCAGCCCGGCCCCGCATCGATCACCTGTGTCGGTCCAGCGTCCGAGCGGTCCCGTCCGCCGGTGCAGCGGTCCGCGACCGAGCCACCCGCCGCCACCGGGACGGTGACGAGGACGGTCGGGACGACACGGGCCGTCGGATTCGCCGCGCTGGAGGCCGTACGACCGCCGGAGTCCGCCGTGACCCCCGACCTGAAGGCGCTCCGCCTCGACGAACTGCGGGCGCTGCGGCGCGACTCGCACACCGACGAGGCCGACCTGAGCTACGTGCGGCGGCTGCTGCAGGGCCGCATCGACATCCTCCGCGCGGAACTGGCGCGGCGGGCGGCGCCGGAGGTGCCGGTGATGCACCGGCTGTCGGAGATCCTCGCGGACGCGCCGTCGGCCCGTCGCCCCGGTTCGGTGCGGCACATGACGCTGTCCACGCCGAGGAGCGAGGAGTACCGGGTGCTGGCGGCCGAGATGCTCGCCGAGGTCGAACTGTCCGACCTCGACGCCCGTACGGACGCCGAACTCCACGAGGCGATGGGGCGGCTGGCCCGGTATGAGCAGGTCGTCTCCCGCCGCCGCCAGGAGCTCCAGCGCACGGCGGACGGCTGCAGCGCGGAGATCGCCCGCCGGTACCGGGAGGGGGAGGCACAGGTCGACGACCTGCTGGCGTGAGGGATCGGCCCGGGCGCGGACCGGCGGCGACCGGCCCGCGCCGTCCGCCGCGGTCGAGCCTCCCGCCGATCTGTCCCTTCCGCTGATCTGTCCCTTCTGCTCCTTCTGTCGATCTGTCCCTTCTGCCGGTCCGCGCCTTCTGCCAGTCCGCGCCTTGCGCCGGTCGGGTCTTCCGCCGGTCGCTTCAGGTGCCGGCCGAGGGCCGGTGGTGGCCGCCGGGGTTGGTGGGGGTCGGCCAGGGGCGGCGGTTCCGGCGTTGACCGCAGGGGGCGCCGGGGGCGCAGAGGGGTGTCAGGGGCGGTGGGGCCCGGCGGGCCCGGCTGTGACTCCCGGGGTCCGGCGTTGACCGCCGAGGGCCGCCGGGGTCGCCGGGGCGCCGGAGCCGACCGGGGTACGGCGGAGGCCGACCGGAGGTGACCGGGGTACGGCGGGGGCCGACCGGAGTCGGCGAGGACCGGTGGGAAGCGGGCCTGACAGGGGAAAACCCTGGTGCGGCCGGGGCTGACGGCTGTCTAGCGTGGCCGCATGACGTCCGACCCCACCGCCTCCGGCTCCCTCGTCCCGCGCGTCCTCACCGAGAGCGACTACCCCGACTGGCTCCGCGCCCTGCACACCGGGTTCCTGCGGCCACCGACGCCCTCCCCGGAGGAGATCGCGATACGCCTGCCCCACCAGAACTTCCCGCGGATGCGCGGGGTGTTCGACGAGGGGCGGTGCGTGGCGACGTTCCGCTCGTTCGCGCAGGAGGTGACGGCGGTCGGCGGCGCCCCCGTGGCGGCGAGCGCCGTCACGAACGTCTCCGTCTCGCCGACGCACCGGCGCCGGGGCCTGCTCGGCCGGATGATGGGCGCCGAGCTGGCCGAGGCGAAGGAGCGCGGTGACGTCCTGGCGACGCTGATCGCCGCCGAGTACCCGATCTACGGCCGGTTCGGCTTCGGCCCGGCCACCTGGCTCACCCGGTGGAAGGTGGACCTGCGCCGCGCCGCCCTGGACCCGCGCTGGTCCGGGCCGGAGGACGGCGGCCGCATCGACCTCGTCGACGGGGAGGCCGTCCGCAAGCTGGGCCCGGAGCTGTACGACCGGGCGCGGGCCGTGCGCCACGGCATGGTGAGCCGCGCCGTGCGCGACTGGGAGCGCCGCACCGGCTGGGACCTCCCGCCCGGCGAGTCCTGGACGGAGCCGTTCTACGCGACGTACCGCTCCGCGTCCGGGGAGCTGGAGGGGTACGTCGCGTACGCCGCCGACGAGACGTGGGACGAGGGCAAGCAGCCGCTGAACACGCTGACGGTACGGGACCTGATCGCGGTCACCCCGGCCGCCGAGCGGGCGCTGTGGCGGTACGTGTGCGCGATCGACTGGGTGACGTTCGTGGAGAGCGGCAACCGCGCCCCCGACGACCTGCTGCCGCTGCTCCTCCCGGACCCGCGGGCCGCCCGGGTGGTGACGTACGCGGACATGATGTGGGTGCGGGTCCTGGACGTCGTACGGGCGCTGGAGGCGCGTGCGTACGGGACGGCGGGGTCGCTGGTGCTGGACGTGCGGGACGCGGCGGGGTTGGCCGGGGGTCGGTTCCGGCTGGACGCGTCCCCGGAGGGCGCCGCGTGCGCGCCGACGGCCGCACCGGCCGACCTGGTGCTGGACGTGGCCGACCTGGGCGCGCTGTACCTGGGCGACGAGTCCGTGGCGCGGCTGGTGGCGCTGGGCCGGGTCGAGGAGTCGGCGCCGGGGGCGGCGGCGCGGGCGGACCTGCTGCTGCGGGCCCCGCGTCGGGCCTGGTGCCCGGACATCTTCTGACGGCGGGCCCCGGGGGGCCTTCCGGGCCGTCCTCACCGGGTGCGCGCCCGGAACAGGGCCCCCGACAGGGCCAGGGCCAGGGCCAGCAGCCCGGCGCACCACGCGAGGGCGGTCCACGGGGCGCCGCCCACCGGCCGGTCCAGCAGCAGGCCCCGCAGCGACTCGATGACCGGGGTGACCGGCTGGTGCCCGGCGAAGCCGTGCAGCCAGCCGGGCATCGTGTCGACGGGGACGAACGCGCTGCTCGGGTAGGGCAGGAACATCATGAAGAAGGTGAACCCGCTCGCCGCCTCCGGCGTGCGCGCCAGCAGCCCGGCCGCCGCCGACAGCCACGACACGGCCAGCACGAACGCGAACAGCAGTCCCAGCGCCGCCGCCCACCCGGCGGGCCCGGCCTCGGGCCGGAAGCCGATCAGGAACGCGACGCCGACGACGAGCGCCGTCGACAGGAGGTTCCGCACGAGGCTCGCCCCGACGTGCCCGGCGAGGATCGGCACCGCGCCCACGTCGAGGGAGCGGAACCGGTCGACGATGCCCGCCTTCATGTCCTCGCTGACCCGCACGGCGGTGGTGGACGCGCCGAAGCCGGCGCACAGCAGGAGGACGCCGGGGACGACGTACGTCACGTACGAGGTGTGCGTGCCGGTGTCGATGGCGCCGCCGAAGAAGTAGACGAAGACCAGCATCAGCATCACCGGCAGCACCATGGAGGTGATGAGCGCGTCGGGGTTGCGGCGGCTGAGCCGGACGCCCCGGCCGACGAGGGTGAGGGCGGCGTCAGTCACGGGTGGTCTCCTTCGCGGTGGCGGCGCCGGTCAGCGCCAGGAAGACGTCGTCGAGGGTGGCGGTGCGCACCGCGAAGCGGGCGATGTCCGTCCGGCCGGGGTCGAGCGCGTCGAGCAGCGCCCGCACGTGCGGGGCGGTGCCGTCGGTGGGGATGCCGAGCGTGAGGCTGCCGGGGGAGCGCAGCGGGGCGGGGTGCGGCGCGACGCGCGCGGGGTCCGAGGGAGGCGTCACGCGCGCGGGGTCCGGGTGCGGTGCGTGGCGCGCGGGGTCCGGTGGGGGTGCCACGCGTGCGTAGGCCGGATGCGGTGCCACGCGCACGGGGCCCGGGGGAGGCGTCACGTGCGCGGAGCCCGGGCCTGGCGCCACGTGCGTGGGGTCTGGATGCGGTGCCACGCGCGCGTAGGCCCCCGCTTCCGCCTCCAGGCGGGCGTACGCCGCCGCGTCCGTGGCGACGACGTCCAGCCGGTGGCCCGCCACGCGGGACTTGAGGGACTCGGCCGTGCCCTCCGCGACGACGCGCCCCGCGTCCATGACGGCGACGCGGTCGGCCAGTTGGTCGGCCTCCTCCAGGTACTGGGTGGTGAGGAACACCGCCGCGCCGCCCGCCGCCAGGTCGCGCACGACCTGCCAGAGCTCCTGGCGGCTGCGCGGGTCCAGGCCGGTCGTCGGCTCGTCGAGGAAGACCACCTCGGGCTCGCCGACGAGGCCGGCCGCGAGGTCGAGCCTGCGCCGCATGCCGCCCGAGTACGTACCGGCGGGGCGGTCGGCGGCGTCCGCGAGGCCGAAGCGCTCCAGCAGGTCGGCGGCGCGGCGGCGCGCGTCGCGGCGGGACAGCCCGGACAGCCTGCCCATCATGCGCAGGTTCTCGGAGCCGGTCTGGAGGTCGTCGACGGCGGCGTACTGCCCGGTGAGGCTGATCGCCCGGCGCACCCGGGAGCGCTCGGCGACCACGTCGTACCCGGCGACCCGCGCCCGCCCGCCGTCCGGCGGGGTGAGCGTGGCCAGAACGCGGACGGTGGTGGTCTTCCCGGCGCCGTTCGGGCCGAGGAGGGCGAAGACGGCCCCGCGCGGAACGCGCAGGTCGATGCCGTCGAGGACGGGGGCGTCCCCGTACGACTTGCGGAGGCCGACGGCCTCGATGGCGGTGCTGCCCGGCATGGCGATCCCCTTACTGCGTATGTCATACGCACTACTGTGTAAGGGTTACGCATTACTAGGATGGGCGTCAAGCGGTCCGGCGTCCGGGCCGGAGGCAGGGAGGGTGAGGCCGGTGGCGGACAGTGGCGGTACGGGGCTCCCGCCCGGCCTGGAGGCCGCCTGGGGCCTGCGCGAACGCCCCGCGAAGGGGCCCAGGCCCGGCCTGAGCGTGCACCGGATCGTGGACGCGGCGGTCGCCCTGGCCGCGTCGGAGGGGCTCGCCGCGGTCTCCATGGGGCGCGTCGCGAAGGAACTGGGCGTTTCGACGATGTCGCTGTACCGGTACGTCGGCGCCAAGGACGAGCTGTACGTGCTGATGCAGGACGCGGCGATCGGCGCGCCCCCGGACCCGCCGCCGCCCGGCACCGGCTGGCGCGAGGGGCTGGCCCGCTGGGCGTGGGCGCAGCGGGCGGTGTTCCAGCGGAACCTGTGGCTGCTGCGCATCCCGGTCTCGGGGCCCCCGGCGACGCCGAACTCGGTGGCGTGGTGGGAGGCCGGGATGGAGGCGCTCGCGCCGACCCCGCTCGACGAGGGGGCGAAGATCTCGGTGGTGCTGCTGGTCGGCGGGTTCGTCCGGAACGAGGCCGGGCTGATGGCGGACCTCGCCGCGGCGGTGACGGCGACGGGCGGGACGCCCGAGCAGGTGATGGCCCGCTACACCCGCACGCTGCGGCTGCTGGCGGATCCGGAGCGGTTCCCGGCGGTGGCGCGGGCGCTGGAGTCCGGGGTCATGGACGGCCCGGACGACCCGGACCACGAGTTCCGCTTCGGCCTGGAGCGGCTGCTGGACGGGGTCCAGGTGATGGTGGAGCGGACGGATGGGTGAAGCGGGCAGGGGCGCGGACGGGCCGGCGGGTGCGGACGGGCCGGCGGATAGGGCGGGGTCGGTGAGTACGACCGGGTCGGCGGATAGGGCGGGGTCGGTGAGTACGACCGGGACGGCGGGTGCGGGCGGTGCCGAGGGGGTCGGCGCGGGTGTCGGTGCCGGTCTGCGGGAGCGGAAGAAGGTGCGGACGTACCGGGCCATCTCCGACGCGGCCGTCGCGCTCTTCCTGGAGCGCGGCTTCGACCGGGTCTCCGTCGCCGAGGTCGCGGCGGCCGCCGAGGTGTCGAAGCCGACGCTGTTCCGGTACTTCCCGGCCAAGGAGGACCTGGTCGTCCACCGGTTCGCGGACCACCGCGACGAGGCCGCGCGCGTGGTCGCCGCCCGCGCCGAAGGCGTCGGGCCGCTGACGGCCCTGCACCGGCACCTCCTCGACGGGCTCGACCGCCGCGACCCCGTCACCGGGCTGAGCGACGAACCGTCCGTCCTCGCCTTCCACCGGCTGCTGTACGGCACGCCGAGCCTGGTCGCGCGGCTGTACGCGTACCAGGGCGAGTCCGAGCGGGCGCTCGCGGAGGCGCTCGGCGGGGACGTCGGCGCGCGGCTCGCGGCGGGACAGGTCATCGCCGTGCTGCGGGTCCTGGCGGAGGAGAACTGGCGGCGGATCGAGGCCGGGGAGAGCGCGGACGCGGTGCACCCGGACGCGGTCGCGGCGGCGGACGTGGCGTTCCGGCAACTGGCGGAGGGGCTCGCGGACCGGCTCCAGTAAAACGTTACTCGGTAAAAAAAGATACTCGGTTGCGTTATTCTCGGGGGAATGACGCCACTCGACCACGACCTGCACCAGGAACGGGCCTTCCACGACCTCTGCCGCGCCGCGCTGACCCGCATGGCGGACGGCGCCGCCGAACGCGTCGTCACCGGTGAGGATGTCTCGGCCTCCGGCGCCGACGCCGAGGACCTCGGTTACCACCTGCGCAGCCACGCCAAGGAACTGCGCGAGGAGCCGCCCGGGCCGCTGTTCTTCGGCCGCCTCGACCACACCGACGGCCGCCGCCACCACATCGGCCGCCGCCGCGTCAGTGCCCACCCGGCCGAGCCGCCCCTCGTCGTCGACTGGCGGGCGCCCGTGGCCCGCGCGTTCTACCAGGCGCGGCCGGATGACCCCCAGGGCGTACGGGTCCGGCGGCGCTTCGGCTGGGCGCCGTACAGCAAGGGCGACTCCGCCGACCTGACGGGCCTGGAGGACGAGCACCTGCAAGGTCCGGCGGGGGCGGCCGGCACGGGCGGCGGGGGCGGCACGGGCGGTGCGGCCGGGGAGGCCGGGGAGGCCGGTGCGGCTGGAGGGGCCGCCGCGCGCTCCGGCGGGCTGCTCGCCGCCGAGATCGAGCGACCGCGCGTCGGGCCCATGCGGGACATCGCCGCGACCATCCAGCCCGAGCAGGACGACCTCGTCCGCGCCCCGCTCGGCACGTCCCTCTGCGTCCAGGGCGCCCCCGGCACCGGCAAGACCGCCGTCGGCCTGCACCGCGCCGCGTACCTGCTGTACACCCACCCCGGGCGCGTCCAGCGCGCGGGACTGCTGATCCTCGGGCCCAACAGGGCCTTCCTCGCGTACGTCTCCGAGGTGCTGCCCGCGCTCGGCGAGCGGGACGTGCGCCAGACCACCGTCGACGAGGAGATCGCCCGCGCCGTCGGCCACGAGCCCCGCGCCGAGGACACCGAAGCGGCGGCGGCCGTCAAGCACGGCGCCCGCATGGCCGCCGTCCTGCGCAGGGCCCTCTACGCGCGCGTGGTGCCCCCGTCCGCGGAACTGGCCGTCCCGGACGGCGCCTACCGCTGGCGCCTCCCGGCCGACGAACTCGCCGTGCTCGTCGAGGGCGTACGGGCGGAGGCCCCGCCGTACCTGGTCGGCCGGGAACGCCTGCGCAGCCGCGTCGTACGGGCCCTGCGCACGCGTGCCGAGCGGCGTGCCGGTCCGGTGGGCGCCGCCTGGGAGCGGCGGGTCGGCCGGTCGCGCCCCGTCACGGCCCTGCTGGACGCGTGCTGGCCCAGGGTCGCCCCCGAGCAGGTGCTCGCCGAGGTGCTGGCCGACCCGCGCGATCCCGCGCTGACCGGTGCCGAGCGCGCCGCGATCCGCTGGGCCAGGCCCCCGCGCTCGTACCGCTCCGCCCGCTGGACCGCCGCCGACCTGGTCCTCCTCGACGAACTGGCCGGGCAGCTCGAACGCACCGCCGGGTACGGCCACATCGTCCTCGACGAGGCGCAGGACCTGTCGCCCATGCAGTGCCGGGCCGTCGCCCGCCGCACCTCCGCGTCCGGTTCGCTGACCGTGCTGGGCGACCTCGCGCAGGGCACCACCCCGTGGGCCGCCCGCGACTGGCGGGAGCAACTGGCGCACCTGGGCCGTCCGGACGCCCGGATCACCGCGCTGACCGCCGGGTACCGGGTGCCGGGCGCCGTCGTGGACCTGGCCAACCGGCTGCTCGGCGCCCTGGGCGTGGACGTGCCGCCCGCGCGGTCGGTCCGGCGGGACGGCGAGGTGACCGTGCGGGCGGTGACCGGCCTGGAGGAGGCGGTGGTGGACGCGGTGCGGGCGGCGCTCGACCGGGAGGGCTCCATCGGCGTGGTCGTGGCGGACGCGGCGTACGAGCGGCTGCGCGGTGCGCTGGAGGCGGCGGGCGTCGCGACGGGGCACCCCGGCGACGTGGCCGCCGGCGCGCCGCGCGTCACGGTGGTGCCGGCCGGGCTGGCGAAGGGCCTGGAGTACGACCACGTCGTCCTCGCCGAGCCCGCCGCCGTCGCGGACGCCGGGCCGCGCGGCCCGCACCGGCTGTACGTGGCGCTCACCCGCGCGGTGTCCCGGCTGGACGTCCTCCACACCCGGCCGCTGCCGGGGGAGTTGGGCGCGGCCGTCGGGATGTCGTGACCGCACGGCCCGGGGGCGCGCACGGGCCCGGAGGGGGCGCCCGGCCACTACGATCACCCGTGTGGAGTGGGGGGACGGACACCGCACCGGCCGGGCGCGCGCCCCGGGGCGCGCGCCGTGACGCTCGTGGTCCTCGGCGCCGACGCGGCGGTCGCCCGCGCGGCGGCCACGCTGCCCGTCGACGTCGTCCACGTACGGCTGCCCGGCGCGGCTCCCCTCGACGCGCCCGCCGTCGCCCACCACGCGGTCGACTACCAGCACGGGCCCACGTTCCTCGCCTTCGTCGACGAGGTGCTGCGCCCCCTGTCCCCGGCCGCCGTCGTCTCGCTCACCGAACTCGGCCTCGAACCGGCGGCCGTCGCGGCCCGCCGCCTCGGCGCGGCCGGGGCGCCCCCGCAGGCCGTACGGGCCACGCGCGACAAGCTGGAGATGCGGCGCGTACTGGAGCGGTCGGCCCCGCACCTGAACCCGCCGTTCGCGGCCGGCGACGACGCGGAGGCGGTGGCCCGGCTGTTCGGCGCGGACCGCGGCCCGAAGGCGCCGGTCGTCGCCAAGCCGGTCGCGGGCACCGGCAGCAACGCGGTCACGCTCCTGAGGTCGGCGGCGGACCTGCCGGAGGACCGCAGGACCCGGGCCACGCTGCTCGAACGGTACGTCGGGGGACGGGAGTACAGCGTCGAGACGCTGTCCTCGGGCGGGCGCCACACGTGCCTCGGCATCGCGGAGAAGCGCACCGAGGGCGAGGCGTTCGTGGAGGTCGCCCACCTGATGCCGGCGCCGTCGCTGGACGCGGCCGGGCGGCGGCGCGTGGAGCGGGCGGTCGCGGAACTGCTCGACGCGGTGGGCCTCACGGACGGCCCGGCCCACACGGAGGTCAAGGTCGACGGCGCGCGCGTGACCGTCATCGAGACGCACAACCGCCCCGGCGGCGACGGCATCCCCGACCTCGTACGCCTCACCCGGGGGGTCGACTGGCGGCGCGCCGCGCTGGGCTGGCCGGTCGGCGTGGGCCCGCGCGAGGAGCCGGAGGAGGCGGTGGCGGCCGCGGCGGCGACCGTGTTCGTCACCGCCCCGCCGGGCCGGGTGGCGGCGGTCGCCCCGCGGCCCGCCCCGACCGGGTGGCGGCTGGTGGGCTGGGACGTCCCGGTGGAACCGGGTGACCCGGTCTCCCCGCTCAGGTCGTCGGCGGACCGGCTGGGCATGGCGGTGCTGACGGCGGACGGCACGCGCGCGTGCGCGGACGCGGTCGACGAACTGAGGTCCCGGACGATCGTGACGACCCACCCCCCGGAGGACGGCGCGTGACGGCTCCGGACGCCGCCTTGGCTCCGGACGCCTCTTGGCGCCGGATGCCACCCAACGCCGTCGGACCCCCGGGCCGTCCAACGTCGTCTGGGACCCCGGCCGCCCAACGCCGTCGGGGGCCTCGGTCGTCTGACGCCGTCAGGACCACCGGTCGGCCCGGTCGGGGCCCCAGCCGCCCAACGCCGTCAGGGCTCCGGCCGTCTAGCGCCGCCCGGACCGCCGGTCGGCCCGGTCGGGGCCGGGCCGGTGGGGCACTGCCGGCCGGCCCTCGGCGCGCAGCGTCTCCGCGGCGACCCTGACGCGTTCTCCCGCCCCGGGGGGCGGGGCGAGCCTGATCCCGGCGTCGGTGAGGATGCCCAGGTCCAGCTCCCAGGCGACCTGCGAGCGCCTCTCCCACACCGCGAAGGCGGTCCGGACGTGCTCCCGGGCCTGCGGCTCGGTCATCCCGGTGACCTTCACCAGGTGGGCGAACGCCCGCGCCTCGACACCGCGGACCTGGGCGTAGCCGTAGTGGGTGACCGTGTGGCAGTCGGTGCACAGGCAGATGAGGCGCTTGAGGGTCTGCACGCGCGCGGCCTCGTCGAAGGTCCACCGCTCGTGGGCCTCCAGCCACCGCTTCTGCTCGCGGTCCTCGGCGGCCCCGCAGACCTCGCACCGCTGCCCGGCCCGACGGGTGATCATCCGGCGGAGCCGCTCCCAGTCCCTCCCGTCCACACAGGAGCGGACGTTGGTGAACCAGCAGGTCTGCGGCACCAGGTCGACGAACAGGCCGCTGCCGAGGCTCCGGTCCTCCCCCGGCAGCAGATCGGGAACGTCCGGCGCGGCCGCCCACCGCTCCAGCTCCGCCATCCCCGGGCGCGGCGCGTACCAGCGCTTGGCGGCGGGGTCCCACCGGGCCCCGCCCTTCTTCGCCGCGTCCTTCTCGGCGAACGGCACGTCCAACCAGACCCGCTCAACAGCCATGGTGGCCCTCCCCGTTGACGTCTTCTCCCATGCTGGCACGGGACGCGGAGGAGGGACCCGCGGGGCGCACCTGTCCTGTCCGCCGGATGTCCGGGTTGAGTAACTGCGGCAAGCATGTGCTTGCAATTGTTAGCGAGGGCGGGCAGCATCGGAGCATGGCATCACTCAACGTCGGCAACCTCGGCGAGTACCTGCGCGAGCAGCGGCGCACCGCGCAGCTCTCGTTGCGGCAGCTCGCGGAGGCGGCCGGGGTGTCGAATCCGTATCTGAGCCAGATCGAGCGCGGGCTGCGCAAGCCGAGCGCGGAGGTGCTCCAGCAGGTCGCCAAGGCGCTGCGGATCTCCGCGGAGACGCTGTACGTGCGGGCCGGGATCCTCGACGAGCGGGACCGCGAGGAACTGGAGACGCGGGCCGCCATTCTCGCCGACCCCTCGATCAACGAGCGGCAGAAGCAAGTGCTGCTGCAGATCTACGACTCCTTCCGCAAGGAGAACGCGCTCGACACGGACGGCGGCACCGGTGATGCCGGAGCAGGCACAGGATCTACCGAACTCTGACTCCGCGACGATCGCGCGCACCGCCGCGCGACGAACCCGCGACACGGGAGGACCACAGACCATGGCCATCATCGACGAGCTGCGTACGCCCCTCTACTTCGCCGCCGGTACCGCCGACCTCGCCGTGCAGCAGGCCCGCAAGATCGCTGCCGAAGCCCCGTCCCGGCTCGACGCGGTGCGCAACACCGACCCGAAGGCGGTCCAGGAGAAGGTCGCCGCGCAGGCCAAGGAGGCCCAGGCGACGCTCCAGGCCAAGTTCACCGAGCTGGTCGGCGGCTTCGACACGGACCTGAAGAAGCTCGGCGAGACCGCCCAGGGCCTGGCCCTGCGCGGGGTCGGCGCCGCGGCCGAGTACGCCGTGAAGGCCCGTGAGGCGTACGAGAAGGTCGCCGAACACGGCGAGCAGGCCGTCAAGGCGTGGCGCGGCGAGGCGGCCGAGGAGATCACCGAGATCGCCATCGCCGTCGAGCCCGACTCCGCCCCGGCGCCCAAGACCGGCAAGAACGAGGACACCGAGAAGGCCGGGAAGGCGGCCGGGGCCGCCGATGAGGCCGACCGGGCCACCGGTGCCGAGGAGCCCGCTCCGGTCGCTCCGGTCAGGGCGGACGCCGAGGCCGCCGAGTCCGGCACCGCGTCCGCCGAGTCCGGCACGGCGCGGAAGACCTCCGCCCGGAGGAGCACCGCCCGGAAGACCGCCTCCTCGGGCACCGCCGACGAGAAGTGAGCCGCCGCGCCCGGCCGGACCGTACGCCGACACCGCGTCGGCGTACGGTCCGGCCAGGCACCTTCACGGTTGCCGGGGCGTTGTACGGGTACCTTGGCCGCGAGGCGCTCCATCCACCTACCAGGCGGTGCTCACCATGCTGATGTCCGGTTTCAACTCGTTGGTCGGGCTGCTCTTCCTCGCGATGCTCGTGTTCGCCGTCGTCGCGCTGGTCTTCGCCGCCCTGGCGCGCGAGGACGCCTACCGGGCCGCGGACAAGCAGACCAAGTCGTTCTGGCTGATCATCCTGGGGGTCACGGTCGCCGTGGACCTCTTCGTGAACTTCCTGGTCCTCCAGCTCGCCGGACTCGTCGCGACCATCGTCTTCATGGTGGACGTACGCCCCGCCCTCCGCCAGGTGTCGGGCGGCGGCCGTCGCGGCTCCAGCAGCGACGGCCCGTACGGCCCTTACAACGGCGGCCGGTAGCGGCCCGGGCCACCCCGGGGACAGGGCCAGGCGACCCGGGAGAGGACCGGGCGCCCCCGGACAGGGCCGGGCGCCCCCGGGCAGGGCGGGCGACCTCGGACGGCCGGGCCGTCCGGCGCGGGGCGCGTGGGGCCCGCGGGCCGCGCACGCGGGCCGCGGCCGGAGCGGCCCGTCAGGCGGGCGGCCCCGTCAGCGGGCGGCGCGGTCCAGGAGGAGGACCGCCACGTCGTCCGTGAGCTCCCCTTCGTTCAGGTCGCGGACCTCCGCCACCGCGGCCTCCAGGAGCTCCTCGCCGGCCAGGCCCCTGGCCAGCTGGCGGTTGATCATGTCGACCATGCCCTCCTGCCCGAGCCGTGGCGAACCGGGGCCTGCCGAGCGGCCCTCGATCAGGCCGTCGGTGTACATCATCAGGCTCCACACCCCGCCCAGCTCCACCTGCCGCCGCGGCCACCGCGCCTTCGGCAGCACGCCCAGCGCCGGGCCGCCGTCCTCGTACGGGAGCAGCCGGGCGCCCTGCGCGGGGCGGGCGAGGAGCGGCGCCGGGTGGCCGGCCAGGCACAACCCGGCCCGCCGCCCGTCGGGCGCGATGTCCACGGTGCACAGGGTCGCGAAGATCTCCTCGCTCTCCCGCTCGTGCTCCAGCACCTGCTGGAGCGTCGACAGCAGCTCGTCCCCGCACAGCCCCGCGAACGTCAGCGCCCGCCACGCGATGCGCAGCTCCACGCCGAGTGCCGCCTCGTCGGGGCCGTGCCCGCACACGTCGCCGATCATGGCGTGCACCGTGCCGTCCGGGGTGCGCACCGTGTCGTAGAAGTCACCGCCCAACAGGGCGCGCGAGCGGCCCGGCCGGTAGCGGGCGGCGAACCGCAGGTCGGAGCCCTGGAGCAGCGGTGTCGGCAGGAGCCCGCGCTCCAGCCGGGCGTTCTCCTGGGCCCGCAGTCGCGACTCGGCCAGCTTCACCTGCACCGAGTCGGCGCGCTTGCGCTCCACCGCGTACCGGATGGCCCGGCTCAGCAGCGGCCCGTCCAGCTCCTCCCGGAACAGCCGGTCCTGCGCGCCCGCCCGTACCGCCTCCGCCGCCAGCTCCGCGCGCTCCGACCTCGCCAGGGCGAGCACGGCGTGGCGCGGGGCGACGCGCAGGACGTGCCGCAGCGCGGACAGAGGATCGTCGCCGCGCCGCGCGTCGGTGGGCAGGTCGAGGTCGACCAGGACGCAGTGCACGTCGTCGGTGAGAAGCCGCTCGGCCTCCGTGAGGTTCCGGGCGGTGCGTATGCGGACGCGGCCGCCGGCGGCGTCGACCAGTTCGGGGACGGTGAAGGTGCCCGCCGGGTCCTCCTCGATCACCAGCAGAGTGAGGTCACC
Organism: Streptomyces tamarix; assembly: GCF_032423885.1. Classification (NCBI taxonomy): domain Bacteria; kingdom Bacillati; phylum Actinomycetota; class Actinomycetes; order Kitasatosporales; family Streptomycetaceae; genus Streptomyces; species Streptomyces tamarix. The sequence continues at coordinate 14,644 of NZ_JAWCTQ010000037.1, read as the reverse complement.
GTTCGACACGTCGAGCGTGTTCACCCTCTGCCGCTGTGCGGGCACGGGCGCGGGTACGGGCATCGGTTCGGTTTCCTTCCCTCCCCCCGAGGGTGCGGGTGGAGCGCCGGACGACGCTCCGCCGACGGGGACCATAGCGGCACCCGGCGCCCGAACGGAATGGCGATCAGTGAAGACTCCGCGGCATATGCCGTGCATGGGGAGGTAGTTGGCCCCCTCCTCATGAGAAACATCACGTGAGGAGCGTGCTCCACCCGCGCCCGGACCCACCGGACGCCCCGGCCGACCTGCCCGTAACGCAGCTCCCGTAATGCGGCTACTTGTCCGGACGGACGACACCCAGGATCGGTATCGAACCGGCACCCGACACCGTGATGTGCCGCCCCGGCCGCGGGGCGTGGACCATCGAGCCGTTCCCGATGTACATCCCCACGTGGCTGGCGTCATCGAAGTAGATGATCAGGTCGCCGGGCCGCATGTCCTGGACCGCCACCTTCGGCAGCAGCCGCCACTGCTCCTGCGACGTGCGCGGGATGCCGCGGCCGGCCGCGCCCCAGGCCCGCTGCGTGAGCCCCGAGCAGTCGTACGCGTCCGGGCCCTCCGCGCCCCACACGTACGGCTTGCCGACCTGGGCCATGGCGAACGCGACGGCCTCCTCGCCCTGCGCGCTCGCGCCGTGTCCGGCCTCCTTCAGGGCGCCCGACGCCAGCCACGCCGCCTGCGCGTTCGACTGTGCCTGCCGCTCCAGGAGCCGCAGCCGCTCCCGCTCGGCGGCCTCCAGCCGCGACTCCAGCTTCTCCGCCGCGGCGATCTTCTCCGTTATCAGCTTCTTCGCCCTGGCCTGGCGGGCGCGGTTCGCCTCCAGGCGGGTCCACTCGGCGCTGGCGTCCCCGGTGTACGTCTCCAGGTCCTCCTGGCGCTGCTGGAGCTCCGCCAGCAGGTCCTTGGTCGCCTTCTGGCCCTGCGCGAGACGGTTGGCGCCCTCCAGGAAGAGCTGCGGATCGTCGGTGAGGACGAGCTTCGCCTCCTCCGGGATGCCGCCGTTGCGGTACTGGGCGCGGGCGGCCGCGCCGGCGCGGCGCTTCAGCTCCTCGATCTTCTCCTGGCCGTCCACGATCGCCCGGGACAGCTTCACGATCTCGGCGGACTGCTTCTTCGCCTGCTCCTCCGCGAGGTTGTACGCGTCGGTGGCGGAGGCGGCCTGCCGGTACAGCGCCTCGATCTCGGCGCGCACCTCCTCCAGGCTCTTCTCCGGCAGCCGGGCGGTCGCACCGGGCGTCGGCGCGGGTGCGGGCGCGGCGTGGGCCGGCGCCGCGAGAACGGTCAGGGCGCACACCGCGGTGATCGCGACGGTGACGCGACGGCGTCGATTCACAGGCTTCCCCCTCCGGACGTCGACCGACCAGGCGGCACCGCTCCCCATCTGATTTACCGTCAGTAACTCTCGGTGCCGCTGGCGATCGTGCCATGTCACCGGTGAAAGTAACAGGGCCGGGAGGGGGTCCCGACCGGCTGTCCACAGACTGGGGGCGAGTGGCGCCACCAGGGCGGTTGTCCACAGGGCGGGGTTGCGGTGCCGCGGGCCGCCGTGCTCCTGCCGGGCCGTCGTGCTCTACCGGACCGCTGTGCTCTACCGGGGCGCCGTGGGCCAGCCCCGCGGCGCCAGCGCGTCCCAGCGCACCGTCAACTCGCCCTGGCGCCAGCGGCGACGCCCGTCGGCCAGCGGCCAGTCCGCCGCCAGGGCCGAAGCCGTCGCGATCCACCGCTGGCGGGCCCCCAGGGAGGCGTACGGGGCAGCCGCCGCCCAGGCCCGGTCGAAGTCCCGCAGGAACGCGTGCACCGGCTCACCCGGGACGTTCCGGTGGATCAGCGCCTTGGGGAGCCGCTCCGCCAGGTCCGAGGGGCGCTCCAGGGAGCCGAGGCGCGTGGCGAACGTCACCGTGCGCGGCCCCTCGGGGCCCAGCGCCACCCAGACGTGGCGGCGGCCGATCTCGTCGCAGGTGCCCTCCACGAGGAGGCCGCCCCGCGCCGCGAGGCGCCCGCACAGGCGGGCCCACACGTCCGCGACCTGGTCCTCGTCGTACTGGCGCAGGACGTTCGCCGCGCGGATCAGGGCGACCGGGCCGTCGACGGGCACCTCGAAGCCGCCGTGTGCGAACGACAGGCCCTCGCGCGCGTAGGGCCGGGCGGCGGCCACGCGCGCGGGGTCGATCTCCACGCCCACGACCCGGGCGCGAGGGTCGGCGTCCCGGCGGAGGCGGTCCAGCAGCTCCACGGCGGTCCAGGGGGCCGCGCCGTAGCCGAGGTCGACGGCGACCGGCGGGGCGTCGGCACGCCGCAGGTCGGCGCCGTGGGCATCGGCGATCCAGCGGTCCATGCGGCGCAGCCGGTTGGGGTTGGTGGTCCCGCGCGTGGGACTCCCGACAGGGCGTGTCATCCGCGGAGCCATGCCCACGAGCGTAGACGCTCCCCTGGACCCCCCTTCCCGGACGCCCGCCCCCCGGCTCGGGCTCGGGCTCCGGCTCCGGCTCCAGCCCCGGAGCCCCGGCCCGGGCGCCCCGGTCCCGGCCCTGCTCGGAGAGCCCTGGGTGGTCCCCGCCCCGCGGGGTACCACCCGGACGCCCGCTCACCCGGGAGACTCCGGCTCCGAACCCCCGGCCGTACGCCCGGGCCCCGGAGTCCCCGACCGGAGAACCCCGGGCACGGTGCTCACCCGGCGAGGTACCCGGACGCGCGCCCACCCGGGAGGCCCCGGCTCCGGGCCCCCATCCGGCCCTCAGCCCCGGCCCGAGCCCCGGCCCCAGCCCTGACCCGACACCCTGGCTCCCGGCTCCACCCCTGCGCCGCAGCCCCGCCCGCGAGGTACCCGGACACGTGCGCCCGCCCGGAGAGCCGCCGGGCGTGAGACCCCGCCCGCGAGGTACCCGGACACGCGCGTCCACCCGGGAGAACCCGGCCCAGACCCCGGACCATCACCTCAGTCCCGGCCCGTCACCCCAGCTCCAGGCCCCAATCTCACGCCCCGGCCCACCCCGGCCCCCCAGCCCCGGCCCGAGCCCCGCCCCTCACCCCGACCCCCCGGCCCCGCCCGGGACGCCCCCGCCCGGGTCACCCCGGCCCCGGGCCCCGGACCGTCCCCGACCCGGCGTAATGAATTGGCAAAGCGGAAATGAAAGGGCACCCCCGCGCTGTTGTGGCGGGGCGGAGAGGGGTCTGCCGGCCTCTTCCCTGCCATGCCGTGCCCGCCCCTGACCCTGAGCGGAAGGACCGACGAGGTGAGCCAGTACGTGTCCCGGTTCTCCGGCACCCTGGTACCGCCGCCCCGGCTCAGGCTGCCCGGACGGCACCGCCGCGGACCGCGGCGGGTCGCCATGCTGAGCGTCCACACCTCCCCGCTCCACCAGCCAGGCACCGGCGACGCGGGCGGCATGAACGTCTACATCGTCGAGCTGGCGAAACGTCTCGCCGCCATCGACATCGAGGTCGAGGTCTTCACGCGCGCGACCGCCGGCGGCCTGCCCCGGTCCGTCGAGCTCGCGCCCGGCGTCCTCGTGCGGCACGTCGAGGCAGGCCCGTACGAGGGCCTCAACAAGGAGGACCTGCCGGCCCAGCTCTGCGCCTTCACCCACGGCGTCATGCGCGCGTGGGCCCGCAACCGTCCCGGCCACTACGACCTGGTCCACTCCCACTACTGGCTCAGCGGCCACGTCGGCTGGCTCGCCGCCGAACGCTGGGGCACCCCGCTCGTCCACGCCATGCACACCATGGCCAAGGTCAAGAACGCCGCGCTCGCCGAGGGCGACACCCCGGAGCCCGCCGCGCGCGTGATCGGGGAGACGCAGATCGTACGAGCCTCCGACCGGCTGATCGCCAACACGGCCGGCGAGGCCGACGAGCTGGTCCACCACTACGACGCCGACCCCGCGAAGGTGGCCGTCGTCCACCCCGGCGTCAACCTGGACCGCTTCCGCCCCGCCGACGGCCGCGCCGCCGCACGGGCCCGCCTCGGCCTGCCGCAGGACGCCTTCGTCCCGCTCTTCGCCGGCCGCATCCAGCCCCTCAAGGCCCCGGACGTCCTGCTCCACGCCGCCGCCCGGCTCCTCGACGCCGACCCGTCCCTGCGCTCCCGCACGGTCGTCCCCGTCGTCGGCGGGCCCAGCGGAAGCGGCCTCGCCAAGCCGGAGGGCCTGCAGAAGCTGGCGGCCCGGCTCGGCATCGCCGACGTGGTCCGCTTCCACCCGCCCGTGGCGCAGCAGGAGCTGGCCGACTGGTTCCGCGCGGCGAGCGTCCTCGTCATGCCGTCGCACAGCGAGTCCTTCGGGCTCGTCGCCATCGAGGCGCAGGCCACCGGCACGCCCGTCGTGGCGGCAGCGGTCGGCGGCCTGCCGGTGGCCGTGCGGGACGGCGAGACCGGCTTCCTGGTCGAGGGCCACGATCCCGCCGACTACGCGCGCGTACTGGCCCGGTTCGCCGCCGACCCGCACCTCACGGACCGCCTCGGCGACGCCGCCGCGCACCACGCGCGGTCCTTCGGCTGGGACCGGGCCGCGGCGGCCACCGCGGAGGTGTACGCGGCTGCCGTGCACGAGCACCGCCGTCGCGTACGCTCGCCCCATGGCTGACGCACAGCAGATCATCGAGTCCGCACTGCGCGACGCCGACCTGGCCTGGGAGTCACCGGAGCCCGGCTCGTACGTCGTCACGCTCCCCGGCACCAAGAAGCTGTCCACCACGCTCTCCCTGCGCCTCGGCAACCACTCGCTGTCCCTCAACGCCTTCGTCATCCGCCACCCGGAGGAGAACGAGGCGGCCGTCCACCGCTGGTTGCTGGAGCGGAACCTGAAGCTCTACGGCGTCGGGTACGCCGTCGACCCGCTCGGCGACGTCTACCTCACCGGCAAGCTCCCGCTGTCCGCCGTCACGCCCGACGAACTGGACCGCCTGATGGGCTCCGTCCTGGAGGCGGCGGACGGCGCGTTCAACACGCTCCTGGAGATGGGCTTCGCGTCGGCGATCCGCAAGGAGTACGAGTGGCGGGTCTCCCGCGGCGAGTCCACCCGCAACCTGGAGGCGTTCAGCCACCTCACGCAGCCGTCGAAGTGACGCCACGGCCTGCCGGCCACCCGTACGGTCCGGCTGGTCAAGCTTGACCAGTGCGCTCGAAGGGCCCCCGCCCCGCCCCACCGCACGTACCGGGGGCGTACGACACCCCCGTGTCCGTACGCCCCCGGAGTCTTCGCGCCGCCCGGCGCGCCCTCACACCGCGCTGAGCCCGGCCTCCCGGCTACCGGCCGTCTCGGCTTCACCGGGGCTCTCAGCCACTTCGGCCTTCACACCCGCACCGGTGGCCACACCCGCGCCGGCCACCACCACCGCACCCGCACTGGCCTTCATACCCGCACCGGTCGTCACGTCCACCTCAGACACTGCTACCGCACCGGACACCGCACTCGCCCCGGTCGCCACACTCGCACCCGTACCGGTCGCCGCACCCGCCCCAGACACCGCACTCGTACCCGTACCAGTCACCGCACCCGTCCCGGGCACCGCACCCGTACCAGCCACCGCGTCCGCCCCGGCGCCCGCCTCGCCCCCGCTCAGCGCGCGCCGCAGCAGCAGCGCGTACCCGGCGGCCGCCACCAGCGCGACGGCGGCGCACCCCAGCCACAGGAAGCCCGGCCCCGGACCGGTCACGACCCAGCCCGCCGTGATCGGCGCGACGAACCCGCCGACCGACCACGCCATCCCCATCACGCCCTGGTACCGGCCGCGGGCGTGCACCGGCGCCAGCCGGGCGGTGGCGGCGGCGTTCGTCGGGACGTAGACCATCTCGCCGACCGTCCACACCACCACGGTCACCGCGAACATCAGCGGCGTCCCCACCAGCGCCGTCGCCCCCGTACCCACCGCGAACAGCAGCGCCGAGACGATGAGCAGCGCGACCGGCGACCGCCGCTCGGTGATCTTGTTGACGAGCAGCTGGAAACCGACGATGACGACGCCGTTCACCGCGATGACCATGCCGTACGCGTCCGGCTCCAGCCCCTCGGCGGTCATGGTCAGCGGCAGGCCGACCCACGGGGTGCTGAAGACGGTGCACACGAGCAGGCTCAGCAGCACCAGCGTCCGGAACGGCCCGTCCCGCAGCACGTCCAGCGTCGTCAGCCGGGGCCCGGCGGAACGCTTCCCGTCCGCGCCCACCGGCGTCTCGGGCCGCGTCTCCGGCAGCCGTACGAACACGATCAGCGCGCACAGCGCCGTCGCGACGGCCTCCGCCAGGAACAGCGTCCGGTAGCCGAGGAACAGCGCGGCGCCGCCACCGGTCGCGGCGATGGCGAAGCCCAGGTTGAGGGCCCAGTAGTTCAGCGCGTACGCCCGCCGCCGGTCGTGCTCCGGCACCTGGTCCGCGATGGTCGCGCCGATGGCGGGCCGCACGGACTGCATCGCGACACCCATGAGGAGCACCACCGCGGCGACCGCCCAGGGGCTGGTCACCACCGCCAGCGCCACCGCGCACCCGGCCCCCGTCAGGTGCCCGGCCACCATCGTCGGCCGGCGCCCCCACCGGTCGCTGAGCATGCCGCCCAGCGGCGACCCGGCGATGCCGCCGAGCCCGTGCAGCGCGACGACGAGCCCCGCGTACCAGCCGGAGAAGCCCAGCTCCTGGGTGAGGAAGAGCGACAGGAACGTCAGGACGAACGCGCCCGTACGGTTCACCAGCGTCGACAGCCACAGCCACCAGAACCCCTCCGGGAGCCCCGACACCGTGCGCCGGGCTGAACGTATGAGCGGGACGATGGACACGCGAGCTCCCTGGTAAGCGGCTTTTTGCTTACCTAGGTCTTACGCGCTTCCACGGCCCGTTGGCCACTGGATTGACGGGGACCGTCAAGCGTCCGAGTGCCGGGAGCGTCCACTAATCTCGTACGCATGGCCGACGCACCGTACAAGCTGATCCTCCTCCGCCACGGCGAGAGCGAGTGGAACGCGAAGAACCTGTTCACCGGTTGGGTGGACGTCAACCTCACCGAGAAGGGCGAGAAGGAGGCGGTCCGCGGCGGTGAGCTGCTCAAGGACGCGGGTCTGCTCCCCGACGTACTCCACACGTCCCTCCAGAAGCGCGCGATCCGCACCGCGCAGCTCGCCCTGGAGGCCGCCGACCGCCACTGGATCCCGGTCCACCGCTCCTGGCGGCTGAACGAGCGGCACTACGGCGCGCTCCAGGGCAAGGACAAGGCGCAGACGCTCGCCGAGTTCGGCGAGGAGCAGTTCATGCTCTGGCGCCGCTCGTACGACACCCCGCCGCCGGTCCTCGCCGACGACGACGAGTTCTCGCAGGCCGGCGACGCGCGCTACGCGACGATCCCGCCGGAGCTGCGTCCGCGCACCGAGTGCCTGAAGGACGTCGTCATCCGCATGCTGCCGTACTGGTACGACGGCATCGTCCCCGACCTGCTGGCGGGCCGCACGGTCCTGGTCGCCGCCCACGGCAACAGCCTCCGCGCCCTGGTCAAGCACCTGGACGGCATCTCCGACGCCGACATCGCGGGCCTGAACATCCCGACGGGCATCCCGCTGTACTACGAGCTCGACGCCGACTTCAAGCCGGTCACCCCGGGCGGCAAGTACCTCGACCCCCAGGCCGCCGCAGCCGCCATCGAAGCCGTGAAGAACCAGGGCAAGAAGAAGTAACCGCCCAAGAACAAGCCCCCTGCCTGCGGTTTCCCCGCCGGGAGGGGGCTTTTCGCTGCCTCTGGGCCCTCTCCGGGCCGTCAGGGCGATGGGGCCGTGTGCTCTCCGGATTCCGGCTCCTGGCCGGGCCCCCACGCTTCTGTCCCCGCCCGGCCGCCCCGGTGTTCGCGTTCGCGGTTGGCGTCGTTGGGACGGTTCGGCGCCCGCTCGCGCGGTGCCTCGTGCACGACACCCCGGCCCGGTTCACCGCCCACCTGCGTGGTGCCTCGTGTGCGGGCCCCCTCCCGGGTGCTTCGGTGGCGCGTGGTGCCGAAGCGTTCGGGAGGGGGAGGGTGGCCGGGGTGTCAGGGGCTGGTGAGGACGACGAGTTGGCGGGTCGCGCGGGTCATCGCGACGTAGCGGTCCACCGCCCCCTCCACGCCCCCGCCGAACGCCTCCGGGTCGACGAGGACCACGAGGTCGAATTCGAGCCCCTTCGACAGCTCCGGCGTCAGCGACCGTACGCGCGGCCTCTCCCGGAACGCGGGGGCGCCGATGACGCAGGCGGTCCCGTCGGCGTGCGCGGCGAGCCAGTCGTCGAGGACCGCGTCCAGGTCCGCGGCGGACCCGTGGACGACGGGGACGCCGCCGCTGCGGATGGAGGTCGGCACGTTGGCGTCCGGGAGTACGGCCCGGATGACCGGTTCGGCCTCCGCCATGATCTCCGCCGGCGTCCGGTAGTTGACGCTCAGGGAGGCCAGGTCGATCCGGTCGAACCCGACCCGCTCCAGCCGCTCCCGCCACGACTCCGTGAACCCGTGCCGGGCCTGGGCGCGGTCCCCGACGACGGTGAAGCTCCGGGACGGGCACCGCAGCAGCAGCATCTGCCACTCCGCGTCGGTCAGTTCCTGGGCCTCGTCCACGACGACGTGCGCGAACGGACCGGCGAGCAGGTCCGGTTCGGTGCCGGGCAGCGCGGTCTCGTCGATCAGGGCGTCCCGCAGGTCCTGCCCGTGCAGCATCGTCACCGCGCCCTCGCCGTCGTCGTCGGCGGCGAGCACGTTGTCGATGACGCCCGCCATGCGCTCGCGTTCGGCGGCGACGGCGGCCCTGTGCCGGCGCCTGCGCAGCGCCGCCCCCGGGTCGCCGAGCCGCTGCCGTGCCGCGTCCAGGAGCGGCAGGTCCGACACCGTCCACGCCTGCGCGTCCGCGCGCTGCAGCTTTTGGACGTCCTCGCGGCTCAGCCAGGGCGCGCACATCCGCAGGTACGCCGGTACGGACCACAGGTCCCCCACCAGGTCCGCCGCCTCGATCAACGGCCACGCGCGGTTCAGGGCCCCGGTCAGCTCCGCGTCGTGCCGCAGCGCCCTTCGGAACAGCTCGGCCGGTACGTCGCCGCCGTGCCCGTCCAGCAGGATCGTGGCCAGCTCCTCCCAGATCAGGTCCCGCGCCTCGTTGTGCGGAGTGCCCGGTTCCGGTGCTTCGAACGCCTCGGCCCAGTCGTCGGCGCTCAGGTGGACCTCGCCCCAGGGCGTCGTGACCGTCATCCCCTCGGTGGGCGGCGCCTCGTAGAACCCGACGGCCTTCTCGATCGCCTTCACCATGTCCGCGGACGACTTCAGGCGGGCCACCTCCGGGTCGGTCTCGGTCGTCGCCCCGGCCCCCTCGGCGACGAGGTCCCGCAGGGTGCAGGTCTGCACGCCCTCCTCCCCGAGGCTGGGCAGGACGTCGGCGACGTACCCCAGGTAGGGCTGGTGCGGGCCGACGAAGAGCACGCCGCCCCGGCGGTGACCGAGGCGGGGGTCGGAGTAGAGGAGGTAGGCGGAGCGGTGCAGGGCGACGACGGTCTTCCCCGTGCCCGGGCCGCCGTCGACGACGAGGGCGCCGCGGGACCCCGCGCGGATGATGGCGTCCTGGTCGGCCTGGATGGTGCCGAGCACGTCCCGCATCCGTGGCGACCGGGTGCCGCCCAGGCTGGCGATGAACGCGGACTGGTCGTCGAGCGCGGCGTGCCCGGCGAACCCGTCCGGGGTGAACACCTCGTCCCAGTAGTCGCTGATCCGGCCGCGCGTCCAGCGGTACCTGCGGCGGCTCGCCAGGCCCATCGGGTTGGCGTGGGTGGCCCCGAAGAACGGCTCGGCCGCGGGGGAGCGCCAGTCGAGCAGCAGCCGGCGGCCCGTGCTGTCCGAAAGGCCGAGCCGCCCGACGTACACGGGCTCGGGGTCGTCCGTGCCGACCATGTGCCCGAGGCACAGGTCCAGGCCGAAGCGACGCAGTGTGCGCAGACGGGCGGAGAGCCGGTGGACCTCCGTGTCCCGGTCCATCGCCTCCCGGCCCACGCCGCCGGGCGCCCTGCGTACGGCGTCGAGGCGGTCGGACAGTTCGGCGATCGACTGCTCCAGGCACTCCGCGACGGCTGCGAAGTGCTCCTCGTCGCGGGCGATCAGCGCCGGGTCGGCCTTCGGGGCGAGGCGGTCGGGGAGGTCGAACGCACTGGTGGTCAGGGGGGTCACGTCATCAGCTCCGATCGGGGGCCGCGCGGCCGTGGTGCGCGGCGGGGCGTCCGTACCGGCGCGGCGGCGGACCGGGCGGCCATGGCGGGCGGTGTTCCGCCCGGTGTGGTGGGTCCTGTGGCCGCTGCCGGTCGGGGGCGCCGGGGTTCGCGGGTTGTCGTGTTCTGGTCCGGCTCGACGGGCCTGTGCGGTGCGGGTGCGGCGGGTTGGTGCGGTTCAGGCTCGACGGGCTTGTGCGGTTCGCGCGTACGCGGGCGGCCTTTCCCGGCCGGCCACGTCGAGCACCAGCGGTACGCCGACACCGGCCGACCGCCGCGCGAAGTCGTCGTCCGGCGGCGCGCACCTCCGCGCCTCCGCGCCGAGGGCCCGCAACCGCGCCGCGAGTGCCCCCAGAGGTTCGACGCCCCCGCGCGATCCGTACGTCGACAACAACACCCGCACTTTGGTGACTCCCTTTTTCGCCGGCTCTGGCTCAGGCCGGAAATTCTGCGGCATGACCGGGGCCTTGCCGCAAGCCCCCCTGTGCGATATAAGTTAAAAGTGGCGGGGAGCAGGTACTCCCTTCATCCCTCCCCGCGAGCCGCCGCTGATCGGCGGCCGGCGACAGGCGGTCCCTGCGAAGGCCGCCCCTCGAAGAACCCCGTGAGAGCCGGTTCGTCCGCGGTACGTGGACGGCGAGCGGGACGTCCGGTGCCCGGGCCCGGAAATATCAGCAACCCGGAAGAGTCGAAAGCGCCCCAAAAGCCCTTTCCCGTACGGGCGTTATGGCGGGCGCCGGAGAAATGACCGTCCCGGAGTTCACGGAAAAGCCTCGACCGCTTTTACGGCCTGCTCCGTGGAATCGACCGGCCGATACGACCCCGGGCCGAAGGGGAAAGGCGGGAGGGGGGAGAGGGCGTTCCGGCGGGCCTGTCCGGGCCGGTCACAGCGGCACGACGGCACGGCGGCATGACGGCCCTGCGGACGCGAATCGGTATCCGGCCTACGGGCTCCCGCACCGGCCCCGAGCGGCTCCGCCGCCGTCTGGGCGGCGGGGCTCCACGCCCTCGGTGCGGCGGGACGCGGGCCTGGGGGCGGGCGTACCCGGTCACCGCCGGGTCTCCGCCATCGCCCCGCCGCCAGGCACCGCCCGCGCCACCAACCACCACCCGCACCACCAACCACCGCCCCCGCCACCAAACAGCGCCCCCACCCCTGTACGCGTAGGGCCCCGGCCGAGTCATCCCGGCGCGGGGCCCGTCGTACGGGGAAGGGGGTACGGGCGCGGTGCCCGGACCCCGTGCCCGCGGGCGCCGCGGGTCGCCTTCACCCGCCGCCCGGGGCCGCCGTCACACGGCCGTCACGGTCACCCGCAGCTGCCGCTGCACGAGCAGGGACCGCCCGACTGGCAGCCGCAGCTACAGCCGGAGCCGCACCCGCAGGCGCCGAGCAGGGGCAGGTGGGTCGGTTCGACGGGTGGCTCCTGCTCGGTCCGGATCGTGGGGGAATCTGCCATGGCTTCCTCCTCAGCGGGGGGCCTGTGTCGCCTCGCCCCTCATTGCACGCCCGCCGGTGAGGGCGCATCAACGGCGCATGGAGGCGCCGCGCCGTCCCCGCGCCTCTGCCGTACCACCAGGCGCCCGGGCGGGCCCGTCGGGCCCGAACGCGTCGCCCTCACGCCCCTTCGACCGGCGCCTCCGGCTGCTGGAGCTCGTCGGCGTGCTCACCCGTCACCAGGTACACCACCCGCTTCGCCACCGACACCGCGTGGTCCGCGAAGCGCTCGTAGTAGCGGCCCAGCAGGGTGACGTCGACGGCCGTCTCGATGCCGTGCTTCCAGCGGTCGTCCATCAGGTGCTGGAACAGCGTCCGGTGCAGCAGGTCCATCTCGTCGTCGTCCTGCTCCAACTGGAGCGCCAGGTCGATGTCCTTCGTGATGATGACCTCCGCCGCCTTGGCCATCAGGCGCTGCGCGAGCTGGCCCATCTCCAGGATCGTGGCGTGCAGGTCGCCCGGGACCGCGCGGTTGGGGAAGCGCAGCCGGGCCAGCTTCGCCACGTGCTGCGCCAGGTCGCCGGAGCGCTCCAGGTCGGCGCTCATGCGCAGCGAGGTCACGACGATCCGCAGGTCCGTCGCCACCGGCTGCTGGCGCGCCAGCAGGGCTATCGCGCGGGCCTCCAGGTCGTGCTGGAGGTCGTCGATCTTCTGGTCCGCGGCGATCACCGCCTCCGCCAGCTTGAGGTCAGCGTCGAGCATCGCCGTCGTGGCGCGCCCGATGGCCGACCCGACCAGCCGGGCCATCTCGACCAGCCCTTCGCCGATCGAGTCCAGTTCCTCGTGGTACGCGTCCCGCATGGATGTCCCTCTCTCACTACGCTCGGGGTCCCGGTGGGGCTGGGTGGTGCTCGGGCCCCACGGTGCCACGGTCACGGGACGACACGTCGGGGGCCTCCCTCCCAAGTGAACCGTCACCATCCCCTCGGTGAACTCTGGGCGACGACTGTTCGAGCAGCCACTCGGACGGCTGGGAGTGCGCCGTTGACCATGCCTAACCTGGATGCATGGACGTGAACGCGGCGGTCGCCGCAGTGGCAGCGGTCGCCGGGTTGCTCACCGGTGTCATCGCCATGCTCGCGTTCCGCTGGAGCGAGCGCGACCAGGCGAGGCCCACCCGGACCTCGCTGCACACGGACGCGGTCCTGCCCCCCGGTGTCGACACGGTCCTGTCGGTGCTGCGCTCCTCCGCCGTCGTACTCGACGAGAGCGACTCGGTGGTGAAGGCCAGCTCCGCGGCGTACGCGCTCGGCCTGGTCCGGGGCGGGAAGCTGGCCGTGGAGCCGATGCTCCAGATGGCCCGCGACACCCGGCGGGACGGCGAGATACGGCAGGTCGAGCTGGACCTGCCGCGGCGCGGTACGGGCCGGGGCGAGGCCCTCGCCGTCTCCGCGCGCGTGGCGCCGCTCGGCTCCCGGCTGGTGCTCCTCCTCGTCGAGGACCTGACCGAGGCCCGCCGCATCGAGGCCGTGCGCCGCGACTTCGTCGCGAACGTCAGCCACGAGCTGAAGACGCCCGTCGGTGCCCTGTCCCTGCTGTCCGAGGCGGTCATGGACGCCGCCGACGACCCGGAGGCCGTGACCCGGTTCGCCGGGCGCATGCAGATCGAGGCGACCCGGCTGACCAACCTGGTCCAGGAGCTGATCGACCTCTCCAGGGTCCAGAACGACGACCCGCTGGAGGACGCCGAGCCCGTGCGCGTGGACGAGCTGGTCGCCGAGGCCATCGACCGCTCCCGCCACACGGCCGGCACCAAGAACATCACCATGGCCGCCGGAGGCACCACCGACCTGCGGGTCTGGGGCCACCGCGGTCAGCTCGCCGCGGCCCTCGGCAACCTCGTCGAGAACGCCGTCAACTACTCCCCGGCCCACACCCGGGTCGGGATCGCGGCCCGCCGCGTCACCGCCCCCGGCGGCGACCTCATCGAGATCGCCGTCACCGACCAGGGCATAGGGATCCCCGACAAGGACAAGGAGCGCATCTTCGAGCGCTTCTACCGCGTCGACCCGGCCCGCTCCCGCGCCACCGGCGGTACGGGCCTCGGCCTGGCCATCGTCAAGCACGTGGCCGCCTCGCACGGCGGCGAGGTGACCGTCTGGTCCACCGAGGGCCAGGGCTCCACCTTCACCCTCCGCCTCCCGGAGGCGGGCGCGCGCCGCGACCGCTCCCGGGACCGCCGTACCCCCAGCTCCGAGATCACCAACGAACCGTTCACCGCCCCGGAGGTCCTTCCGTGACCCGTGTGCTTGTCGTCGAGGACGAGGAGTCCTTCAGCGACGCCCTGTCGTACATGCTCCGCAAGGAGGGATTCGAAGTCGCCGTCGCGACCACCGGGCCGGAGGGGCTCGACGAGTTCGAGCGCAACGGCGCGGACCTCGTCCTGCTCGACCTGATGCTCCCCGGGCTGCCCGGCACGGAGGTCTGCCGCCAGCTCCGCGGCCGGTCGAACGTGCCGGTCATCATGGTCACCGCGAAGGACAGCGAGATCGACAAGGTCGTCGGCCTGGAGATAGGCGCCGACGACTACGTGACCAAGCCCTTCTCCTCGCGGGAGCTGGTCGCCCGCATCCGCGCGGTGCTGCGCCGCCGCGGCGAGCCGGAGGAGTCCGCCCCGGCGGCCCTGGAGGCGGGCCCGGTGCGGATGGACGTGGACCGGCACGTGGTGACGGTCGACGGCAACAAGGTGGACCTGCCGCTGAAGGAGTTCGACCTGCTGGAGATGCTGCTGCGCAACGCGGGCCGCGTGCTGACGCGGATGCAGCTCATCGACCGGGTGTGGGGCGCCGACTACGTGGGCGACACCAAGACCCTCGACGTGCACGTCAAGCGGCTGCGCGCCAAGATCGAGCCGGACCCGGGGGCCCCGCGCTACCTGGTCACGGTCCGCGGCCTGGGCTACAAGTTCGAGCCGTAGGCCGCGGCGG
>NZ_JAWCTQ010000036.1:0-79571 GCF_032423885.1 Streptomyces tamarix | reverse complement strand
CTGGCCGGACGGCGGTCCGACGGCCAAGGTGGGGGACGGTCCGGCGGGGGACGGCGGTCCCGGGGGGTGGCCGGCGGCGGCGTGGGTGCCGGTCTCCGGCGGCGGCGCGGCGGGGACGGTCCTCGGGTTCCTCCCGTCCGGCCCCGAAGGGTTCGACACGGCGGCGCGGACGCTGGTGCGCAAGGCCGCGCGGTCGGCCGGCCGCGCCCGTGTGCCCCTGGGGGACGCGGCCGGGGCCGGGCCGGACGTCGGCGCCGTGCAGGCGGTGTTCGACGGCCTGCCGGTCCCCGCCGTGCTGCTGACCCCGCTGTGGTCGCCGGTCCCGGGCGAGGTGGAGGACTACCGGATCGACGCCGCCGCGCCCCGGTCCGTGGACTCCGCAGGCCGCCGGGGCGGGGAACTGGTCGGGCGGCGCGTCCTGGAGACGTACCCCGCGGTCGCCGGCACCGACCTGTGGCGCGGCTACGCCGGCACGCTGCTCACGGGCGTGCCGTACGAGAGCGGGCCGTTCCCGTACGAGGAGGCCGTCGCCGGCGTGCCCCGGCGGACCACCTGGACGGTGCGCGCCGCGCGACTGGGCGGGCGGCTCGTCGTCTCCTGGGTCCGGCACGACGGGATCGCCCGGGAGACGCGCCGCCGGCACCAGATGGAGCGCCTCGGCGGCCTGGGCTGGGTGGAGTGGGACGTGCGCGCCGGCGAGGTGACGTGGTCCGGGCAGACGTACCGGATCTTCGGCCGCGACCCGGCGGAGGCGCCGCTCACCTGGGAGGAGCTCCCCACACACGTCGTACCGGAGGACGTGCCGCGCTTCGAGGCCGCCACGCGGCTGCTGCGGGAGGGACACTCCCTGGACCGGACGTTCCGGATCACGACGCCGTCCGGGGTGCGGCACCTGCGGCTCGTCGCGGAGCCCGTGACCGACGCGGAGGGCGCCGCCGTGGAGGTCCACGCCCTCTATCAGGACCTCACCGCACTGCGGCGGGCCGAGCAGGCGCTGCTGGAGTCGGAGCGGGAGGTCCTCGCCCAGCAGGACCTGCTGACGGCGGAACGGGCACTGGCCGCGCGCCTCCAGCAGGCCCTGCTGCCCCGGCAGGACCGGGTCCTCACCGTCGCCGGGCTGCGGACGGAGGTGTTCTACCTCCCCTCGCAGGCCGGGCTCAGCGTCGGCGGCGACTGGTACAGCGCCGTCGAGCTCCCCGACGGCAGCGGGCTCTTCGTGATCGGCGACGTCGCCGGGCACGGCATCGACGCGGTCGCGACGATGGCGCAGTTGCGGTTCACCGCCAAGGGCATGATCGTCACGGGTTCGCCGCTGCCGGACGCCCTGGCGCGGCTGAACGCGCTGCTGATGCACGCCCCGGAGGGCCGCCATTCCACGGCGACGCTGGCCCTGGCCCGGTACCGGCCCTGGGACCGCACCATGACCTGGGCGCAGGCCGGGCACCTGCCGCCGCTCCTCGTCCGCGGCGGCCGGGCCGCGTACCTGACGCCGCCCGCCGGGATCGTGCTGGGCGCCACCGCGGCCCGCTCGTACGAGGAGCAGCGGTTCACGGTGCTCCCCGACGACCACCTGCTCCTCTACACCGACGGGCTGGTCGAGCGCCCGGGCGAGGACCTCGCCGAGGGCCTCGCCCGGCTCGCCCGGCTGGCGGGCGACGCGGTGCGCGGCGCGGCCGGTGCGGAGCGCCTCACCACGCGACTGACGGAGGCGCTGTCACCCGCGCGACGCGACGACATCTGCCTGCTGCACCTCGCGCTGCCCGTCGACGGCCTCTGAGGCCCGGGCGGCGGGCACCGTGTGCGCGTCCAGCAGCGAGTCGTCCTCGGGCCGGGCGCCGGGCAGCCGGTGACGGGCCGCGACGAGCGCCGCGTCGATGTCCCGCGTGCCCGTGGAGACGCACAGGGTGTAGGCGACGTCCTCCAGGCGCTGCCGCACCTCTGGTCCGCCGTTGTGGGCGTCGAGCTTGCTGAGCGCGGTGTACTCCTCGATCAGCTTCGTCAGGACGGCGGGGTGGGCCATCAGCACGACACGGCTCCTTTCGTACGGTCCGGGGACACGCATGTACCCGGCTTCCCCACCGTCACACGTGCACCTCGCGTCAGGTGAGGAGAAGTTGCCCGGCCGCGTCGTCGTGGTTCCGGTGGGGGTGGGGGAACGGCGCCGGCGGGTGAGTGGTGGCGGACAGGCGCAGCTCGATGATGGAGCGGACCGTGGGCCACTCCTCGTGGAGGACCGAGTAGAAGGCGGTGTCGCGGACCACGCCGTCCAGGCCCCGCGAATGGGCGCGGCGGACCCCCTCGCAGGTGGCTCCGAGGCGTTCGATCGCCGCGCGGGAGCGGGTGTTGCGCGCGTCGGCGCGCAGCGTGATCCGGCGGACGCCCCAGGTGTCGAAGGCGTGGCGGAGCATGAGCAGCTTCGCCTCCGTGTTGGCCCCGGTGCCCCGCGCGCAGCCGGCGATCCAGGTGTTGCCGATCTCGGCGGCGTCGGGCACGGCGGTGAGCGGATCGCCGTACGGGACGCCGGTGGTCGGGGGCCACACCACGGGGCCGCCCCAGTAGTCCAGCTCCAGGAATCTGGTCGAGCCGACCACCCGCCCGTCGGCGGCGGTGACCAGGGCGAACGGGAGTGCCCGGCCGGCCGCCTGATCGGTCAGCGCGCGGGCGATGTAGTCGTGTGCCGCCTCCAGGCCGTCAGGCACCGGGGTGTAGGCGTACGCGGCGCGATCCTGCGCGCCGGCCCAGGCGAGGCCCTCCGCGTGGCGCATGGCCAGCGGCTCCAGGCGCACGGCGCGCCCAGTAAGGACAACAGGTACTGGCACGGAACCTCGGGTCTTCCAGGAGCAGGGGATCTCCCGCGCCGGCAGGGCGGCACGCGAGTGAGGGGGAGTGCTCGCCTTGCCGGGACCGTCCGCGTCACTGGAGGCGCGCGGGGCGGACGGACCGCTTCGGCACCGGGGCGAGGAGGAACAGTATGCAGCCACCGCCCCTCCCAGAACAGAACCCCGCGCGAACCTCGGCACACGCGCGGGTGAAACCCGGCTCCACCGCGCTCACCAGCGGGTACGCGGGCCCCGGTCAGGTACTGGGGGCGGCGTACGGCGCGCCGTCGCCGAACGAGGCCGCGGCGCGCGCGGGGAGGCGGTTGCCGGCGCTGCGGTACGTGAGCGGGAGGCCCGCCAGGCGCTCCGGGAGCAGGCAGTTCTTGCCGTCGACGACGACGGCCGGGGCGGCGAGCTCGGTGGCGAGGAGCGACCAGTCGGCCTCGACCGCCTCGGGCCACTCGGTGAGGACGGCCACCGCGCGGGCGCCCCGGACGGCCGTCCGCAGGTCGGCGCAGGGCCGGGCGCCGGGGAACAGCCGGGCCAGCTCGTCGGCGTCCGTGGCGGGGTCCCAGACGCGGACACCGGCCGCCTCGGCGAGGAGCTGCGGCACGACGGTGCGGCTGGGCGCGGCGCGCACGTCGTCGCTCCACGGTTCGTAGCGGGCGCCGAGCACGGCGACCTCGCTGCGCGGGAGGTCCGCGCCGAGTTCCCGGCGCAGCGTGTCGCGGACGAGGGCGGCCTGGTCGCGGTTGACGTCGATGACGGCGTCCAACAGCGGGGTGGGCAGCCCGCGGGAGGCGGCCCAGCGGGCGAGGGCCGCCGTGTCCTTGGGGAGGCAGGAGTCCCCGAAGCCGAGGCCGGGCTGGAGGAAGGCGTGGCCGATGCGCGGGTCGAGGCCGACGGCCTGCATCACCTGGTCGATGTTGAGGTCGGGGGTGGCGCACAGGCGCGCGCACTCGTTCGCGAAGCTGATCTTCGTGGCGAGGAAGGCGTTGCCGGCGTACTTGGCCATCTCGGCCGTGGTGGGCGCGGTGACCACCCAGGGACAGGCCAGGGCCCCGTACAGCGCGCGGAGGACGTCCACGACGGGCGGTGCCCACACCCCGGCCACCACGCGCGAGGGGGCGGACCAGTCGTCGAGGGCGCTGCCCTGGTTCAGGAACTCGGGATTGTAGGCGTACCGGTCGCGGAGCCGGGGGTGCTCGGCCGTGAGGCGCTCGCTGGTGCCGGGCGGCACGGTCGACTTCAGCACCGCGTACGGGGCGGGCAGCAGCTCGGCGACCTCGCCGAGGGCGGCCTTGACCTGGGAGAGGTCGGCCGCGCCGTCCTCGGCGGGCGGGGTGCCGACGGTGATGAGCACGACCTCGAAGGGCTCGGCGACGTGCGCCCGGGACAGGCCGGGGGCGAAGCTGAGCCGTCCCGTCCCCAGGGCGAGGCCGAGCTCCTGCTGGAGGCCGGGTTCGCAGACGGGGGCGCGGCCCCCGGCGAGGGACCGCAGGCGCGCCGGGTCCTTCTCGACCCCGGTCACGTGGTGGCCCTGCCTGGCCAGGGCGACCGCCCCGGTCACGCCGACGTAGCCCTGGCCGATGACGGCAACGCGCATTCCCAGCCTCCTCGGACGACCCGACGGCACCGGACCGGCACCGCACGCCAGCCTGTCCGGAGCCGAGGTGCGCGGCCACCGGCGGAGCCCCGGCCGGGTGACGGCGCGCGGGGGGCGGGGCCTTTCGCGGACCGCCCGGTTCCGGGGCGGGGCCGGGCAGGGCTAGACTCCCGCCCGGCCGGGGCGCCGTCCACCGGGCGCTGACCGTCGGGCGCCGTCCACCGGGGCGCCGTCCGCCGGGCGCGGTGGGGCGGGAGCGGCCGCCGGGCACGTTCACGGAAGAGGACCCGCATGCCGTTCACCGTGTCCCGCGAGGGGTTCCTCCTCGACGGGCGTCCCCTGCGCGTGCTGTCCGGCGCGCTGCACTACTTCCGCGTCCTGCCGGAGCAGTGGCCCCACCGGCTGCGGATGCTGCGCGCCATGGGCCTCAACACGGTCGAGACGTACGTCCCCTGGAACCTCCACGAGCCGCACCCCGGCGCATACGACTTCACCGGCGGGGCGGACCTGGACGGGTTCCTGCGGGCGGCGCGGGACGCCGGGCTGTACGCCGTCGTGCGGCCCTCGCCGTACATCTGCGCCGAGTGGGAGAACGGCGGCCTGCCCTGGTGGCTCCTGGCCGACCGGGAGGTGCGGGCGCTGCGCTGCGGGGACCCGGCCTTCCTGGCGCACGTGGACCGCTGGTACGACCGGCTGGTCCCGCTCCTGGCGGCGCACCAGGTGACGCGCGGCGGCAACGTGCTGATGGTGCAGGTCGAGAACGAGTACGGCTCCTACGGCACCGACACCGGCTACCTGGAGCACCTGGCGGCGGGCCTGCGGGCACGCGGCGTCGACGTGCCGCTGTTCACCTCGGACGGGCCGGAGGACTTCTTCCTGGCCGGCGGGACGCTGCCGGGCACCCTGGCGACGGTCAACTTCGGGAGCGGGGCCGGGGAGGCGTTCGCGGGGCTGCGGCGGCTGCGACCGGACGACCCGCCGATGTGCGCGGAGTTCTGGTGCGGCTGGTTCGACCACTGGGGCGCCGCGCACACCGTGCGGGAGCCCGACGACGCGGCCGCGGCGCTGGCCGGCGTCCTGGAGTCGGGCGCCTCGGTCAACATCTACATGGCGCACGGCGGGACGAACTTCTCGACCTGGGCCGGGGCCAACACCGCCGACCACACCACCGGCGCCGGTTACCTGCCGACCGTCACGTCGTACGACTACGACGCGCCCGTCGACGAGCGGGGCGCGGTGACGGAGAAGTTCCTCGCCTTCCGCGCGGTGCTGGAGCGGTACGCGGACGGGCCGCCGCCCGAGCCGGAGCCGCCCGCGCCGCTGCTGCCCCCCGGCCGCGTGCGGCTGGTCGATTCGGTGGCTCTCCTCGGTGCGCTGGACGCGCTGGCGGCCCCGCCCGTCGCCGCGGCAACCCCGCCGTCCTTCGAGGAGTTGGGCGTCGCGCACGGCCTGGTGTTGTACGAGACCCGCGTCCCCGGCCCCCGGGGGCCGTACACGCTGTCGGTGCGGGGGCTCGCCGACCGGGCGCACGTCTTCGTCGACGGGCGGCCGGCGGGGGTGCTGGAGCGGGACGCCGCCGAGTCCCTGGACGGGATCGCGGCACCGCCGGGCGGGGCGCGGCTGGGGCTGCTGGTGGAGTCCATGGGCCGGGTCAACTACGGGGTGGGGCTCGGCGACCGCAAGGGCGTCCGGGAGGTGCTGCACGCCCAGCAGCTGTTGCACGGCTGGACGGCGCGGGCGGTGGAGCTGGGGCACGGGACGCCGGAACGCGTCCCGTGGGACGCGCCCCGGGACCCGGCGGCCGGCCGGGGCGGGGCGCCCGGGCCCGTGGGGCCGGTGTTCCACCGGGGGTTCCTGGAGGTGGCCGAGCCGGCCGACGCGTACCTGGCGCTGCCCGGGATGCGCAAGGGCTACGTCTGGGTCAACGGCTTCTGCCTGGGCCGGTACTGGCAGGAGCGCGGCCCGCAGCGGACGCTGTACCTGCCGTGGCCGCTGCTGCGCGCCGGACGCAACGAGATCGCCGTCCTGGAGCTGGACGGCGCCGCGGACGCGGCCGTCGAGGTACGGCGCGCCCCGGACCTGGGTGGCGCCTGAGACCGACCGCCCGTGCCCCGGTGGGGCCGGGGCGACGCGTCGCCGTGCCCGGTGGGGCCGGGGTCTGCTCCACTGGGACGCGTCACCGCCGCAGGAGCGGGGCCACGCCGACCACGGGAGCCGCCGCATGACCACCCCCTCTTCCCTCCGGCGGCCCCGGACCGTCCTCGCCATGGAACCGCGGGTCCGGGACGCGCTGTTCGACGCGGCGGCGCTGGACCGGCTCGCCGCCGTCGCCGAGACCGACCCGGCCGTCGTGGTGGCGGACTTCGCCGCCGCGGAGCACGCCTCTGCCCTCGCCGGAGCCGAGGCGCTGCTCACCGGCTGGGGCTGTCCGCCGCTGACGGCGGCCGCGCTGGAGCGGATGCCCCGGCTGCGCACGGTCGTGCACGCCGCGGGTTCGGTGAAGCACCACGTCACCGACGCCTGCTGGGAGCGCGGGCTCACCGTCGCGTCGGCCGCCGCGGCCAACGCCCTGCCCGTCGCCGAGTACACGGTCGCCGCGATCCTGTTCACCGGGAAGCGGGTGCTCGACGCGCAGCGCGCCTACCGGGAGCGGCGCGGCCGGCTCGACCCGCTGGCCCTGCTCGCCGGGGCCGGCAACTACCGCCGTACCGTCGGCGTCGTCGGGGCGTCCCGGATCGGCCGGCGGGTGATCGAACTGCTGCGCCCGTTCGACCTGCTGGTGCTGCTGCACGACCCGTACGTGACGGAGGGGGAGGCCGCCCGGCTCGGCGTCCGGCCGGTGCCCCTGGACGAGCTGGCGCGCTCCAGCGACGTGGTGACGCTCCACGCGCCGGAACTCCCCGCGACGCGACACCTGTTCGACCGCGCGCGACTCGCGCTGCTGCCGGACGGGGCGACCCTGGTCAACACGGCGCGCGGCTCGCTGGTGGACACGGGGGCGCTGACGGCGGAGCTGGTGTCGGGGCGGCTGAACGCCGTGCTGGACGTGACGGAGCCGGAGGTGCTGCCGGCCGGCTCCCCGCTGTACGACCTGCCGAACGTGCTGCTGACCCCGCACGTGGCCGGTTCGCTCGGCAACGAGCTGGGTCGGATGGCGCACGCGGCGCTGGACGAGCTGGAACGGTACGGGCGGGGACTGCCGTTCGCCGGTCTTGTACGGGCGGAGGAGCTGTCCCGCTCGGCATGAGCCCGTCACGTCGGCCCGCCGCTTCGGCCGCGACGGCACGGGCGGGTCCCCGCCGGCGGCCGTCCTGGCACCACCGCGCACGGATGGCGTCGGCCTGACGGAACAGCGCGGCCGCGCAACCCCCGGTGCCGCCCTTCGTTCGTCACGGCGAGTGGACGAAGGACGGTGACCGTGGAGGAGTGCCGCATGCCGTACCGATCCGGACCCCGCCGAGGCCGTCTCCTGCCGGCCGTGCTGGCCGCCCTGCTGACCGCGGCGGGCCTGGCCCCGGCGTCCCCGGCGGGCGCCGTCGCCGGAGGGCCGGCGCTGGGGGTGGACTTCCCCGACCCGGACGTCGTGAAGGTCGGCGACACGTACCACGCGTACGCCACCAGCGGGAACGGCGCGCACGTCCAGCACGCCACGTCACGGGACCTGACCCACTGGACGGTCGTGGGGAAGGACGCGCTGCCGGTGCCCGGCGCCTGGGTGGCGGAGACGCCGGCGCGGGTGTGGGCGCCGGAGGTGTTCGACAACGGCGCGGGGTTCACCCTGCACTACACCGCCCACCACCGGGCCAGCGGCAGGCAGTGCGTCGGCGCCGCCCTCGCGGACTCGCCGGACGGGCCGTTCCGTCCCGTGGGCGACGGCCCGCTGGTGTGCCCGACGGCGGAGGGCGGCGCCATCGACGCCGCGTCCTACACCGAGGACGGGCGGCGGTACGTGCTGTGGAAGAGCGACGGCAACTGCTGCCGGCTCGACACGTGGCTGCACCTCCAGCCCGTCTCCGCGGACGGCACCCGCACGACCGGGCCGGCCGTCCGGCTGCTCCGGCAGGACCTGCCCTGGGAGGGGCAGGTCGTCGAGGCGCCGACGCTCGTCAAGCGGGCCGGCCGGTACGTGTTGTTCTACTCGGCCGGCCACTACGGCGACAACGGCTACGCGACGGGCTACGCCGTGGCGGACCGGCTCACCGGCCCGTACGCGAAGGCCGCCGAACCGCTCATGAGCACCGGGTCGTTCGCGGGCGCCGTGCGCGGCCCGGGCGGGCAGGACGTGGTGACGGGCCCGGACGGACGCGACCGGATCGTCTTCCACGGCTGGGACGCCGACCGGGCGCGCCGCTTCCTGTACACCGCCGACCTGGGTTTCGCGGACGGCCGGCCCGTCGTGCGGGGCAGCCGGGTGCGGCACCAGGCGGAGGACGCCGTGGTGCACCGTGCCGTCGTGCGGGACGCGGCGGGGGCGCTCGGCGGGCGGGCGGTCGGGTACGTCGACCACGACGACAGCCACGTGGAGTTCCGGGTGTTCGCCGCGTCGGCCGGGGCGCACGCCCTGGCCGTGCGGTACGGCAACGGCTCCCTGGACGCCTCCGGCGCCCCTGCGTCCGCGACGCACGACCTGTACGTCAACGGCTCCGACGTGGGCGTCGTCCCCTACCCGTACACGGGCTGGGACGACTGGCGGACCGTGGAGCGGCCGGTGGTGCTGCGCGCGGGGTGGAACACGATCCGCCTGGCGAAGGGCGACCGGTACGCCGAACTCGACTGCGTCGAGGTGGGCTGACGGACGCCCGCGGGGCGGTCAGCCCCACTTCTGGCGGTCGGTCCGGTCGCAGCGGAGCGTCCGCAGCCCGGCGCCGCTGTCGTCCAGGCACTCCCCCGTCGTCCTGCTCCGCACCTCGACGGACTCGTCGCCCCAGACGGTCAGGGCCCACGCCTGGGCCCGGGCGCCGTCCGGGCCGCAGCGCGCGGCGCGCAGCCCGGCGGCGGTGTCCTCCAGGCACCGTCCCGTGGCGTGGTTCGACAGCCGGTGGGAGCCGTCGGCGAGGGGGTGCGCGGTCCACCACTGGTAGCTCATGCCGTTGCACTTGTAGGTGCGCAGCCGTTCGTCGAGGCTGTCGTCGAGGCAGCGGCCCGTCTGCCGGCTGACGAAGACGCGCCGGACGCGCGCCGCCGTCGCGCCCGGTGTGTTCCCGCCGTCCCCGCCCGCCGCCTCCGCCGCCGGTGACCCGGCCGCCGGGGCGGGGGCGTGGGGGGCGACGAGGTACATCAGCAGGGCGCCGAGGACGACGCCGAGGACCGCGCCCGCCGCCGCCCGCACCCAGCCGTGCGGCAGCCGGACGCGGGCGGCGGGGAGCCACCGCCGTGTCCCGCCGCCCGGCCCGCCGGTGGGGGCGGCGGGGCCGGCTCCGGGCGGGACGGCGGTGGCGGGCGTGCCGGGGACGGTGCCCACCGTCCCCTCCGGCCGGGTCTGGCCGCGGTCGGCCTCCTCCCACAGCGCCCGGTACTCGGCCGGGTCGGCGCCCAGCGCCCGGCACAGGTCCCTGACCGTGGACCAGGGCGGGACGGCGCTCCCCCGGAAGTACCGCGACAGCGACGAGTCGCTGATCAGCACCTCCCGTTCCAGGGAGCGCAACGTCCGCCCCGAGCGCTGCTGGAGCGCCCGCAGGGCACCGCCCAGACGCTGCGCCGGCGTTCCCTGCCGGGGCCGCTCGCCCTCCGCCATGGCTCCCTCCTCCGCGGGGCCTTCCCACCGCCCCGCACACCGTTTCCGGATCCAGGACGACCAGGTCCCAGCGGGTCAGCACCCTAGGGATCCCGACAACGGTGAGGCAAACGGGACACTTTTGCGAAGGGTGACGGAACGCCACAAACCCCGACCGGGTTCCCGGGCACCGCCGGGACGGCGGCACCCGCCGCCTGCGGCCCGGGCGCCGGGGCGGGTGGAGTGTCCCGCCCGGGACGGCTGCGGCGGGGCCGCCCCGGCAGCGCCTCCGGGGTCTCCGGACGGCTGCGCCTCCGGGGGGCCTCGGGCCGCGGAGCCCGGACCGCCGCCCGCCGCGGCCGGGCGGGTGCGTCCGTCCCGCCGCGACGAGCGGCCCCGCCCCCGGTCAGCAGACCGGGACGCCGGGAACCTGGTTGTCCGGGGAGCTCAGGTAGATGTTGGTCATGTAGCCGCGGTACTGCGGCAGATAGGCCCACCAGTCGTTGACGTACGGCGGGACGCTGACCTGCTGGCCCCGCGTCTGGCAGGAGACCAGGACCTCCGCGCCGGCCGGGAGCGTCGTCAGCGCCGACGACGCGGTGGTGGCCTGGGCGCGGACCCGTACCCCGCTCCCCCACGTGCCGATCCAGGTGCCGGCGGGCCGGGTGGCGCCGGGCACGTTCAGCGAGCGGGTGAGGCGGCCCACGTCGGTGTACGCCTTGCCGTACGGCGTGCCCTGCGGATGGAGGGTGAGGACGGCGACGACGGACCGGTCGCCTACGCCCACGACACCTGTGGTGTGCAGCGCCGGGCGGGCCAGGTCGACGGCGGCGGCAGCGGTGGCGCCGTCGGTGCGCGCACCCTCCGTGGTGCCGGCGGACGCCGTGGTGCCGGCGGCGGCCGTGGTCGTGCAGCCGCCGGAGCTGAAGCCGGACCAGCCCTGCTTCACCGCCCAGGGCCGGTTGAAGGCGCCGGCGATGCCGAAGTGCTGGTCGTAGCCGTCGGCGGCGCAGCGGGTCGACTGCCGCAGGTTGCCCATGACGTAGTCGCGGACGGCCGGCGGGGCGGTGTCCAGCAGGTAGCGGTAGACGGTGACCGTGTCGCGGGCCGACAGGGCCGTGTAGCCCCAGTAACCGGGGTGGGTCGCCGGGGGCCGCGCGGTGTCGAGCAGGCCGAGGCGGGCGACCATCCGGTCGATCAGGGCGCCCTGCCCGCGGTTGGCCCAGAAGTGGCTCGCCGCGCTGTCGTCGCTGCCGCGCAGCATGGCGTCGACGCGGGACCGGTCGGCGGCCGAGAGGGTGTCGGGGCCCCGGTCCCAGACGAGGTCCAGGGCGATGAGGATCTTCACCACGGACGCCGACCGGAACGGGACGGCGGAGTTGACCTGTTCGGTGAAGGCGCCGGTCTGCCGGTCGAAGACGGCGACACCGGCGGTGACCCCGGACGGTACCTGGGCCGAGGCGGCACGGGCCGGCGGGGGCGCCGCGTTCGGCGCGGAGCCGGGGGTGGCGGTGGCGGCCGTGGCGGAGGACAGCACCGCCGCCAGGGCCAGGGGGAGCGTGCCCGTCAGGGCGCGGAGCAGGGAGCGGTGGGGAGCCATGGCGTACGGCCTCCAGGGGTCGAGGGGCGGACGTGGCGCGGGGAGGGGCGGGTGGGTCACGGCCCGTAGCACTGGTGCACGCCCGGCAGCCAGTTGTCCGGGTGGGCGATGTAGTAGCCGGCGGTCCAGCCGTGGAAGCCGCGGGTGGTGTTCTGCACGTACACCCAGTACGGGTTGCCGCCGACCGTCTCGCCCCGGGTCTGGCAGAGCACCTCCAGCCGGTCGCCGGGCTGGGACCGGCCGGTCACCTTGGGGCAGGTGGCGGGCGAGGGGTGCTCGGGGCAGCGGAAGCCGGTCGAACCGTCGACGTCGACGCGGGCGTTGACGTCCGTCGCCCAGGTGGTGAACACCGCGGGCGCGGGCTGTTGGGCGGGGGCGGCCGCGGCGGTCGTCGCGAGCGCTCCCAGGATGGCCGCGGCGCCGCACAGAGCGGCGGCGGTCCTGGTGGTCTTCCTCTTCATGGTCTCTCCTCCAGCGGTCGGGGCAGGGGTTCGACGGCCCGTCACCCGTTCGACGGGGCCGCGACACCTTCCGTATGAGGCGTCCGGCACGTTCGCCGCGCGCACGGGGACGCCCCCGGCCCGTTCGCGGTGCCGGGGGCGTCCCCGTGGTGGTGGGCGGTGTCAGCACACGGGGAGGCCCGTGTCCGGTTCGTCGTTCCCGCCGCCGGTGAGGAAGATCTCGCTCATGTACAGCGGGGGGACCATCCCCGTCGCGGGGGTCTTGATCCACCAGGTGTGCCAGTACGGCCCGTACGTCGCGCGGCCGCCCCTGACCTGGCAGACGGCGCGGATGAACCCGCTGTCGGGCGAGGTGGCGGCGACGGGTGCGTCCGCGCGGGGCTCCGTCCGGAAGTTGACGTCCGTGCCCCAC
This sequence comes from Streptomyces tamarix, assembly GCF_032423885.1. Taxonomy (NCBI): domain Bacteria; kingdom Bacillati; phylum Actinomycetota; class Actinomycetes; order Kitasatosporales; family Streptomycetaceae; genus Streptomyces; species Streptomyces tamarix. The sequence continues at coordinate 66,960 of NZ_JAWCTQ010000036.1, read as the reverse complement.
ATCGGGCACTTGTACTGGCCGGGGTAGCCCGGGTACGGCGTGCAGGGCGCCGAGTCCGCGGCGTGCGCGGGAGCGGTGGCGCCGGGGGCGAGGACGGCGGCGCAGGCCAGCGCGACCGCCGCCACCGCCCTCGTACCGGCGCGAAGACCGGTCAGCACGTGCGGACCCCGGGCAGCCAGGCGTCCGGGTGGTCGATGTAGATGTTGGAGACGTAGCCGCCCAGGCCGGGGATGTACGACCAGGCGCTGTTGGTGTAGCCCTCGGCGTTGACCGTGTCGCCGTGCTTCTGGCACTCGACGTACACCGGGGTCGGGCCGCTCAGGGTGCGCACGACGGCGGCGCTCAGCCGGGCGTCGGCACGGACGTTGACACTCGTCCCCCAGGTGGTGAAGTTGGTGGCGGGGGTGCCCCCGCCACCGCCCGGTGTGCAGGGCAGGCTCACGCCGCGCGCGGAGAGGTATGCGAACGGGTCCATGCCCCGGGTGCTCGACGTGGAGCTGTGCGCCTCGAAGTGCAGGTGGGATCCGGTGGACTGGCCTTCGCTGCCCATCTTGGCGATCAGCGTGCCGGCGTTGACGCGGTTGTTGACGAAGACGAGCCGCTCCTTCATGTGGCCGTACTCGGTGACCGTGCCGTCGTCGTGGCGGATGCGGATCCACTGGCCGTAGCCGCTGGCGGTGCCGGAGGCGATGACCGTGCCGGGGCCGGTGGAGTAGATCGGCGTGTACAGGGCGTTGGCGATGTCGACCCCGTCGTGGCCGGAGTGGTAGCCCTGGGTGACCCGGCCGGCCGCGGGGCAGGCGCCCGCGTAGCCGGTCGCCCCGGCGGGGGCGGACTCGGCCGCGACCGCCGTGAACGGGACCAGCGCGGCCACCGCGGCGGCGGCCGCGAGGACGCCGAGGGACTTGGTGCGCGTCTTCAGCTGCATGGGACCTCTCCTTGGGGGGTGGTTGCGGAACACGGTGGGGGTGCCGGGCGCGCTCAGCACGCGGGGACGCCGGGCAGCCAGGCGGCCGGGTCGTCGATGTAGATGTTGGAGATCCACGCCTTGTGGGCGGGCAGGTAGGACCAGGCGTCGTTGCTGTAGCCCTCGGCGTGGACCATCTGGCCGCGCGCCTGGCACAGCACGTCCACGGGGGTCGGGCCGGGAAGCCGGGTCACGGGCGGTTTGCCGGTGCCCGGCTCGGGGCGCAGGCCGACGTCGGTGCCCCAGGTCATGAAGCGCTTGGTGCCGGCCGGGGGCTGCGTCGCCGCGCCGGCGATGCGCAGGGCGCCCGCGTACTGGGCGTTCAGCCGTACGTCGCTGACCATCACGAGCGTGCCGGACTCGCGGGCCTCGACCATCTTGCCGTTGCCGAGGTAGACGGCGATGTGGTGGACGGAGCCCGGGTTGCCCGGGTCGGAGCCCCACAGCAGCAGGTCGCCGGGGTGGAGCGGGCCGAGTCCCTGGTCCCGGGTGAAGCGGGCCGTGGCGCCGCCGTACCGGGCCTGGTTCCAGGAGCCCTCGGGGAGCAGGATGCCCGCGCCCTGCCAGGCCGCGTACTGCACGAGGTGCGAGCAGTCGAAGCCCTTGACCTGGCTGTCGTGGGCGCCCGGCCCGCCGCCGGGGTAGTCCTGCCCGTACGTCGGGCCGTGGATCGAGCCGCCGCCCCAGGAGTAGGGCACGCCGATCTGGGAGCAGGCGGCGTTGACGATGGCCGCCGCCTGGGCGGACGCGCTCGCCAGCGGGCGGCAGTCGGAGGTCTCCCCCGTGTGCGGGGCGGCGGTGGCGGGGCCCGCCGCGGTGGTGGCCAGGGCGGTCGAGAGGAGGACGCTCCCGACTGCCGAGACGAGTGTGCGGTGCGTGCGACGCATCAGTGCTGGTTCCCCCTGTTTCAGGTGCCGCCCGGGGGCGGCCATTCTGGGTGCGGTGGTGCCGGTGCGGTGGTGCCGGGTGGTCAGGCCGCCGCGGTGCGCGGGGCGGTGGCGGGTGTGCGCGCCGCACCGCCGCGGGTCTTCGTCGGGGAGACGGGGCGGGGCGCCGTCTCGTATGAGGCGAGTGCGGCACGGATTTTGGCGAGTCCGCGCATCCGGTTGCGCTGCACGGTGCCGCGGTGGGCGCCGAGCCGTTCGGCGGCCAGGTCGTGGGTGAGGCCCTCCAGGTCGACGAGGATGACGGCGGCGGCCTCCTTCGGGGAGAGCCCGCTCAGCAGGTCGACGGTGGCCGCCTCGGCCTCCCGGCGGGCGAGTCCGCCGTCCCAGCTCTCCTCGGGCAGCCGGTCGGTGCAGCGCTCCCGCCGGGAGGGGTGCAGCCAGGAGTCGCGCAGCAGGTTCGTCGCGGCGGCGCACGTGTAGGCGTACGGGTGGCGCTGGCGCGCCAGGGTGCGGGCGCGGGCGCGGTGGGAGAGCCGCAGGTACGTCTCCTGGAGGAGGTCGTCGGCGTCGTGCGGGTTGCCGGTCATCGCGAGGAGCCGGCGGCGCAGCCGGGGCATGGCGGTGGTGAACTGCGCGTCGAACTCGTCGGGGCTCATCCGGTCGGCACGGGCGGCGGGTCCGGGCGCGCACTGCTCGGCGGCGTCGGCGGTACCGGCAGTGTCGGCGGTACCGGCGGTACCGGCGGCGTCAACGACGGCGGTGGGGAGGGTGGTGGTGTGGTCGGTGCCAGTGGGCCTCGTGGTGGTGGTGTGGTCGGTGTGCACGTGTTTCCCCCGTTCGGTCTGCGGTGCAGTGTCGGCGCGGTGGGTGCCGGGGCGCCGCCGCTCACCCGGTGGTCGATGCGTGGGCGGACGGGCGGTCAGGCGGTGCGGGGCGGCTCGGCGGGCCCGTAGGGGGCGGTGGGCCGGCCGCTGAGCAGGGCCCAGTACCGGTCCCCGTACGACCAGTGCCACCACTCGGTCGGGTAGTTGACGAACCCGGCGGCGGTCAGGGCCCGGCCCATGAGGTCCCGGTTGGCCCGGGCCTCCGCCGTGATGCCGGGGGCGGCGGTGCGGCAGCGTCCGCCGCTCTCCTCCGGTGTGGCGTTCACCTCGGTGCCGAGCGGCAGTTCGGCGCCGTCGTCGGCGCACAGGGTGAGGTCCACGGCGCCGCCGCTGACGTGCGGGGCGACCTCGGGCGGGGAGATGTACGCGCTGGTCAGTTCGCGTATCCGGGCCGGCGGGGCGCCGGGGTGCTCGGCCCGCATGACCGCCGCGTACTCCTCGTAGTAGCGGCGCTGCAGCGCGGGCGGGCGGAACCCCTCCACGACGAGGAGCCGGATCCCGGCGGGGAGCGACCGCTGGGCGAGGAGCAGCCTGCGGGCGACGTCGGCGCGGACGTGGGCGTACGAGCCGTCGTCGTCGGCCTGCCGGGGGTCGACGAGCAGCCCGTCCGTGGCGCGCAGGTCGACGAGGGGTTCGCCGGTGTCGGCCACGCGGGTCCCGGCGACCCTCCGGTCGGAGAGCAGGATGATGTCGGTCACGCTCCGAGCGTGTCCGGGGTGCCTGCAGAAGCCCTGCAGATCTTCTGCAGGAGCGCTGCGGAACGGCTGCCGCCGTCTTGCAGGGCCGGTGCCGGGGCCCCGGCGGGCGGGTCAGGGCCGCCGCGGGGGCTCGTGCGCCTCCCTGCTGCCGAGTTCGCGGAAGACCGCCTGCGCCTCGGCCCACGCCGCCTCCGCGGCTGCCGCGTCGCCGCGGCCGGCCGCCGCGGTGCCCAGGTCCCTCACCGTACGGGCCCGCCACAGGGGCAGGCCCATCCGGTCCCACAGGGTGAGCGCCCGCTCCAGTTCGCGCGTCGCGCCGTCCCAGTCGCGGGCGGCGATCCGGGCCTCGCCGAGGGAGCGCAGGACGAGCGCCTCGCCGAAGAGGTCCCGGCGCTCACGGGTGACCTCCAGGCACCGTTCGAGCCGCTCCCGCGCCTCCCGTACGAGGCCCTGGCGCAGCCGGACCTTGGCCAGGGATTGGCTGGTGTACATCTCGCCGAAGGTGTCGCCGGTCTCCTCGAAGAGGCGCAGGGCGTCGCACAGCAGCCGTTCGGCGTCGGCGAGTTCGCCGCGGGCCCGGTGGCACAGCGCGAGCGAGCGCAGGGTCAGCCCCTCGCCGTGCCGGTCCCCCGCCGCCCGGTACGTCCGCAGGGCCCGGGTGAGGGTCTCCCAGGCCGCGGTGTGGTCGCCGCGGTCGCGGTGGACGGCCCCGATGCCGTACCAGACGTGGGCGAGGGCGGGAGCGGCGCCGTCGGCGGTGTCCCCGTACGCGGCGGTCGCGTCCTCCAGCAGTTCCAGGGCCTCCGTGAAGCGGCCCTGCTCGCGGCGGACGTAGCCCATCCCGGCGAGGGCGTCGGCGCGGCCGCGCGCCACGCCGGTCTCGTCGAACAGGCGCAGGGCGTCCTGGAAGTACGCGAAGGCGTCGTCGAAGCGGTCCTGTTCGAGGCGGAGCCGGCCGAGGCCGTGGAGGAGCCACGCCTCGCCCTCGGCGTCGCCGCTGCGGCGGACGGCCGCCAGGGCGTCGGTGTGCGACCGGGACCAGGCGTCGAACTGGTTGTACAGCGCCGCCGAGCTCGCTATCAGGACGGCCGCCAGGTCACGGGCCGCGCGGGGCAGGCCGTGGTCCGCGCAGTGGGTGACGGCGGCGACCAGGCAGGGCTGTTCGGCGGCGAACCAGGCGGCGGGGGTGGACAGCAGTTCCTCGGCGAGGAACGGGTCGACCAGGGGGGCGGGGCGCCGGTCGGGCAGCAGCCGGGCCGCTCCGCCGGGGCCGCGTGCGGCGGCGGCGCGGCCCAGGGCGAGCCACCAGGCGACGAGGCGCTCCACGGCCGCCGCGCGCTCCTCGGCGGTCTCGTCGGCCAGGCACCGCTCACGGGCGTGTTCCCGGGCCAGGTCGTGGATGCGGTAGCGGGTCTGGCCGGTCCCGTCGACGCCGACCAGCTCCACGAAGTGGCAGTCCACCAGCGTCTCGACGGCCTCCTCCGCGTCCTCGGGGGCGACGTCGAGGAGGGGCGCCGCCACCCAGGCGGCGAAGTCCGGCAGTTCCATCAGGGCCAGTCTGCGCAGGGCCCTGCGCTGCCGCTCCTCCAGTTCGACGTAGCCGAGTTCGAGGCTGGCGCGCACTTCGAGGTCGCCGGCCTGGAGTTCGTCGAGGCGGCGCCGCTCGTCGCGCAGCCGGGTGGCGAGTCGGGCGGCCGTCCAGTGCGGGCGGGCCGCGAGCCGGGCGCCGGCGATGCGCACGGCGAGGGGCAGACGGCCGCACAGGGCGACGATCTCGGCGGTCCTGTCCGGTTCGGTGCCGGTCCTCCCCTCCCCGGCGACCTTGGCCAGGAGCGCCAGCGCCTCGTCCTGCGCGGGGGCCGCCAGGTCCAGGTGGGCGGCTCCTTCGAGGGCGACGAGCCGTCTGCGGCTGGTGATCAGGACGGCCGAGCCTGGACCGGGCGGCAGCAGCGGGCGCAGGTGGGTCTCGCCGACGGCGTTGTCGAGGACGAGGAGCACCCGGCGGCGCGCGATGTGGGTGCGGTACGCGCCGACCAGTTCCTCGGGGCCGCCGGCCAGGGTGTCCGGGTCGACGCCGAGGGCCCGCAGCAGGCGGGCGAGGGCGTCGGCGGTGTGGACGGGGGCGGTGTCGGAGGCGCGCAGGTCGAGGAAGAGCTGCCCGTCCGGGAAGCGTGCGGCGAGCCGGTGGCCGATGTGGACGGCGAGGGCGGTCTTGCCGACGCCGGAGCGGCCGGAGATCACCCCGACGGGGGAGGCGGTGCGCGCGGGGTCGCCGGTGCCGCCGAGGAGGGCCGACGCCCAGGCGATCTCCGCCTCCCGGCCGACGAAGTCCGCCACGTCGGGCGGCAGGTGGCACGGCATCGGGGGCCCGGCGGGAGCGGAGGGCCCGGCGGTCCGGGCGGCCTGGTGGGGGAAGGCCGGGGCGGGGTCGTCGCGGGGCGGGCGGGCCGGTGGCACCGCGGCGGCGGGAGCGGTCACCGGGGCGCCCGGTGCGGCCGTGTCGCCGGTGAGCAGGGCCTGGTACAGGGCGCGCAGCTCGGGCCCTGGGTCGATGCCCAGTTCGGACCGGAGGAGGCGGCGGCCCTCCTCGTAGACGCGCAGCGCGTCGGGGACGCGGCCGGTGCGGGACAGTGCCGTGATCAACTGGCCGCGCAGCCGCTCCCGCAGCGGGTCGGCGGCCACGTGCGCGTACAGCTCGGCGACGATCTCCGCGCCGCCGCCGAGGGCCAGCTCCGCGGCGAACCGGGCCTCCAGGCCGGCGCGGCGCAGTTCGGCCAGGCGGGCGGCCTCGATCCGGGCGAAGGACTGGCCGAGGCCCTCCAGCGCGTCCGGTCCGCGCCACAGCGCCAGCGCGTCCCGGAAGGTCGCGGCGGCCCCGGCGTGGTCGCCGCGGGCGGCCGCGCGCCGGCCGAGCGTCAGGGCCTGCTCGAAGAGATAGGTGTCGACGCGGTCGCGGGGCAGCTCGGCGACGTAGCCCGGGGAGCGCGTGCGGACCGCGGCGTCGCCGCCGTCGGCCCCGGCCAGGGCGCGGCGCAGCGCGGAGACGTGGGAGGCGACGAGGGCCCGGGCGGTGGCGGGGGCCTGCTCCTCCCACACGAGGTCCACCAGACGGTCGACGGACAGGACTTCGCCCGCGTGGACGACCAGCGCCGCGAGTATCGCGGTCGGCTTGGAGCCGTTCAGGGGGACCCTGCGGTCCCCGTCCCACACCTCGGCGGGGCCGAGTAGGCGTACTTCCAGCATGGTCCCCCGGTCCACGGCGCTCGTACCGGGTGCAGACGATACCGGCGGGGGCCTTCGGGCACGACTATCACCGGGCTGCCGGTCGGGCAGTCCGGTCCGGGAACGCCGGCGCGTGCCGGGTACGCGTCGTCCGGGAGGGTGACCTCGCAATCGTCGTCCGGGGTCCTTCGCCCGGGTGACGGGGCGGACGGCGCTCCCGTATGAGCGGTGCGGGCGGGTTCTTCGGCCACGAGGCGGTTCGGCGCCGCCGGCGGAGGCGGCCGGTCCGGGGACGACGCGCGGCACGCCCGAAAACGGCCCCTCCCGCCCCCGGCGGAGCCGGGCACGTCGCCCGCGTCCGGTCATACGGCGGCGCCCCGCCTTCCGTCCCGCACCCGACAGCACCGGGAAGACCCGCGCGGTGCGCGCGATCGAGGGAGCCACCGATGACCGAGCGAACCACCCGCCTGCGCCGCATGGCCGTGACCGGAGCCGCCGCCGTGGGCGCCGTGGCGTCCCTGGTCGGCGCCGCCCCGGCGCAGGCCGCCGCGAACGCGACGACCGTGTACGTCTGGGCCACCGACGTGAACATGCGCTCGTGCAACCTGTTCTCGTGCCCCACGTACGGGAGCGTCAAGGTCAGCCGCATGAACGTCACGGCGTTCTGCCAACAGCGCGGGGACGTCGTGCGCGACGGCGCGTACGTGAACGACTGGTGGCTACTGGTCGACGCGGGCGGCCCGAAGGGCTGGATCAGCGCCGTGTACGTCCGCGGCGGCAGCAACTGGGGCGGGATCCCCGGGGTGTCGACGGACTTCGCCCACTGCCGGTGACCCCGCGCGGCGGTCCCGGCCGGAGCCGCCCCCGAGAACCGCCGCGCCACCGTGCTCGCTTCACTGCTCTGCACGAGGGTCGTTCCCCCCTCCGAGGAGCGACGCGACGTGAACCGTCTGCATGCCGTCCCGTCCGCGCCGGCCCTGGCCGCGACGGCGCTGTCCGCGACGGCCTCGCCCGCCGCGGACATCGGCGCCCTCCGACGCCGATGTCCGCGAGAAGCGCCCCGCCGCGCGCGGCCGGGCCGCGACCGGCAGATCACGTGGGACCCGGCGCCTCCGGACCCGGGCACGGGCCGGCGGCCGAACGCGAAGCGGCTGGTGGACCAGGGCTTCCTCGCCCCGGGGGTGCCCTGACCCCGTACGGCGGGAAGCGGGCCGCCCGTCCCCGGCGCGCGCCAGGGGCGGGCGGCCCCCGGGTCAGGAGGCGGCGTCCAGCCCGGCGACGCGGGCGAGCAGCGCGGCGCGGCCGATGCCGTCGGTCCTGGTCGACGGCACCGTGCAGGCGTGGGCGCCGGCGACCGCCCCGTACAGGGCGGACCTGCGCGGCGGTTCCCCGGTCAGCCGGCCGAACAGGTAGGCGGCGGCGAAGGCGTCGCCCGCGCCGTTGGAGTCCACGACCGGCGAAGGGGGCGCCACGGCCGGCACGCGGGTCAGTTCGCCGTCCGCCAGCAGGTAGGCGCCGTCCGCCCCGGCCGTGGCGACGACCTCCCGGGCCCGGCCGTGCGCCACGATGCCGCGCATGGTCCGCTCGGGGTCGTCGAGGGCGGCGGCGGAGAGGAAGACGACGTCCGCGGCGTGGGCGAACGACGCGTGGTACGGGTTCTCGCCGTCCCAGTCGTGCAGGTCGGTCGAGACGGTGACCCCGGCCGACCGCAGCACGGGCAGGGCGAGGGCGCACGGCTGGGTGATCGAGACGTGGGCGTGGCGGCTCGCGGAGGCGAGGGCGAGGACGGTGTCCTCGGGCAGCCGGTCCGCGTCGCCGCCCCGCGTCCCGTCGTACAGGGAGAGCCTGCGCCCGTCCGGGCCGACGAGGTTGACGGCGCGTTTGGTGCCGGCGGGCTGCGGGACCTCGGTGAGGGGGATGCCGTGGTCGCGGTGGAGGGCACGGACGAGGTCGCCCTCGGGGTCCTCACCGAGCATGTCGAGGTGGTGGGTGCGCAACCCGAGCGCGCTCAGCCCGAGGGCGACGAAGTCGCCGGTCTGGCCGGCCCGGGTCTCGATGCCGGGCCGGATCGTGTAGCTGTCGGCGAAGGGCAACGGCAGTTCGGGCACATACACGATCGTGTCGACACCCGCGCCTCCGAGGACGAGGACGTCGATGTCCGGGGCGCTGCTCATGGGTTCCTTTCGGGGCTGCCGCCGGGCGTCCGGCGGGCGGCCGGGGCGAGGGGCCGGGCCGGGAGCGGCCTTCCGGCAGGGGCACCCCGGGCGCGGCGACGTGCCCCGACCCGTGCGTTCCCCCGCCGAAAGCGGTGCACGGCAGGCTACCTCCCGCCTCCTGCGGATCGTTCGACTACCGGATAATCGGTGAAACGCCCGTCACCGACCGTTTTCTGACGTGTCCTCGGCAGGGCGGTTCGCGGTGGTGCGCGGCGGGGCAGCTTTCCCCGGACCGGTGTGGTCCCGACGCGTGGGGGGTTCGTGGACATGAGAGGTCTGTGGCGGCGGGCCGGGATGCTCGCCGCGCTGCTGGGGAGCGCGCTGGCCGGGGCGGGACTCGCGACGCCGCCCGCCGCCGGGGCGACCGGACGGACGGCGACCGCGGCGGTCGCGCCGCAGGCGCGGGCGGTCGCGCCGGGGGTGGGGTACCGGGTACTGGGCGTCTCCTCGCCCCGTGGCACCGCCCGGGTCCACCTGCTGTCGGTGAACCTGCGTGACCGGCGGGTGTCGGCGGGGCTGCTGTACCCGGGCGTGGTCGCGGCACGGTCGCCGCTGTCGGTGCTCGCGGACCGCGCGGGCGCGGTCGCGGGGGTCAACGGCGACTTCTTCAACCTGTCGGAGGCCCAGCACCCCGGTGTGCCCGCGACGGGTGCCCCGGTCGGTCCGGCTGTGGCCGGTGGGCGGGCGCTGAAGGCCGCGGTGCCGCGCGGGCAGCGGTTCGGCCCGGCGCTGCCGCCCGGCACGAACACACGCATGGTGCTGGGGGTCGACGGCGGCGGGCGGGCACGTCTCGGCGAGTTGGCGCTCGACGGGGAGGTGCGGGCGCCGAGCGGGCGGCTGCGGCTGGGCGGACTCAACCAGTACGCCCTGCCGGTCGGCTCCGTGGGCGTCTTCACCCGCGACTGGGGCACCGTGTCGCGGCTGCGGGCCACGTGCGGAACGGACACCGACCGGGGCGCGCCGTGCAGTTCGGAGACGTACGAGGTGAGGGTGCGCGGCGGCCGGGTCGTCGCGGTGGCGGGCGCGCCCGGGGCCGGGGCGATCGCGGCGGGCACGCAGGTCCTGGTGGGCCGCGAGGCGGGCGCGCGGTGGCTGCGGGGGCTGGCGGTGGGCGACCGTGTGACGGTGCGGCACCGGCTGGTGCCGGTCGGCACGGACCCGAACGTGTCCTTCCGGTTCGCGGTGGGCGGGTACCCGGTCCTGCGCGGCGGGCGGCCGTTGGCGGGGACGGACGCGGTGGTCCCCGCGGTGCGGTCGGCGGCGGGGGTCGCGGACGGCGGGCGGCGGCTGCTGCTCCTCGCGCTGGACGGCGGCCCGGAGTACCGCCCGGGGCTGACGGTCGCCGAACTGGCGGCGCTGCTGCGGAAGCTGGGCGCCTCCGACGGGGTCAACCTGGACGGCGGCGGGTCGTCGACGCTGGTGGCCCGCGTGAACGGCGCCACCGCCGTACGCGTGCTGAACCGTCCCAGCGGCGGCGCCGAGCGGTCCGTCCCCAACGGGATCGGCGTGTTCGTCCGCCCGTGAGGCCCGGTCCTCCGCGTGCGGACGGGCGGGCGGTGTGCTACGGCTGGACGCTGCTGACCGCGTCGGCGGTGGCGGAGACCCCGTTGTAGATGGTGGGGGCGAGGCTCGTGCCGGCGAGGAAGAAACCGAGCAGGGCGCAGACCAGCGCGTGGGAGAGCTTGAGGCCGCCGTTGCGCAGGAAGACCACCGCCAGGATCAACAGAAGCAACACGACGGAGACGGTTACGGCCATGTGTCGTCCTCCTCGGCCCGGTGCCGCACGGGGCGTGCGGCGTTCGGCGGCCAGTCTGGCCCAGTGACGGCGCCGGACGGCCGTACGGCGTGTGGGCCGAACGGGTACGAATCGACCGGCCGTCAGGCCCCCGTCCCCGTGGCCGCACCCGCCTCCGCGGGCACCGGAACCGGAGCCGGGGCCGGAACCGGATCCGAGACCGGAGCCGCGGTGAGCGACGCCCAGTGCACGGTCCGGTCGCACCAGCGGTCCAGCAGGACCCGGTCGTGGCCCACGGCGAGGAGCCCGGCGCCGTGTTCGCGGCGGTACTCCTCGACGGCGGCGACCAGCGCGGCCGTGGTGGACGCGTCGAGCATGGCGGTCATCTCGTCGCACACCAGCCAGCGCGGGCGCAGCACCAGGGCGCGGGCGAGGCAGGCGCGCTGGAGCTGCCCGTCGCTGACCTCGTGGGGGCGGCGGGCCAGCAGGTCGTCGGTGAGGCCGACACGGCGGGCGAGTTCGGCGGTGCGTCCGGCGGCCTCGGCGCGGCGGCCGGTGGCGCGCAGGGGTTCGGCGATCAGGTCGCGCAGGCGCAGCCGGGGGTCGGCGGAGAGGCGGGGCTGCTGGAAGACGACGCCGACCGCGGTGCGCAGCTCGCGCGGCGCGCGGTGGCGCCAGCCGCGCACCGCGCGGCCGTCGACGGTGACGCGGCCCGCGTCGGGGCGGTGCAGCAGGGCGGCGACGCGGGCGAGGGTGGACTTGCCGCAGCCGCTCGGGCCGAGCAGACCGACCGCCTCGCCGGGGGCGACGGTCAGCGAGACGTCCCGGAAGACGGGGTGGCGGCGGTCGTACCCGGCGGTGAGGGAGGCGAGTTCAAGCACGGGCGGTCTCCTCGGCGGCGGTGTCGTCCGGCACGGCGCGGTCCGGCGCGGGATGGTTCGGCGCGGCGTGGTCCGGCGCGGTGCCGTCCAGCGCAGCACGGTCCGGTGCGGTGCCGTCCGACGCGGCGCGGTCCGGCGCGGGATGGTGGCAGGCGACGCCGTCCGTGAGCCGCGGCAGCGTCCGGCAGGCGTCCGTACGGTGGTCGCAGCGGGCGGCGAAGGCGCAGCCGTCCGGCAGGGCGCCCAGCTCCGGGGGCATGCCGGGGATCGGGGTGAAGTCCCGTTCCGGCAGGGCGGCGAGGAGGCCCCGCGCGTACGGGTGACGGGGTCCGGCGGCGCCGAAGAAGCGGTCGGCGGCGGCCACTTCGACGATCCGGCCCGCGTACATGACGGCGACCCGGTCCGCGATCCGCGCGGCCGCCGCCAGGTCGTGGGTGATCAGCAGCAGCGCCCGGCCCTCGTCGGCGTGGCGCCGCAGCTCGTCGACGGTCCGCTCGACCAGGTCGCGGTCGAGGCCGGTGGTCGGCTCGTCCGCGAGCAGCAGCGGCGCGTCCCCGACGAGGGCGAGGGCGGTGGCGGCCCGCTGCGCCTGGCCGCCCGACAGCTCGTGCGGGTGGTGGTCGAGGAGCCCGGCGGGGAACGAGGCCCGTTCGGCCGCCGCGACGGCGGCCGCGCGCAGCTCCGCCCGCGGGGTGCCGACCAGTTCGCGCAGGGTCTCCTCCAGCTGCGCGCGCACGGTCCGCACGGGGGTGAGGTGGGCGGCCGGGGACTGCGGGACGAGCCCGACGCGCCGCCCCCGTACCGTACGGGTGAGGGTGCGCTCGTCGGCGGTCAGCAGGTCGACCCCGTCGATCACCGCCGTGCCGGCGGTCTGGGCGTTGCCCGGCAGGAGGCCGAGCAGCGCGGAGGCGAGGACCGACTTGCCGCAGCCGCTCTCGCCGACGAGGGCGAGGCACTCCCCCGCCGCGAGGTCGAAGCTCACCCCGCTGACGGCGGCGATGTGGCGGTCGCCGCGCATCCGGAAACGTACGGACATCTCCCGTACGGAGAGGACGACGGTGCTCACAGCATCAGCTCCGATCGACGGCGCGGGTTGATCCGTTCCCGCCAGGCACCGGCCAGGCCCGCGATGGCGAGCGTCGGGACGATCAGGAACAGGCCGGGGAAGAGCGTCGGCCACCAGTCGCCGGCGAGCAGCGAACCGCGCGCCGTCTGGACCAGGTTGCCGAGGCTCGCCTGGTGGGGGGGCAGGCCCAGGCCGAGGAACGACAGCGCCGACTCGTGCCACATGGCGTGGGGCACCATGAGGACGGCCGCGAGGCCGGCCTGCGGCAGCACCGCCGGAAGCAGGTGGCGGACGGTCACCCGCCACCGGGACGCGCCGCCGGAGATCGCCGCGTCGACGTACGGGCGGGAACGCAGCGACAGCACCTCGGAGCGGACGATCCGGGCGGTGGACAGCCAGTGCGTGAGCGCGACGGACACGATGACGGGCCACACGCCGGGGCGGAACATCGCCACGACGAAGATGCCGAGCAGCAGGTGCGGCACGGACGAGAAGGTGTCGACCAGCCGCATCACGAGCCGGTCCACCCAGCCGCCGAAGGCCGCGGCCACCGCGCCCACCGCCGTACCGATGACGGTGGCGACGAGCGCCGCGACCAGGCCGACGAGGAGCGAGACGCGCAGGCCGTAGACGCAGCGCAGCAGCAGGTCGCGGCCGACGTCGTCGGTGCCGAAGGGGTGCGCGAACGACGGGGGCCGGAGTTTCAGCGCCAGGTCGACGGCCTGCTGGTCGAGCCGGACCAGCGGCGGTACGAGGAGCACGGCGAGGACGACGGCCGCGACGATCACGGCGGAGACCGCGACCCGGACGGCGCGGGTGGAGCGGCGGGTCCGTCCGTGGGACCTCCACACGAGCTCAGCCATCGAATCCCACCCTCGGGTCGGCCAGTCCGTACAGCAGGTCGGACAGGAGGTTGCCGAGCAGCACGGCCGCCGTGGCGAGCACGGTCAGCGCGGCGAGCAGCGGGAAGTCCACCGACGTGGCGGCCTGCACGGTGGCCGCCGCGATCCCGGGCCAGCTGAAGACGGACTCCACGAGCAGGGCGCCCGTGATGAGCTCGGGCACGCGCGAGCCGATGAGGGTGAGCATCGGGAGCATCCCGGACCGCAGGGCGTGCCCGAGGAGCACGGTGCGCTCGTTCAGGCCACGCGCGCGCGCACCGCGCACGGGGTCCTCGTCGAGCGCGTCGGCGACGCCCTGGCGCACGTACAGGAAGAACCAGGGCAACTGGGAGACGCCGAGGACGAGGGCGGGCAGGACCAGGTGGGAGGCGACCTGCCCGAAGGTGACGGTCTCGCTGGCGGTGTCGGTGAGGCCACCGGCGGGCAGCACGCCGAGCTCCAGGGCGAAGAACCAGATGGCGAGCAGCCCGAGCCAGAAGGCGGGGGCGGCTTCCAGGGTGTACGCGGCCGCGCTGACGCTCCGGTCGAGCCAGCCGCCGCGGCGGCGGGCGGCCAGCACGCCCAGCGCCGTGCCGAGCAGGATGGCGACGGCGAAGGCGGTGGCGGCGAGCAGCGCCGACCAGCCGATGCGTTCGGCGATGACGTCGGCGACGGGCTGGCGCATGACGCTGGAGTCGCCGAGGTCGCCGGTGAGGGCCGAGGTGAGCCAACCCCACCAGCGCGGGACGAGCGGCTGGTCGACGCCCAGGTTGGCGCGCAGTTGGTCGAGGTTCTCCTGCGAGGCGGTGAGCCCGGCGGTCCCGGCGTACGCCTTGACGGGGTCGAAGGGGGACGCCGCGGCGACGGCGAAGACCCCGAACGTCACCAGGAGGAGCACGGGGACGGCGAACAGGGCCCGACGCCCCGCCATCCGGGCCATCGCCCCCCAGGGGAGGCGACGGCCGGCCTGCTTGACGGTCACTTCTTGGGGGCCCAGTTCTCGATGTTCCACCAGGGGCCCGCGGCGAGGCCGTGGTCGTGCGGCTCGACCTGGGTGGAGAGCCCGTCCCAGTCGTCGTCGACCACGTACAGGTGGTCGATGTGGGTGAGGAAGGTGTAGCCCGGGTTCTTCACCAGTTCGCGCTGGACGGTGTCGTACGCGGCCTTGCGGGCGGCCTTGTCGTCGGTCCTGCGGCCCTCTTCGAGGGCCTTGTCGACGGCGGGGTTGTCGTACCAGGCCATGTTGTTGAAGCCGTCGCCGCCGAGGGAGGAATTGAGCAGCAGGTACTGGTCGAAGTCGGGGTCGCCGGGCGAGCCGCCGCCGGCGAGGACCGCGTCGTGCTTCATGCGCGGCTCGATGACCTCCCAGGTGCCGGCCTGGGTCGTGATGTCGATGCCGGCCTTCTTGGCGTCGGAGGCGTAGGCGAGGGCGTGTTCCTGGCGGAGCTTGTCGCCGGAGACGTACCACAGGGGGAAGGCGGCGCGGACGCCGTCCTTGACGCGGATGCCGTCGGGGCCGGGCTTCCAGCCGGCGTCGTCGAGGATCTTCTTCGCCCGGTCGAGGTCGTGGGGGCGTTCGGTGCCCTTGGTGAACCACTCGCTGTCGGTGGGCACCGGGCCGTAGGCGGGCTTCCCGGCGCCTTCGAGGATCTTGTCGACCATGGCCTGGCGGTCGACGGCGACGTCGAGGGCGCGGCGGATCGCGGTGTCGCCGGTGACCTCGTTGTGGGTGGGCAGGGTGACCAGGCGGTAGTCGTAGCTGGTCGCCGCGTACGTCTTCTTCGCCTTGTCGTCCTTGAAGCCCTTGGCGAGGTTCGGGGGCAGGATCGCGCCGTCGAGGTCGCCGGAGCGGAGGCGGGTGGCGCGGACGTCGTCGTCCTTGATGATCGCCATGGTGAACTTCTTCACCTCGGGCGCGCCGCCCCAGTAGTCGGGGTTGGCCTTGAAGGTGAGCTTCTCGCCCTTGGACCAGTCGGTGAGGACGTACGGGCCGGTGCCGACGGGCTTGGTGGTGAAGGGGCCGCTGTTCACGTCCTGCTTCGCCGCGACGTGCTCGGGGGCGATGGCGAGGACGGTGCGCTGGGCGAAGGCCGCGTAGGGGTACTTGAGGGTGAAGACGACGGTGTCGTCGCCGACCGCCTTGACGTCCTTGAGGGCGTCCAGCTCCGTCTTGGACGGGTTGTTGGTCCGCTTGTCGAGGATGGTGCGGTACGTGAAGACGACGTCCTCGGCGGTGAAGGGCTCGCCGTCGCTGAACTTCACGCCCTTGCGGAGCCGGTACGTGTACGTCAGGCCGTCGGCGCTCACCTCGGGCAGCGCGACGGCGAGGGCGGGCTTGAGCTTCATGTCGGCGTCGAAGGCGAGGAGGCCGTCGAACACCTTGGAGTTGCCGTCCTTGCCGTAGCCGAGGAGGGGGCTGAGCGTGTCGGGCTCGTAGGCGATGCCCACGACGACGCCGTCCCCCGCGGCGGAGCCGCCGGAGCCGGAGCCGCCCGGGTTCGAGCAGGCCGCCGCGGTGAGGGCCAGGGCTGTGGCCAAGGCCGCGGCGGCCGTGCCGCGTATCGGTCGGACGGGTCGGGTGGTCATGCGCCACACCCCTTGTGGAAGATCAACTGTTGTTGCGAACGACTCGCAATTAAACAGCACGCGCAGGGGTGTGTCGTCAAGGGCCCTTACGGGGTGGGGGCGGGGAGGTCCACGAGGGCCGCGAGGGCGTCCTTGTGGTGGCCGGCCGACCCGTACGCGAGCTGGTCGGCCTTGGCGCGCTTGAGGTAGAGGTGCGCCGGGTGCTCCCACGTCATGCCGGTGCCGCCGTGCAGCTGTACGCACTCCTCCGCCGCGTGCACGGCGACGCGGGAGCAGTACGCCTGGGCGACGGCCACCGCGAGGGGCGCCTCGGGGCTGTCCGCGGCGAGCGCGTCGGCGGCGTTCCGGGCGGCGGCGCGGGCTCCGGCGACCTCCAGCCACAGCTCGGCCATGCGGTGCTTGAGCGCCTGGAAGGAGCCGATCGGCCGGTTGAACTGGTGGCGCGTCCGGGTGTGCCGCACCGCCTCCTCCAGGCACCACTCGGCGAGCCCGAGCTGTTCGGAGGCGAGCAGCCCGGCCCCGGCGAGCAGCCCGGCCCGGACGGCCGCGCGGGAGGCGTCGGCGTCCGCGAGGCGGGTGCCGGAGGCGGTGGGGAGGACCTCGACGGAGGCGAGGGGGCGGGTCAGGTCGAGCGGGGTCTGCGGCCGGACGGCGACGTCCGCGGCGTCGACGGCGTACAGGCCGTCGGGGCGCGGGACGAGGAGGACGTCGGCGAGGACGGCGTCCGCGACGGCGGCGGTCGCGCCCTCCGCGGGGACGGGGGTGTCCGGGCCCGCGGTGAGCGGGACGGCGAGGACGGCGGTCCGGCGTCCGGCGGCGAGGTCGGCGAGGAGCGGCGCGGCCGGGTCGGACGGGCCGAGGGCGAGCAGCGTCCCGGTCGCGACGACGGAGCTGGTGAGGTACGGCAGCGGGGTCACCGCGCGGCCCAGCTCCTCCAGGACGACGGCGGCCTCGCGGTGGCTCGCGCCCTGGCCGCCGAGCTTCTCGGGGACGAGGAGGCCGGCGGCGCCGATGTCCCCGGCGAGGGCGTTCCACAGCTCCGCGTCGTACGGGCCGGCCCCCTCCAGGCGGGCGGGCAGGGCGGCCGGGTCGGCGCGGTCGGCGAGCAGGGCGCGTACGGCGGCCCGCAGGTCCGACTCGGCCTCGGAGTAGAGCAGATCCGTCATCGCGCGAGGTCCTTCCACGGGACGTCCTTGTCGTCGCGCGGCTCGGCGGGCAGCCCGAGGACGCGTTCGGCGACGATGTTCAGCAGTACTTCGCTCGTGCCGCCCTCGATGGAGTTGCCCTTCGAGCGCAGGTAACGGTAGCCGGCCTCGCGGCCGGTGAAGTCGACCAGCTCGGGGCGGCGCATCGTCCAGTCGTCGTACAGCAGGCCGTCCTGGGCGAGGATTTCCACCTCCAGGCCGCTGATCTGCTGGTTGAGGCGGGCGAAGGCGAGCTTCATGGCGCTGCCCTCGGGGCCGGGGCGGCCGGTGGCGAGCTGCTGGCGCAGGCGCTCCCCGGTCAGCCGGGCCACCTCGGCGTCCACCCACAGGTCGAGGAGGCGCCGGTGCAGGTCGTGGGTGCGCAGCTCGGGGCGGTCGCGCCAGGTGCGGGCGGCGCGCCCGATCATGCCGCCCTCGCGGGGGATGCGGGCGCCGCCGATGGCGACGCGCTCGTTCATGAGCGTGGTGCGGGCGACGGCCCAGCCGTCGCCGACCTCGCCGAGGCGGTGGCTGTCGGGGATGCGCACGCCGGTGAGGAACACCTCGTTGAACTCGGCCTCGCCGGTGATCTGGCGCAGGGGCCTGACCTCCACGCCGGGGTCGGTCATGTCGCACAGGAAGTAGGTGATGCCGCGGTGCTTGGGGGCGTCGGGGTCGGTGCGGGCGATGAGGATGGCCCAGCGGGCGAGGTGGGCGCTGGACGTCCACACCTTCTGTCCGTCGACGACCCAGTCCCCCTCGCCGTCGCGGACGGCGCGGGTGCCGAGGGCGGCCAGGTCGGAGCCGGCGCCGGGCTCGCTGAACAGCTGGCACCACACCTCCTCGCCGGTCCACAGGGGGCGCAGGAAGCGCTGCTTCTGCTCCTCGGTCCCGTACGCGAGGATCGTCGGCGCGGCCATGCCGAGGCCGATGCCGATGCGGCGCGGGTCGTTGTCGGGGGCGCCCGCAGCGGCGAGTTCGGCGTCGACGACGGCCTGGAGGGCGGGGTCCGCGCCGAGGCCGCCGAGGCCCTGCGGGTAGTGGACCCAGGCGAGGCCGGCGTCGAAGCGGGCGCCCAGGAAGTCGGCGCGGTCGGTGGTGGCGGGCGGGTGGGCGGCGAGGAGGCCGCGCACCCGGTCGCGCAGGTCGGCTGCGGTGACGGTCATCGGGTGGCTCCTTCCGGGCCGCCGGGGAGGACGACGAGGCGGCCGGTGGTGGTGCCGTCGGCGACGCGCTGGACGGCGGAGGCGGCGTCGGCGAAGGGGACGCGTTCGCTGACGAGCGGCTTGATCAGGCCCTTCGCGGCGTAGTCGGTGAGGGTGTCGTGGCACGCGCGGACGGCGGCGGGGTCCTTCTGGTTGTACAGGCCCCAGTGCAGGCCGAGGATCGCGTAGTTCTTGACCAGGGCGTGGTTGAGGCCGGGGGCGGGGATGTCGCCGCTGGCGAAGCCGACGACGACGATCCGGCCCTCGAAGGCGACGCACTTGGCGGAGGCGGCGTAGGCGGGGCCGCCGACCGGGTCGTAGACCACGTCGGCGCCGCGGCCGCCGGTGGCCTCCTTGACGGCGGCGACGATGTCGTCGGCGTGCCGGTCGACGACGGTGTCGCAGCCGAGGGCGCGGGCGGTGGCGGCCTTGGCGGCGCCGCCGACGACGCCGATGACGCGGGCGCCGGCCGCCTTGCCGAGCTGGACGGCGGCGCTGCCGACCCCGCCGGCGGCGGCGTGGACGAGGAGGGTCTCGCCCTCGCGCAGGCCGGCGCGGCGGTGCAGGCCGAACCAACCGGTCTGGTAGCCGATGTGCAGGGCGGCGGCCTCGGCGTCGTCGAGGGTTTCGGGGGCGGGGAGCACGGCGGCCTCGTCGGCCACGGTGTACTCGGCGAGTCCGCCGTGCGGCAGGGTGGGCGTGGCGATCACGCGGCGGCCGTCCTCCGTCTCGGCGCAGATCTCGACGCCGGGGGTGAAGGGGAGCGGCGGGCGCACCTGGTAGTGGCCGCGGCAGAGGAGGGCGTCCGGGAAGTTGACGTTCGCGGCCCGCACCCTCAGCAGCAACTGCCCGGGGCCGGGCACGGGCCGGTCGGTCTCGTCGAGCCGCATCACCTCGCTCGGCTCGCCGTTCCGGTGCACGCGCCATGCCTGCATTGGGGCCTCCACAGAAGAGTCGGGCAGTACCGCAGTGGGTCGCATACTAAGCGGTCGCTTGTCTTCCTGGGAACAGTGCGGCCGGCCGTCCCTCCGGGGGCCCGTGGCCGCCGCGCCGTGCGGCGGCCACGGCGCGGGTCAGCGCGGTCAGCGCGGTCAGCGCGGTCAGCGCGGTCAGCGCGGTCAGCGCGGTCAGCGCGGTCAGCGCGGTCAGCGCGGTCAGCGCGGGAACAGCTCGAAGGTGACGGCGGGCACGCCGCCGAACCGTCCGGCCGCCGCCCCGGCGCCGCCGGTGAGGAGGTTCCGGCAGTACGCCTCCGGCTCCTCGCCCGTCAGCGCCTCGATGTACGTGCGGTGCTCCAGCAGGGAGCGCACGGCGCGCTCCAGGCCGGGCCGCGCGTCGACGGCGTGGGTGGGGCGGGGGGACCCGGCGACGGCGACCCAGCGGACCCCGTCCCAGGGTTCGAGGCCCCGCTCGGCCAGTTCGGGGAAGATCCAGCGGTTGCCCGCGTCGGCGGCCGCGTCGAGGACGGCGCGACCCACGGCGACGTGGTCGGGGGTGTTCCAGGTGGCGCCGCCCCAGGTGTCGCGGTGGTTGAGCGTGATCACCAGCTCGGGGCGGTGGCGGCGGATCGCGGCGGCGACGTCCCGGCGCAGGCCGGTCCCGTACGCGACGACGCCGTCCTCGTGGCCGAGGAACTCCACCTCGCCGACGCCGACGACCGCCGCGCTCGCCCGCTGCTCCCGCTCGCGCAGCGGACCGCAGACGGCGGGCGCGAGGCCGTCGATCCCCGCCTCGCCGCGCGTGGCGAGCACGTACACCACCTCGCGCCCGGCGTCGGTCCAGCCGGCGACGGCCGCGGAGCAGCCGTACTCCAGGTCGTCGGGGTGCGCGACGACGGCGAGCGCCTTGCGCCAGTCCTCGGGCATCGGCCGGAGCGGGGCGGCCTCCCGGCGGTCCGCCGACGGGTTGTCCTGATCGCTCATGCGCGCAGGATACGGTCGGCCCGGCCGCGTACGGGTCTTCCCGCGCCGCCCCGCCGGCACGCCCCCGGCCGTGCCGGCGGGACGCCCGCGCCTCCCGGGTGCGCGGGCGGCGTCAGACCTCGCCGCGGGCCAGGGACAGGAGGCGGTCCAGGACCCGGGTGCCGCTCGCCCGCACGCCGTCGTGCTCGTACTCGTCCGTCACCCAGGTGCGCAGGCCGCGGACGGCGCGGGCGGTCTCCAGGGAGTGGGCCGTGTCGACGTACATGTCGTCGTGGTAGACGGCCGCGGCGACCGGCACGGTGTTCGCGGCGAGGCGCGCCGGATCGTACAGGGCGGGCCAGTCGGCGCGGGCGGCGAGCAGGTCGGCGGCCTCCCGCAGGGGCCGCAGGGCCGGGTCGGACTCGAAGTGCCAGGGGTGGACGGTCTCCCCGGTGAACAGGAGCGGGGCGTCGCCCGCGAGGGCGGCCATCGGGTCGAACTCCGGGAACTCCCCGCGCACCCGCTCGGCGGCCCAGCCGGTCGGGCCCTTCCCCTGGGCGTAGATGGCCTCGTGGAGGACGGCGTACAGCGGCCGGGACGCGAAGGAGAGCTGGGAGCGCACGGCCTCCAGGAACGTGTCGGACAGCGCGGCGCCGGAGGGGGTGGGGACGAAGGCGTCCTCCAGGAGGTAGTGCAACTGGTGGCTGCCGTCGCCGCCGCCGAGGAGGATGCCGAGGGACTGGAACGCCTCGACCGTCAGCCGGTACCCGTCCGGGAGGACGGCGGGGCGCTCGGCGAGGTGGGCGGCGATCCGGCGGGCCCGTTCGACGTCCTGCGGGTAGCGGTCGTAGTGCGCCTCGTTCTTGCGCCGGACGCGCGGGTACGCGGCGCGGTAGACGTCGTCGGCGGTGGCGTCGAGGGACGGCAGGCCGCCGGTGACGAGCACCGTGTCGAGGCCCTCGGGCGCGGTGGACAGGTAGTGGGTGGCGCAGAAGCCGCCGAAGCTCTGGCCGAGGACGGTCCACGGTGCGCCGCCGGTGAGGCGGCGGCGGATCAGTTCGCAGTCGCGCACGATGGAGTCGGCGCGGAAGTGGGCCAGGTAGCGGGCCTGGTCGGCCGGGCCGCCGCGCAGCGGCAGCGTCTGCCGGTTAGCCGGGGTGGACCGGCCGGTGCCGCGCTGGTCGAGGAGGAGCACGCGGTACTCCTGGACGGCGCGGGCCAGCCACGCCTGGTTGCCGGTGAAGCGGCGGGCCGCGCAGCCGGGGCCGCCCTCCAGGTACACCAGCCACGGCAGGCGGTCCGCGTCCGTGCGCCCGGCGGCGACGACTTCGCGTCCGTACACCTCGATCTGCTCGCCGGAGGGGTCGGCGTGGTCGAGGGGGACGGTGAAGTGGTGGTCGGTCAGGACGACGCCGGGCTGGCGGTAACGGGGCACTGCTCCTCCTGTCTGGTGCTCGTGGCGCGCCGGGGCGCGCGTGGGCGGCGCGCGGCCGGACGGTCGCGGCCCCCGCCCGCACAGTGGACCACAGCGGTCCGCGGCGGGCGGGGGCGGGTGGAGGCGGATGGAGACGGATGGGAGCGGATGGAGACCGGGAAGGGCCGGTCGGCGGGTCAGCCCGTCGGGAAGTCGTCCGGGGTCCGGATCCGGTCGCGGACCCACACCCCGGCGGGCTTCAGCGGCGCCGTGCCGGCCCAGGGGCCGTTGTTCGCGCAGGTGCCGGTCTTGAAGACGGCGCCGGTGCGGTGGTCGTCGGAGAAGTTCCAGTTGACCCAGCTGATCTTCTTCGCGGCCATCAGGTCGAGGTAGCGCTGCGCCATGGCGAAGTCGTCGTCGCCCTCGCCCGCGTAGTTCTGCGTGCCGAACTCGGTGACGAAGACGGGCAGCCTGTCGGCGGCGCGGGAGAGCGTGGCCAGGTACGCGTCGCGGTGCGAGGAGGCGTAGAAGTGGAACGTGTACATGATGTTGGCGGCGTTCACCGGGTTCGCCACGACCTCCGACTCGTCGGCGCCCTCGGAGACGCCCAGCGACGACCAGGCGCGGGTGCCGACGAGGACCGGGGTGTTCGGGTCGTGGGCGCGGATCACCGGGATCAGCTCCTCGGCGTAGCCCTTGATCCGGGACCAGCTCACGCCGCTGGGCTCGTTGGCGATCTCGTACAGCAGGTTCGTCTTGCCGCGGTGGCGCTGGGCGATCTCGGTGAAGAACGTCTTGGCGCGGCTGAGGTTGTGGTAAGGGTCGCCGGGGCTCAGCATGTGCCAGTCGACGATGGCGTACATCCCGCGCGCGGTGGCCTGTTCGATGACGGAGTGGACCAGGTCGGTGTACCTGCGCGGGTCGGTCTCGTAGCCGCCTTCCTGGACGTACAGGGAGACGCGCAGGACGTCGGCCCTCCAGTCGCCGGCGAGGGCGTCGAGGGAGCCGGGCGTGACGCACCGGCCGTACCACTGCAGGCCGTGCGTGGACATGCCGCGCAACTGGACGGGCTTGCCGTACTGGTTGCAGAGCTTCGTGCCGCAGACCTTCAGCCGGCCGTTGACGGCGGCCGGAGTGGTGGCGGCGGCCGGAGCGGTGGCGGCGGCGGTCGCGCCGTGGCCGGCGGAGCCGGTGCCGGTGGAACCGGTGCGACCTGACGCCACGGTGGCACCCGGGGCGGGCGCCCGCTCGGCCCCGTACGCCGTGGCGGGCGCGGGGGCGACGGGCGGGGCGGTCCGAGCGGCGGGCGCGGGGGCGGCGGGGGCCGCGGGGGCGGTGGTGAGCCCGAGGAACAGGGCGGTGGCGAGGGCGCCGGCGGCCGTGCCGAGCCCTCCTGTCCAGGTCCGTGCCGATCTCATGGGGCCTCCGATGCGGACGGGCTGAGAGCCGAGGACTGGAAGGAAACTTTCCTAACCAAGGGGTAGCAGCTCGCCCGACGGTCCCGCAAGGCCCCTGACGGAACCCCGGCCGGGGCGCGTAGGGTGCGCTCGTCCGTTTGCGATGATCAAGGAGGGTGCCCGATGGCACGTTTCGACCTTCCCCTCGACGAGCTGCGCGCCTACCGGAGTTCGTCCGTGGAGCCCGAGGACTTCGACGCGTTCTGGGCGAAGACCCTGGAGGAGGGCCGCTCCCACCCACTCGACGCGCGCTTCGAACCGGTCGACACGGGCCTCTCCACCGTGGACGTGCACGACGTCACCTTCGCCGGCTTCGGGGGCCACCCCGTCAAGGGCTGGTTGGTCATACCCGCCGGGACCACCGAACCGGTGCCGGTGGTCGTCGAGTTCGTCGGGTACGGCGGCGGGCGCGGCCTGCCGCACACCCACCTGCTGTGGGCGTCGGCCGGGTTCGCGCACTTCGTCATGGACACCCGGGGACAGGGCAGCGGCTGGGCGGGCGGGGACACCCCCGACCCGGTGGGCAGCGCCCCCTCCGTGCCCGGCTTCATGACCCGGGGCGTCGAGGACCCCGCGACGTACTACTACCGGCGGGTGTTCACCGACGCGGTGCGCGCCGTGGAGGCCGCCCGGTCGCACCCGCTGACGGACGCGTCGCGCACGGCGGCGATCGGGACGAGCCAGGGCGGCGGGATCTCCCTGGCCGTGGCCGGGCTCGTGCCGGACCTGGCGGCGGTCGCGCCCGACGTGCCGTTCCTGTGCGACTTCCCGCGCGCGACGACGGTGACGGACCGCCACCCGTACCGGGAGATCGGCCAGTACCTCAAGACCCACCGCGGGAAGGTCGAGCGGGTGGCGCGGACGCTCGCCTACTTCGACGGGGTGCACTTCGCGGCGCGCGCGACGGCGCCGGCGCTGTTCTCCGCCGCGCTGGAGGACCTGACGTGCCCGCCGTCGACGGTGTTCGCGGCGTTCAACGCGTACGCGCACGACGACAAGGGGATCGAGGTGTACGCCTTCAACGACCACGAGGGCGGCGAGGCGTACCAGCAGGCGGCGCAGCTCCGCTGGTTGCCGGGCAGGCTCACGGCCTGACCCGCCCGGCCGGCCGGACCCGCCGCCCGACCGCCCGGCACCCGACCGCCGGGGGCCCCGCCGCCCGGCACCCGACCGTCCGGCGCCCGGCCGACGGACCCGCCCCTCCCCCGGGCTTGACGGGGAGCCGCCCCGGACCTAGGTTCTCTCCGGCCGGAGAAAGCGCTTACTACATGTCTGGGGGGTGGGGGTGACGTCCCGTACGGACACCGTCCGCGTCGCCGTCGTCGGGACCGGGGCCATCGCCCGGCACAGCCATCTGCCGGCCCTCGCCGCGCTCGCGGCCGAGCAGCCGCTGGAGGTGGTGGCCGCGTGCGACGTGGACGCCGGGTCGGTCGCGGTGTTCTGCCGGGAGGGCGGCATCCCGCACGCGTACACGGACTACGACCTGATGCTGGCCGAACGCCGGCCGGACCTGGTCGTGCTGTGCACCCCGCCCCGCTTCCACCGCGACCAGACCGTCGCCGCGCTGCGCGCCGGGGCGTGGGTGTGGTGCGAGAAGCCGCCGTGCCCGTCGCTGGCCGACTTCGACGCGATGGAGGCGGCGGAGGGCGCGGGTCCCGGGCCCGGCCCGTACGCGGCGATCGTCTTCCAGCACCGGTTCGGGTCCGGCGCCCGGCACGTCGGGCGGCTGCTCGCCGAGGGCGCGCTGGGCCGGCCGCTGGTCGCCCACTGCCAGACCACCTGGTACCGCGACACCGAGTACTACGCGGTGCCCTGGCGCGGCCGCTGGGACACCGAGGGCGGCGGGACGTCCATGGGCCACGGCATCCACCAGATGGACCTGCTGCTGGACCTGCTCGGCCCGTGGGAGGAGATCCGCGCCATGGCCGGGCGGCTCGTCCACGACGTGGAGACGGAGGACGTGGCCACGGCGCTGGTCCGGTTCGCCGGCGGCGCGCTGGCCACGGTCGTCAACAGCGTGCTGAGCCCCGACGAGGTGAGCCGCGTCCGGATCGACTGCGAGCGCGCCACCGTCGAGCTGACCCACCTGTACGGGTACGGCAACGCCGACTGGCGCATCACCCCCGCCCCCGGCGTCGATCCGGCGGAGGCCGCCCGCTGGCGGGACTTCGGCCCCGACGAGCCCAGCTCCCACCTGGCGCAGTTGCGCGGCCTCCTCGCCGACCTGCGCGCCGGGCGCCGCCCCCGCAGCAGCGGCCCGGACGGCCGCAAGAGCCTCGAACTCGTCGCCGCCCTGTACAAGTCGGCGTTCACCGGGACGGCGGTACGGGCCGGGGACATCGGGCCGGGCGATCCGTTCTACGCGTCGCTGCACGGCGGCACCCCCGGCTGGGCCCCCCGATCCGCGCCCGCCGCCGAACCCGCGCCCGCCGCCACGGCGGTGCCCGTGCCCGCCCCGGCCGGCGGCACGGCGGCGGCCCACGAAGGGGCCGCGCGGTGAGCGGCACCCGGCCCCGGATCGTGCACGCGCACGGCGACCACGTGTCGGTCCTCGTCGGCGACGTCGAACTGATGCGGTACGTCTACCGGCCCGAGGCCGCCTGGGAGGCACCGAAGCCGTACGCGCACCCGCTGCGCACCCTCGCCGGGCACACCGTCACCGGGTACCGGCCCAACGACCACCGTTGGCACAAGGGCCTGCAGATGACGGCCTCGTACCTGTCCGGGCAGAACCTGTGGGGCGGCGACACGTACGTGCCGGGCGAGGGGTACGTCGCCCTGCCGGAGCGGGTCGGGTCCATGGCGCACCGGTCGTTCGACCGGTGCGACGAGCAGGACGGCCGGGTCACCGTCGAGGAACGGCTGACCTGGCACCCGTACGGCGGGGAGCTGTGGGCCGACGAACTGCGCCGGATCGAGGTCCACGACGTGGACCCGGCAGCCGGCTGCTGGGCGCTGACCTGGTCCTCGGCGGTGACCAACCGGCGTGCCGAGCCGCTGCGGTTCGGCAGCCCCACGACGCGGGGGCGCGAGATGGCCGGGTACACCGGACTGTTCTGGCGCGGCCCCCGGGCCTTCCGGGGCGGCGCGGTCGTCGGCCCGGACGCCGAGGGCGACGCGCTGATGGGGGCGCGGGCGGAGTGGCTCGCGTACACCGGGGAGCACGACGGGGCCGACGGGCACGCCACGCTCGTCTTCGCGCACGCCCCGGAGAACGACCACACCGGTGCGGGCGGCGCACACCCGGCGCACTGGTTCGTCCGCAGCGAGCCGTTCGCGGCGGTCGCGCCGTCGTTCGCGTTCCACCGCGAGCTGGTGCTGCCGCCCGGCGAGACCCTGGCCCGCCGCTACCGGGTCCTCGTCGCGGACGGGGCCTGGGACCGGACCCGGATCACCGCGCGCCTGGCGGCCCTGGCCTGGTGACGGAACCCGCCGCCCGGGCGGCGGGAGGCCGGTCCGGGAAGCGGGGCGGAGAGGCCCCCGGTGCCCGCGGTCCGGCGCGGGCACCCGCCGGGCGCGGCGAACGCGGACCGGCCGTCCGGTGGAAGGGCCCGTCACGACCCGCGCCCACCGCAGGGTCCACGCCGGTCGCCCCCGTGCGGCGGCGGCACCTGACGGAGCCGCGGCCGCACGGCTCCCGGTCCGGCCGCGGGGCCGCCCCGCCGGTGGCCTCCGCCCCGGGCGGCGGGTCCGGCGCCGCCCGGGGAGCCGGAGGCGTCCGCGGCGGCGGCCTCCGCGCCGCGGCCCCGCCGCGCGCGATCGTGGCCGCGGCCGCTCACCCGCCCGGTCGCCGGGGCTGCCGGTCTACGGTGGAGGCATGCGCGGGGAACCGGCGGTGACCCTCTTCCTCTGCGGCGACGTGATGCTCGGGCGCGGGGTCGACCAGATCCTGCCCCGCCCCGGTGACCCCACCCTGTGGGAGGATTACGTCGGCGACGCCCGCGCGTACGTGGCGCTCGCCGAGGCCGCGCACGGCCCCGTGCCGCGCCCCGCCGCCCCGTCCTGGCCGTGGGGCGTGGCGCTGCCGCTGCTCGACGAGGCGGCGCCGCAGGTGCGCGTGGTGAACCTGGAGACGGCCGTCACCCGCCGGGGCGCCCCGGAGCCGGGCAAGGCGGTGCACTACCGGATGGCGCCCGAGAACCTGCCGTCGCTGGCCGCCGCCCGGCCCGACGTCTGCGTGCTCGCCAACAACCACGTCCTGGACTTCGGCCGGCGGGGGCTGCTGGACACCCTCGACGCCCTGGCCGCGGCGGGGCTGCGGACGGCGGGCGCCGGCCGGGACCTCGCGGAGGCGCGCCGCCCCGCCGCCGTCCCCCTGCCCGGCGGGCGACGGGTGCTGGTGTTCGCGTGCGGGATGCCGTCGAGCGGCGTCCCCGAGGAGTGGGCGGCCGCGCCCGGCCGGCCCGGGGTGGACCTCGTGCCCGCCGCGACCGGGGCCGCCGCCGGGGACGTCGTACGCCGGGTGCGGGAGGCCCGGCGGCCCGGCGACCTCGTGGTGGTCTCCGTGCACTGGGGCTCCAACTGGGGGTACGGGGTGCCGGACGGCCAGGTGCGGTTCGCGCACGCGCTGGTCGACGGCGGGGTGGACGTGGTGCACGGCCACTCCTCGCACCACCCGCGCCCGCTGGAGGTGTACCGGGGCAAGCTGGTCCTGTACGGCTGCGGCGACCTCGTCGACGACTACGAGGGCATCACCGGGTACGAGGAGTACCGCGACGACCTGCGCCTGCTGTACTTCGCGGCGCTGGAGCCGGACACGGGCCGGCTGGCCTCGCTGCGGATGGCTCCCGTACGGGCGCGGCAACTGCGCCTGGAGCACGCGTCGGACGCCGAACGCGACTGGCTGCGGGCCACCCTGGACCGGGTGAGCCGCGGTTTCGGGGTGCGCGTGGTGGCCGGGCCCCGGGAGCGGGGCGGGTCGCTGCGGGCGGTGCCGGTCTGACCGGCCGCCCGGGCCCGCGCGACCCGCGCCGCCCCCGCGGGGAGCGGGCGGGGGCCGGTCCCCCGGGAGGGGACAATGGGCACGTCCGTACGCCCCGCCGGGCACCGCCCGCACCGCCCGTAGGAGACCGCCCGCCGTGTCCGCCCGCACCCCGCACACCGACCGAACCGACCTGCGGGCCGACTGCGCCAGCTGCTTCGGGCTCTGCTGTGTGGCACTGCCCTTCGCCAGGTCCGCCGACTTCGCCGCCGACAAGCCCGCCGGAACGCCCTGCGGAAACCTCGGCGACGGCTTCCGCTGCGGCATCCACGCGCGGCTGCGCGACAGCGGCTACCCGGGCTGCACGGTCTTCGACTGCTTCGGCGCCGGCCAGAAGGTGTCCCGGGTGACGTTCGGCGGCCGCGACTGGCGGGCCGAGCCGGACTCGGCGCGCACGATGTTCGCGGTGTTCCCCGTCATGCGGCAGCTGCACGAACTGCTGCGGTACGCGGCGGAGGCGCTGGACCTCGCGGCGGCGCGGCCCGTGCACCGGGAGCTTCGCCGCCGCCACGACGAGATCGACGCCCTGACCCGCGGCGGCGCGGAGGCCCTGCTGGCCCTGGACGTGCCGGCGCTGCGGGCGGAGGTGAACGTCCTGCTGCTGCGCGCCAGCGAGCTGGCCAGGGCCGGTGTGCCGGGGCGCCGCAAGGACCGCCGGGGCGCCGATCTGATGGGGGCGCGGCTGCGCGGCGCGAAGCTGCGGGGCGCCAGTCTGCGCGGCGCCTGCCTGATCGCCGCCGACCTGGCGGGGGCCGACCTGCGCGAGGCCGACCTGATCGGCGCGGACCTGCGGGACGCCGACCTGTCCGGCGCCGACCTGACGGGGGCGCTGTTCCTGACGCAGCCGCAGCTGACCGCCGCGCGGGGCGACGGCGCGACGAGGATCCCCGCCGCGCTGCGGCGCCCGGGGCACTGGGCGGCGTAGCACGGCGTGTCCCGGCCGTCCCGCGCGCCGCGCGGTGCACCGTGGACCGGGCAGATGTCCGGCACGCGGAAGACACATCCAGGAGGGCGCCATGCCGCGGAGCGGATCGGCTCGACCGTGGACGGACCGGTCCAGGCCGTCGTACAAGGCGCGGTACGCGCTGCGGCACCCGGAGCGGATCGTCCCGTACGTGCGGCGGGCGGGCCGCGACCTGTGGCTGCGGCTGCGCAGCGGCGGCGACCACGTGGCGTACTACCGGGCGGTGATGGCGAGCGACACGGCGCGCAGCCCGGAGGCGGCGGTGGGCGGCGGGCCGTCGCGGGAGCGGTGGCTGGCCGTCGGCCGGATGCAGTTCGACTACCTGGTGGAGCACGGGCTGCGCCCGCAGGACCGGATGCTGGAGATCGGGTGCGGCAACCTGCGGGCGGGGTGGCGGTTCATCGAGCACCTGGAGCCGGGGCACTACTACGGGATCGACATCTCGCCGGACATCCTGATCGAGGCGAAGAAGACGCTGGTGCGGTACGGGCTGCAGGACCGGATGCCGTACCTGACGCCGGTGGACGACCTGCGGCTGGACTTCCTGCCGGACGGCTGGTTCACGGTGGTGCACGCGCACAGCGTGTTCTCGCACTCGCCGCTGGAGGTGATCGACGAGTGCCTGGCGCACGTGGGGCGGGTGCTGGCGCCGGGCGGGTTCTTCGACTTCACCTTCGACCGCACGGAGGGGGCCGAACACCAGGTGCTGCGGGAGGACTTCTACTACCGGACCGAGACGCTGGTGCGGCTGGCGCGGAGGCACGGTCTGGAGGCGCGGTTCATGGAGGACTGGGAGCGGCTGCCGCACGGCCAGTCGAAGCTCCGGGTCACCCATCCGCAGCCGGACGCCGACCGGGCGGTCCGCTGAACCACCACCCCTCCGGCGTGCCCCGGCCGGGGCCTGGGCGCCGCCCGGCGGACGGGGTCACAGGCCGATGCAGCGGCGCAGGCCGGGCCGGTCGGTGCCGAGCTTGGTGAACACCGCCGACAGCAGCTCCGACACGGTCCGCTCGTCGCTGTCGAGGCGGTCGGCGATGGCCGCGTTGTCGAGGCCCTCCGCGGCGAGCAGGGAGACCGCCTCCTCCCGGGTGGTGAGGGTGTCCCGCTCGACGGGCAGCGGGCGCCGGGGCCGCAGGCCGGCGGCGGCGAGCTGGTCGCGGGCCCGGGTGACGAGGGTGTCCGCACCGCAGGCGGCGGCGGTCTCCATGCCGCGGTAGAGGCGCTGCGCGGCCTGGTCGAGGTCGCCGACGGAGCGCAGCGCCGTGCCGTGGTCGACCAGCGCGTGCGCCAGCTCGTACGCGGAGGGCGACTGCTCCAGGTGGTCGACGGCCTCGGCGAGCAGCGGGATCGCGCGGGCCGGCTCGGAGACCGCCGCGGCGACCCGCAGGGCCTGGCCGATCGCGCTGGCGGTGCCGAACCCGCGGGCCCGGGCGACGGCCTCGTCGGCGTGGCGCCGCGCCTCCTCGGGCCGGTGGCCGGCCAGGGCCAGGGCGAGGTCCAGCTGCCAGGGGCTCCAGGCCGGGTTGCGCGTGCCGCGCTGCTCGAGCCGGTCGCCGGCCGCCGTCAACTGCTGGACCGCCTCGTCGATCCTGCCGCAGGCCAGCAGGAGCTTGCCGCGGACGGCCTGCGGGTCGGGGTAGATGACGGTCTTGGGGAGGTCCTCGCCGAACCGGTAGCCGTCGGCGATCCGCTGGGCCGCGTCGATGCGGCCCCGGGCGAGGAGCGTCTCGACGAGGGTACCGATCGCGTACAGCTGGGCGGGGACGCCGCGGCCGACGCGGTCGGCGATCTGCAGTCCGCTGCGCACGAAGTCCTCGGCCTCCGCGAGCCGTCCGCGCCGGTAGCGGATGTAGCCGAGGAGCGTGTACGCGAAGGAGAGGTGGGCGCCGCGCCAGCCCTTCGCCTCGAACTCCGCGATGCCGTCGTGGAACAGCTCCTCGGCCCGGCCGGGCTGGTCGCAGTACACCAGCGTGAGGGCGACGACGGCCGGCACCTCGAAGCCGAAGTCCTGGTCGGTCCAGCTCATCCCGCCGCGCAGGGCCCGGTCGGCGTAGTGGAGGGACTGGGCGACGGGCTCGCCGCGCAGGACGACGTCCCAGGCGCGCAGGCCGAGGATGTGCCGTTCCGCGAGGTCGCGGCCGGTGAGGCGTCTGGCGAGCTGGGACAGCAGACGGGAGCGGCCGTGCGAGTCGTGCTCGGCGGCGTTGACCGCGTTCCACTTGAACTGCTCGGCCTGCATGCGCAGGCGCGTGCGGGCGCTGGTGGTGCGGTGGGCCTCCTCGGTGAGGAGGCCGGTGGCCTGGTCCATCTGGCCGGTGTGGACGAGAGCCTGGGCGAGCCGGTACGTGACGACCTCGCGCAGGTCCTGCCCGATCTTGGGTTCCTCCAGAGCGGCGCGCAGCTGGTTGACGGTGGTGGCGGGCTCGTGCGGCAGGTTGGCGGAGCCGAGTTCGAACAGGACCTGCGCGCGGTCCTCGATGTCCGGGGGTTCGCGCAGGGCGCGGGCGAGGTAGCGGCGGGCCGCGTCGGGCGCGCCCGCGGAGAAGCTGTCGCGGGCCGCGCGGCGGAGCTGCTGGACGACCCAGGGGTCGCCCTCCGGGTGCATCTCGAGCATGTGGCGGGCGGCGGCCGCGGCGCCGTGCCCCTCGTCGACGAGGGCCTGGGCGGCCACGCCGTGCATGCCGACGCGTACGCCGTGCGGTATCGACCGGTACACGGCGGTGGCGATCAGCGGGTGGTAGAACTCGACGACCCGCTCGCGCTTCAGGTTGGGCAGGACCGTCAGGATGCGGGCCGTGTCCAGCAGGTCGACGGCGTCGTCGAGTTGGGCGTCGCCGAGCGCGGCGACGGTCCCGACGATGCCGGCGGGGACGCCGCTGCCGACGACCGCGGCGGCCCAGGCGAGGCGGACGGCGGAGGGGCCGAGCTGTTCGAGGCGTTCTATGAGGCCGTTGCCCTTGACGGCGGAGGCGAGGTCGCGGAGTTGCGGGATGTTCTCCTCGCGCGGGACGAGGCCGCGGGCGTTGCCCTTCGCGGTGAGCTCGACGACCTCGAAGGGGTTGCCTCCGGTGATGGCCCAGCATTCGCGGCAGAACAGTTCGTCGGCGTGTTCCCCGAGGGTGGCGCGGACGATGCGGCTCACGGCGGCGGCGGTGAGCGGGGCCAGTTCGTGGGCGCGGGAGCGGTTGCGCGCGACGAGGTTGTGCAGGGGGAGGGCGTCGGACGGGAGTTCGTCGGGGCGGCATGCGACGGCGATCAGTATGCCGAGCTCCCCGGCGCGGGCGGCGAAGGCGATGAGCCAGGCGAGGGACTCGGAGTCGACCCAGTGGACGTCGTCGACGGTGAGGACGACGGGGCCGCTGCGTACGGAGAGGTTGGTGACGACCCAGTCCAGTCCGTCGCGGACGCCCTGCGGGTCGGGGTTGGCGTCGGGCTTGGGTGCGGACAGCCCCGTGGCCGGCGCGACGATGTCGTACCAGTCGCCGAGGATCTCGCGGCGTTCGTCCTCCGGCATGGCGGCGAAGGCGGGCTGGACGAGCTGGCGCATCACGTGGAACGGGACCTGGCGCTCCTGCTCGCCGCCGCGTGCGGAGAGCACGGTGCAGCCGCGGGCGGCGGCGGACCGGCGGAGGCGGGTGAGGAGCGTGGTCTTGCCCAGGCCCGCCGGTCCGGCGAACCCGATCACCCCGCCCTGCCGGGACGGGCGCCCGCCCTCGGAGGGCGTGCCGCACAGGTCGTCGAGCGCGCACTCGATGGTGAGGAGCTCGGACTCCCGTTCCAGCAGCGGGGTCGCGTCGCTTCCCCGCCGCCCTCCGGCCGTTGTCATGACTTGCCCCCTCCAGCACGTGCGGCCGAGTGTAGGCGCAAGGACACGGGAAGTTGCCGTGGATCACCATTCTTCCCGGAACACCGCCATTCGTACGGGGGTGGCGCTGTATCCTTCGCTGGCGTGTTCGCCCGGGCGGCGGTTCAGCGGCGCGGCACGGGGATCATGGGCAGCGCGTCGGGCAGCGGGATGCCGGCGGGGACCTCCTTCACGGTGGTGCCGGGGCGTGTGCCAGGCGCCGCCGCCGGGCCACGCTCGCCACGGCGGAGAGGATCTCCGCGACGGCGAAGGCGTCCCCGATGCGCGTGTGCCGGCCCGCGCCGAACGGGATGGAGCTGCCCGGGCGCGGCGGCATCCGGGACGGGTCGGCGTCGTTCCACCGTTCCGTGTCGAAGGCCGTGGGGTTCGGGAAGAGGTCCGGGTCGCGGTGGAGCGCGTAGGGGCTGTGGGCCGGTTCGGTGCCGGCGGGGATGTCGACGCCGCCCAGGGTGACCGGGGTGGGGGGGCCGCCGGGTGAACAGCAGGGGCGAGCGGAGCCGCGGGGACTCCTCGAAGACGCTCTTGGCGTACGTGAGCGAGGCGAGGTCCCCGGGGCGTACGGGGCGGTCGCCGACGACCGTGTCGACCTCGGCGTGGAGGCGCTCCTCCACATCCGGGTGGCGGGCGAGTTCGTGGAAGATCCAGGAGAGGGTGGTGGAGGCCGTCTCCGTGCCGCCGAACAGGAGGGTGACGAGTTCGTCGCGGACCTGTTCGGCGCTCATCGTGCCGCCGGTCTCCGGGTCGGTGCCGGTCGGCAGCAGCGGGACGAGGTCGTCGTGGCCGCGCTCCCCGGGGCCGCACCCGGCGACGACCTCGTCGACGATGGCGCGCAGGCGGGTGGCGGCGCCGTGAAGCGCCGGTTCAGGGGGACGGGCAGGCGGTCGAACGCCTTGGGCATGACGGTGCGGACGAGCGTGCCCTCCAGGACGATCGGGAAGGACCGGTGGACCTCCCGGACGGCGGGCCGGTCCACGTCGCCGGAGAAGGTCATCCCGGCGACGGCGGAGAGGGCGGACCGGCGCATCTCCCGGTCCACGCGGACCTCCCGGCCGGGGGTCCAGGAGGCGGCCACGGCGTCCGCCTCGCGGCACATCAGCTCGGCGTACCGGGAGAGGCGGTCGCGCCGGAAGGCCGGTTGCAGGGGCCGGCGCCGCCTTCGGTGGAGCGCCCCGTCGGTGGTGGCGGTGCCGTTGCCGAAGAGGGGGCGCAGCTTCTCGAAGATTCTGCCGCGCCCGAACACATGGGCCTCGCCGACGAGGACGGCGTGGATGAGGTCCGGGTCGGTCAGGACGTCAGGGGCCAGCCGCCGAGGTCGATACGGACGACGTGGACGACGCGGACGACGCCGCGGAGCGACTCGAGGAACGCGATCGGTCCCCGCGACGTCGGAGAGCGTGGCCGACGACGGGCAGCCGGCCGGGCGCCACGCGCGCGCCGCCGGCCGCGCGCGGGCGGCCGGGTAACGCCGCGCGGCCGGTGGGCGTACGGGTCGTGGGACGCCGTCTCATCCCACGGTGACCAGGTCCGGGCGCGTGTACGCGGCTTCGCGCCCCGCGGCGAACCGCTCGTCGCGGTACCGCGTGCAGTCGTGGCGCTGCCAGAGGTCGGCGCCGATCATCCAGTCCTCGTAGCTGCGGACGCGGCGTTCCACGGCGGCGCGGGCGACGGGGTCGGTGACGCCGAGGGCGTCCAGGGCGCGGGGCAGGTCGCGGGCGGCGGCGAGGAAGTCCTCGACGCGGGCGCGGATGCGCTCCTCGACGGCCCGTACGGCCTCGGGCAGGGTGAGGCCGTGCCCGTCGGCGAGGAGGACGGCGAGATTGTTGGTGTCGCCGCAGGAGTACTCCTTGGGGAGCGAGAAGACGTCGTTGCCCCAGGAGATGACGTCGATGGCGCTCCAGGCGAGCTCCGTGAGGGCGGGGCTCGCGTCGACCTCGTCGGGGACCTCGATGCCCTGGGCGGCCTCCACCATGTCCATCATGGGCAGGAGTTGGGAGCTGTGGCGGCGGGTCAGGACGTAGTCCTCGACGGCGGGGCGGTGTCCGGGGCGCCGGTTGGCGGCTTCCTCGTCGAGGGAGCGCAGCATGCGCGGGACGTGGCGGCGGTAACGGCCCTGGAGCAAGGGGGGCATTCCGGCCAGAACGCGGTCGCACAGTTCGGCGAAGGAGGACACCAGCGGGTTGTCGCGGGCGGGTTCCGGCGCGTCGGCCGGCCCGCCGCCGACGTGGCGCGTGATGGCGTCGGAGAGGGGCTTCCAGTCGTCGAGGCGGCCGGACCTGATGAGGTGGTCGTGCTGGTCGTCGAGGACGAACGACCAGGCCATCCACTCGGCCAGCAGGACCAGTTCCCCGGAGGAGGCGCCGCGGCTGACGCGGGCGGCGAGGTGACCGAAGCCGATGCCCGCGAACTGCTCGGCCGCTTCCGCCTCGACCAGGCCCCGGTCGACGGCCCAGGCGGTCGCCTCGGCGTTGGCGCGGTCACCCCCCGGTTCCTTGGAGCCCTCGAAGGGGAGGTGGAACTCCGGGACGGTGAAAGGGTCGAGATGGGGCATTGATCTCCCTCCGGAGAAGATCCCGGTCCGCATTTCCCCGTCCACCCGCTCCCGGCGGACACCGGATTCGAGCCTGCGACCGGGGGCCGTCTCGCCGTGACGTACCGTGCTCACTCCGGCCGCAGGGCGGCCCGTTTCCCGAGCGGGCGGGAACGACGAGCCGCACTTTGAAGCCATTCGCGCCCATTAACCCGTACGGTGATCGGCACTGTCAACACGATCCGGTCCGTACGCCCCGGCCCTCCGCCCATGCCGGTGGGGCGTTCGGGAGGGCGTGCGCGGCGGCTGCGGTTCGCCCGGTTCGGTGGTGGTTTCGGGGCCCGGGGCCGGGCGGCACCCGGGCGGTGCGCCCGTACGCCCGCGGGCCCGGCCGACCGGCTCCCGGCGGCCACGACGCGGGCGGCGAGGACCGGGTACCGCCACCGCGCGTCCACCTGACGGACCTCGACCCGCGCCTTCAGGACAAGAGCCGGTCGCAGAGGTGACCTGTAACTGTCGGGCCGGGGCCGTCCCCCGGCGCTCCCGTCCGCGTTCCCCTCCCCGCGGAAGGAGAGGAGGAGGGCACGTGTCCCCCGTACCCCGCCCGTCGCGGCGCACCGCCCCGCGCGCCACCACCGCCACCGCGGTCGTCGCGGTCGTCTCGGGCGCTGCGGTCGTCGCGGGCGTGCGGTCCGGCACCGGCGCTGTCCACCGACGACGGCGGCACCGGGGCGGCGGGGCCGCGCCCTCCCGCGTCCGCTGCGGCGACGCGTACGTCAACGCCCCCCTGGCCGGCCGGTGCTTCCGCGGGACGCACGGCGGCGCTCCGGGCGGCGGCCGGCCCGTACGGCTCCGGCAGCACCGGCGTACCGGGCCGCCGCCGGGGCCCGGGCCCGGGACGCGGCCGGTGTGGGCGGCGGTTCGCCTCCGCTCCCCCGCGGTACCGGCGCGCCCGCGCGCCCCGGTACCGTGGGGCTCCCCGCCGAGGGAGGTGAAAGGGGTGTCCACCGACGGGACGTGGAGCATCGGGGAGCTCGCCGAGCGCGCGGGCGCCACCGTGAAGGCCGTGCGGTTCTACTCGGACCTGGGGCTGCTGCCGGAGACCTCGCGCAGCGCCGGCGGCCACCGCCGGTACGGCCCGGAGGCGCTCGACCGGCTGCGGCTGATCCGGTCGCTGCGCGGCCTCGACCTCCCCGTCGCGGAGGTCGGCCGGGTCCTGGACCGGGAGGACGCCCTGGAGGACGTCATCGCGGGCCAGTTGCGCGAACTGGGCTCCCGGATGGCGGCGCTGCGCTGGCGGGAGGCCGCCCTGCGGCTGCTGCGGGACTGTCCGGCAAAGGAGCGCGCCGACCGGTTGCGGCTGATCGGGACGCTGGACGCACCGCCCAGTACGGCTCCGGTGGCGCGCTTCCTGCGGCGGGTGCTGCCGCCGCGGCTGCCGGCCCGGCTGCTCTCGTCGATCACCGACTCGGCGGTGCCGCCGCCGCCCGAGGACCCGACTCCCGCGCAGGTCCTGGCCTTCGCCCGGCTGAACGCCCTGGCGACGGACGCCACCGGCGCGGTCAGCGTGTGCCGGCCGGTCGCGAGCGCCCCGGGCGGGACGTGCCGTCCGGCGGTGCTGTACGACGGGCTCGTCGAGGCGTTCGCGCTGGCGGCGCCCGACGTGCGGGCACGGCGCGGACCCTCCGAGGGGGAGGCGCTCGACTGCTTCGTGGCCGCCCACGCCGCGATGCGCGACACCCGCGACACCCCGGAGTTCCGGCGGCGGCTGAGCCGTTTCCTCGACGAGGTCGCCCACCCCCACATCGACCGCTTCTGGCAGCTCACCGCCGAGGCGACCGCCTCCCCGGAGCCGACGTTCGGCGCCGTGGACGACTGGCTGCGCGCCGCGCTGGCCCGGCAGGTCGCCGAAGCGGACCGCTGACGCACCGGCACCGCGGGCCGACCGCAAGCCGCTTTCCGGCCACGGGGGAACGACCGGGCACCGGGGTGCCGAACGGCCCGCGTCGAAACGGCACTTCCCTCGACGCGCCCCCGGATGAGATCTTGCGCGTCGACCACTTCTTCACCCCGGCCGGCACCACCCGTGCCGCCGGGCCTTCGGAGGACACATGCTTCCCCACATATCCGCCGGGCTCAGGCGCTCGGCCGCCGTCGCCGCCCTCGGCGCGGCCGTCGCCCTCGCGGTCCCCGCGGCCCCCGCCGCGGCCACCCCGCGGACCCCGGCAGCCGCGCCGGCCACCACGGCGGCCAACGCGGCGGGCCCGGCCGGCACCTGGGCCGCGGGCACCCGCGCGTACCTGGTGATCACCGCTCCGGGAGACACCTCGGCCGTCCGCGCCGCCGTCACCGGCAACGGCGGTACGGTCTTCGCGCACCACGACGCGATCGGCGTCGTCGTCGCCCACTCCACGTCCACCGCCTTCGCCGCCAGGATGCGCGGCGTCGCCGGCGTGCAGCACGTCGGCGCGACCCGCACCTCGGACGTGCCGGCCGACGCGTACGCCCCGGCCCTCCCGACCGCCCCGGCGCAGAGCCCGACGACGCTCACCGAGTCCAACCGCTGGGACATGACCCAGATCAAGGCGGACCAGGCGTGGGCGGTGACCACCGGCTCCGCCGCCGTCAAGGTCGGCGTCCTGGACACCGGCGTCGACGACCTCCACCAGGACATCGCGCCCAACTTCAACGCCGCCGACTCGGTCTCCTGCGCCTACGGCAGGCCCGACACCCGCCCCGGCGCCTGGCGCGACGTGGACACCCACGGCACGCACGTCGCGGGGACGATCGCCGCCGCGAAGAACGGCAAGGGCGTCGTCGGCGTCGCACCGGGCGTGCGGATCTCCTCGGTCCGCATCGCGGAGCCGGGCACCGCGCTGTTCTACGCCGAGAACACCATCTGCGGGTTCATGTGGGCCGGCGACCACGGCTTCAAGGTCACCAACAACAGCTACTACACCGACCCGTGGATGTTCAACTGCCCGGACGACCCGGACCAGGCCGCCATCATCGAGGGCGTCCGGCGGGCCCAGGCGTACGCCGAGGGCAAGGGCTCCCTCCAGGTCGCCGCCGCCGGCAACTCCTCCTACGACCTGGCGAACAAGACCACCGACACGTCGAGCCCCAACGACTCGACCCCGGTGAGCCGCCGCATCACCAACGCGTGCGTCGACATCCCGACCGAACTGCCGGGGGTCGTCACGGTCTCCGCCATGGGCCGCGGCAACGTGAAGGCGTCGTACTCCAACTTCGGCCGCGACGTCATCGACATCGCCGCGCCGGGCGGTGACGGCTCGTCCGGCATCTACTCCACGCTGCCGGGCGGGACGTACGGCAACATGAACGGCACGTCGATGGCGTCGCCGCACGTGGCCGGTGTCGCCGCGCTGATGGCGAGCGCCGACCCCTCCCTCACCCCGGCGGACCTGCGGGCCCGGTTGGCGTCGCAGGCCACCGACACCGCCTGCCCGGCCGACAGCCGCTGCACCGGCACGACCGCGAACAACGGGTTCTTCGGCGAGGGCCAGACCGACGCGCTGAAGGCGGTCACCGGCGGGACGACGCCGCCCGCGCCGGGCAGGTACTTCGAGAACCCGGCCGACGTGGCCGTCGCCGACAACGCCACGGTGGAGAGCCCGATCACCGTCACCGGCCTCGACGGCAGCGCACCGGCCGCCCTGAAGGTGGGCGTGGACATCAAGCACACCTACCGCGGCGACCTGGTCGTCTCGCTGGTGGCCCCCGACGGGACGGTGTACCCGCTGGAGGACTTCGCCAACGGCGACAGCGGCGACGACGTGGTGAAGACGTACACGGTCGACGCCTCCGCGGAGACCGCGGCCGGCACGTGGAAGCTCCGCGTCCGGGACGTCGCGACGCGGGACACCGGCAGGATCGACGCCTGGAACCTCACCTTCTAGGCCCTCCCTGCGGCGGACCGCGCCTCCGGGCGCTTTCAGCGGGCGTCGAGGGGACGGTCGTGCGCGGGCGTGGAGCGCCGAGCGCGTCCGTCCCCCGGTACCCGCCGCCCCTTCGGCTCCCCGAGCCGGCCGCCGGCCTGCCGGCCCGGCCGGCGTCCGGCGGTCGGGGGCGCGCCGGGCACCGGCCGTCCGCCGGCTACTCCTCGTAGTCCTCGCGCTTGACGCCCGCCTCCTCCATCGCCTCGCGCAGGGAGCGGCCGGTGCCGCCGGGCTGCCGTTCCCGCTGGTCGTCCGTGTCGGTGGACTCGATGACATCGTCCGTGGTGGTGGTCTTCGGCCGGTTCTCCTCGGGCACGGTCACCTCGATCCCTCCTCCGTGCGTCGGATCCTGTACGTCGCCCGGCGGGTACCCGGGAGGCCCGGCGGGATGCCTCCGACCGGGCGGCGCCTCCCCACCGGGCACCGGACGCACGGCGAACCCGCCGCGGCCGTCGAACCGGACCTCCAGCACGGCGTCGAACCCGTCGGAGCGCGACGGGGCGCGCAACCGGCCGAGCGTGGCGTAGAGGCCCACTTCCGGTACCCGCTCCCGGCCCCGCCGCGCGGCGTTGCGGCGCAGCGAACCGGCCACGTCCGGCGGGAACCAGTAGGCCGTGGCGGTCGCGCCGTGGGCGCGGGCCGCCGCCAGCAGGGGACCCCACTCCTCGGAGGACGGGTTGGTGTTGTCGACCGCCACCGGCCGGCCCGCGGCCAGGGCCTCCTCGACGAGGGCCATCTGCCGCCGCTGCTTGTTCCGGGCGCCGCGCGGGAACAGGTCCTTGCCGACCAGGACGTACCGGTCGGCGAGGCACTGCCGGTAGAACGTCGACTTCCCGGACGCCTGCAGCCCGACCAGGACCGCCACGTCCGGCACTCCTTCCCGCACGTCCGGCACTCCTTCCCGCTCCCGCACGGCGTGCCTCCTCCCCGGGTCGTCCGGCCGCACCGGTGTCGTCCGCGTACCACCAGCATGACCGCGTCGCCGCCCACCGCGGCGGGCGGGGCGGACGGTGCCCGTGGGGCGGCGAGCCGATGCGCGGATCCGGCGGGGGCGGGGGGGAGTGGAGGTGGGCGGGCGCGGGTACTCCGTCCCGCGTTCGCCCGACCGTCGAGAGGGTTCCGGAGGCCGACGTGCACACCAAGGACCTGGTCGTGGTCATCACCGGGGCGTCCAGCGGGATCGGCAGGGCGACCGCGCTGGAGTTCGCCCGGCACGGCGCCGCGCTGGTGCTCGCCGCGCGCGGGACGGAGGCGTTGGAGGCGGTAGCCCGCGAGTGCCGCGCCCACCGGGGCGCCCGGGCGGTCGTCCAGCCGGTCGACGTGGCGGACGAGGCGGCCGTCGCGGAGCTCGCCCGGCGCGCGGTACGGGAGTACGGGCGCGTCGACGTGTGGGTGAACGCGGCGGCGGTCGCCGTGTTCGGCGCCGTGGAGGACGTACCGGCCGACGAGGTGCGCCGCGTGCTCGACGTGAACGTCCTGGGGTGCGTCAACGGGGCGCGGGCGGTGCTGCCGGTGATGCGGCGCCGGGGCGCGGGCGTCCTGGTCGACGTGGCGTCGGTGCTGGGCCTGGTCTCGTCGCCGTACAACGGCGCGTACACGATGTCGAAGCACGCGCTGCTGGCCTTCGACGCCACGCTGCGGCAGGAGCTGCGGCTGGCGGGCGAGCGGGGCGTCCACGTGTGCACGGTGCTCCCGGCCACCGTCGACACGCCGTTCTTCCAGCACCTGGCCAACCGCACCGGCCGCAGGGTGCGGGCCATGCCGCCGATCTACACGCCGCGCCGCGTGGCCCGGGCGATCGTGGGCGCCGTGCGCAGGCCGCGGCGCGAGGTCTTCGTGGGCGTGTCGACGCGGTCGCTGCGGCTGCTCGCGGCGGCCGCCCCGGGCGCGTTGGAGGGGGTGCTGGCGGTGAAGGTCGACCGCACCCACTTCGTGCGGGGCGAGAGCGCCCCGCACGACGACGGGACCCTCTTCGCGCCGCCGCCGGGGCCGGGCACCGTGGGAGGCGGCTGGCACGGCACGGTCCGCACGGCGGGTCGGCGTGCCGGCGCGGCGGCGGCGGTCGCGGTGACGGCGGCCGGGGTGGTGCGGCGGGCCCGCCACTGAAGGCGGTTCGGGCCGCTGAGGCGGTTCGGGCGGGTGGCACCCCCGCTCCCCGGCATCCCACTTCGCGGGATCCCCCTCTCCGCCGTCCGGCCGGACCCGGAGAGGGGGGCCCGTCAGCGGCGGGGGGTGAGGAGCCGCTGCCCCGTCGTGAACAGCGCCGACACGGACGCCCCGCTGGTCCGCAGCGCCGCCCGCGCCGCGTTGGCGCCGGGCGCGCCGTGCACGCCGCCGCCCGGGTGGGCGGAGGCGGACGCCAGGTAGAGGCCCCGTACCGGCGTCTCGGGGCGGCCGGTGCCCGGTACGGGGCGGAACACCAGTTGCTGGTGGAGCGCGGACGTGCCGCCGTTGATGGCGCCGTCCCGGAGGTTGGCGTCCATGGCCTCCATCGTGGGCGGCGCCAGGACGCGGCGGGCCCGCACCGCCGCGCGGAAGCCGGGCGCGTACCGCTCGACGACCGCCTCCATGCGGTCCGCCATCCGCTGCCGGTCGTCCTGCGTCCACGCGCCGGTGATGCCGTCCGGGCCCGCGTCGCCCGCGACGGTGCGCGGGACGTGGGTGTACGCCCACGCCGACTCGGTGCCGGCGGGCGAGCGGGACGGGTCGGCGGTGGTCATCTGGCCCATGACCATGAACGGCCGGTCCGGGACGAGGCGCCTGGCGATCTGGGCGGCGAAGCGGGTGAGTTCGTCGACGCCGTCCGCGAGGTGCACGGTCCCGGCGCGGGCCGGCCCCTCCGCGGCCCAGGGGACGGGCCGGTCCAGGGCCCAGTCGACCTTCACCGTCCCGAAGTCCCACTGGAAGCGTCGCATGTCGTCGCGGAGCCGGTCGGGCAGGTGGTCCCAGGCGACGAGCCCGCCGTACAGGGCGGGTGCCGGCACGTCGGCGAGGACGGCGCGGCGCGCCGCGACGGTCTCCCCGTCGGCGGTGCGCACGCCGCGCGCCCGGCCGCCGCGCACCGTCACCTCGGTGACGCGTCGCCCGCAGCGGACGGTGCCGCCCCGGTCGACGAGGCGGCGGACCAGGGCTTCGGTGAGGGCGTCCGCCCCGCCGGAGGGGACGGGGAAGCCGAAGCTCTGGCCGAGCATGCACATCAGCCAGCCGAAGCCGCCGCCGAGCGCCGTCTCGGGCGTCAGGTCGGCGTGCAGGGCGTTCCCGGCGAGCAGCAGCCGCCCGCCGTCCCCGGCGAAGGTCTCCTCGCCCAGCCGCCGCGCCGGCAGCAGGGCCGTGCGGACGAGGCGCAGCCCGTCGGCGGCGCCCAGCCGGGCGGCGAGCCGCAGGCCGGGCAGCACCGGCGGGAACGGCGTGAACAGGGCGCTCAGCGCGTCGGCGCGGACGCGGTCCCAGAGGTCGTACAGGCCCTGCCAGGCGGCGCCGTCACCGGGTGCGAAGGACTCCAGTCCGGCGGCGGTGCGCTCCGGGTCGCGTTCGAGCACGGCGCAGCGGCCGTCGAGCAGCGGGTGGGCGACGACGGCCGGGGCGTGGCTCCAGCGCAGGCCCCACTCGTGGAGGCGCAGGGAGCGGATGACCGGGGAGGCGGCGGTGAGCGGGTAGAACGAGCTGAACAGGTCGCTGACGTGGTCGGGGTCGACGCCGCGGTCGCTGCGCACGGCACCGCCCGGCTCGTCCTGGGCCTCCAGGACCTCCACCGTCCAGCCGCGGTCGGCGAGCAGGTTGGCGGCGACCAGGCCGTTGGGCCCGGCCCCCACGACGACGGCGTCGGGCATGGCAGGTCTCCTCCCGCGTTCGGCGGCGGCGGTCAGGCCGCGGCGGTGTGCGCGCCCTCGACGACTTCGGCGAGGCGGCGCAGCATGCGGCGGTGGCGGAGCTGGATGGCCGCTTCGAGGACCACGTTGTGCAGCCGCGCGCCCGGGCCGCGCAGGGGGTGCTCGTCGACGATGACGAGGGTGCCCTCGCCCCAGGGGATGATCTCGACGGCGACGCGGGCGGTGCCGGCGGGTCCGCTCTCGACCTCCAGTTCCAGCCGGTTCGGCGGCTCCAGGCGGCGGACCACGGTGGAGCCCTCGAAACGGACCGGACCGAGCGCGACGGTGTACTGGAGGGAGGCGCCCACCTCGGGCCAGGTGCCGTACAGGGGGTGGGTCTCCTCGGTGCCGACGACCCATTCGGCGTACTTGTCGGGGTCGCTGAGGACCTCCCACACCGCCGATGGCGGGCTCTGTATGAGGTGGTGCCGTACAGCCATGCCAGTTCCTCCGGGGCCGGGGTCACCCGTGTGCACGAAGTGACGGTCTGTGTCGACGCGCCCCCCACGGGTGACCCGGCAGCAGCCGGTCAAACCGGCGGGGTGCTGCGGCGGGGCGGGCGCGGGGCCCGTGGCGGCCCTACCGCCGCCCCGGTCCGGGCGCGTCCTCGTCGTCCGGGCCGCGCCCCCGCACGGACTCCTGGGCGGACCGGCTGGGGGTGAGGGCGTCGGCCGCCTCGCCGTCGTTCTTCCCGGCCTCTCCGTCGTCGAGCCGGAGCTCCGCCTCCTCGAACTCGTGCAGGACTTCTTCCGCGGCGGTTTCCGGCGTGCGCTTCGTCTGCTTCATGCACCCCCGTGTTCCTCGCTCCCGGCCCCGCTAACCTCCGGCCGGGCGGGCGGGCCGTCAGGTGAGGACGCGGGACTCCAGGGCGGCCTGCCAGGCGGGGGTCTGCGCGGGCCGGGCGGACGGCGGGCGGTGGCCGCCGGCTTCGAGGAAACCGGCCAGGGGGAGGGTGGCCGCGCCGACCGTGACCGCGTCCGGGCCCAGCGCGCCGAGGTCCAGGGCGACCCGGTCCGCCGGATACGCCAGGGAGTACGCGGTGGCGTGCTCGCGCACGTCGTCGAGGAAGCGCGGGCCCAGCCGGAGACCGGCCCAGCCGCCGACGAGGATCCTCTCCGGCTGGAACAGGTTGACGAGCCCCGACAGCCCCGCGCCGAGGTACTCGGCGGCCTCCCGCAGCACCGCGCGGGCCACCGGGTCGGGATCA
This sequence comes from Streptomyces tamarix, assembly GCF_032423885.1. Lineage (NCBI taxonomy): Bacteria > Bacillati > Actinomycetota > Actinomycetes > Kitasatosporales > Streptomycetaceae > Streptomyces > Streptomyces tamarix. The sequence continues at coordinate 22,404 of NZ_JAWCTQ010000036.1, read as the reverse complement.
CCGCCGGGCGGGTACGCGGCGTCGGCCAGCGCGGCCAGCGCGGCCTCCTCGTCCGTGCCGGCCGGGGGCCGTCCGCCCGCCTCCCGCCACCGGTCGAGCAGGGCGCCCGCGCCGACGTACGCCTCCAGGCAGCCGGGGGCGCCGCAGCGGCAGCGGCGACCGCCGACCTGGACGGTCAGGTGTCCCCACTCCAGGGCGCGGCCCTGCTGGGCGACGTCGGTGACGTGGCAGGCGCCCACGCCGGACCCGAGGAGGACGACGGCGACGCTGCGGGCGCCGCGCCCGGCGCCGAACCACATCTCGGCCTGGCCGAGGGTCCTGGCGCCGTTCTCGATCAGGAAGGGCACCGAGGCGGGCAGGCCGCTGGTCTCTCTGAGCAGGTCCTCCAGGGGGACCGCGTCCCAGCCGATGGTCTGGCCGTGGACGACGGCGCCGCGCTCGGGGGCGCGCGCCACGATGCCGGGCACGCCGACGCCGACGCCGAGGAGGGTCCCGGCCGCCACGTCCGTGCGGCGCAGCACCTCGTCGACGCCGTCGCGGACGTGGCCGACGATGCCGTCGACGTCGTAGCCGCCGCCGGTCAGGGGGCGTTCGGTGCGGGCGAGTTCGGTGAGCGCCAGGTCGAACAGCTCGACGCGGACACGGGTCTCGCCGATGTCGACGCCGATGAGGTGCCCGCTCGCCGGGGCGACGCGCACGAGGATGCGGGGGCGTCCGCCGTCGGACTCGACGCTGCCGGCCTCCTCGACCAGCCCGTCCGCGACGAGGTCGCCGACGACGTTGCTGATGGTGCCGGAGCTGAGGCCGGTGGCGGGGCCGAGCTCCTGGCGGCTGAGGGGTCCGTCGAAGTACAGGCACCGCAGCACGGCGGCCCTGTTGCTCCTGCGCAGGTCGTAGACCGTCCGCCCCGTTCGTCCCGCCATGTCCCGCCCCTTCCCGCCGACCCCGTCGCGCCATTGTCCCCGCTCGGGGCCGTGACGGCCGACTTCACACGGAACAGCTTAAATCACGGACTAAATTAAGTGGTGAGGGGACATGCCGCGCGGAGGCCGCCGCACGGCGGCCCCCGTCCGTCAGGGGCAGGGGTGCCCCCGGCCGCTCCCCCACCGCTCGCGCACGTCGCCGTGCGCGACCGCCCCGCACAGCAGCACGGTCCGCGCGCCCGACGGCCCGCCGCGCTCCACCGCGATCAGCTTCTGCCGGGTGGAGCGCTCGCCGCCCGCCGCGCCGTGCGCGTCGATCCAGCCGGTGGCGCCGTCGAAGCCGCCCCCGCCCAGCCCCTGGTACAGCACGGCCTGGAGCAACCGCCGGTCGAGGCGGTCGTCGCGGCCGCCGGTGCCCCGCCACGCCTGGTCGACGCCCTCGGCGAGGTAGCGCATGGCGTCCCAGGCGAGCGCGACGTGGGCGTCCTGGCGCATGGAGCCGGTGCGGACGCCGTGGTCCTTCGCGTACGTGCGGTCGTACGCGGCGAGGAAGGCCGCCGCCTCGCCGCTGTCGCGCGCGAGGGCCGGTGCCCGGCCGTGCGACACGTAGTACAGGTCCAGTCCGGGGAAGACCTCCCAGGGGCGGTGCTCCTCGGTCAGCGCGTTGGTGACGTCGTCGCCGCCGAGGACGCTCAGCTTCGGGCAGGTCCGCGCGCCGCGGGCGAGTTCGCCGAGGAAGAGCTGGAAGTGGCTGCCGCGCCCCGCCCACACCACGGCCGTGCCGGGCTCCTCGGCGACCGCGCGGCACACCTCGCGCGCCAGGTCGTCGGTGGTGGCGACCCGGGTGCCCGCCAGCGTGCCGGGCACGGCGGACGGCTCGGGCGCGTCGGTCGGGGTGTACAGCAGCGTGGCGATGCGCCCGGCGCCGTACGCGGCGCGGAAGGCGGTGGCGAGGCCGGCGCTGTAGGCGTCGGACGGGTCGGCGACGAGCCGGATCCGCCGCGCCGGGCGGCCGTCCGCCAGGGGGGCGTGCCGGGCGAACGCCGCCATGACCCGACCGGCGCGGGAGTCGGTGGGCGCGGTCTGGTAGTAGTGCTCGCCCTGGGCGAGGAGTTCGTCGGAGGTGCCGGACGTGCCGACCATCGGCAGGCCGGCCTCGTCGAAGACCCGCATCGCCTCGTACGTGCGGCGGCGGCTCTGGCCGAAACCGACGACCCCGACGATGGACCGGTCCCGGGCGGCGAGTTCGACGATCCGGTGGGCGACCTCCGGGGCGTCCTTGAACCGGTCGCCCGCGTTGGCGGCGAGGACCCTCAGGGGCACCCGCTCGCCCGACCCCAGGGCCTGCGCGTTGACGAACGCCTGGGCCAGGGCGAGGCCGCGCAGTTCGGCGAGCGTGCCGCCGCGCACCGGGTCCTCGGCGTCCCTGCCGCCGCTGAGCGGCCCGAAGTAGACGACGGTGCGGGCCCCGGGCCGGTTGCGGTCGGGGGCGCGGCCGGCGAGTTCCCGCTCCACGGCCTCGTTCTGCCGCTCGATGCGCTCGAGCACGTCCCGTACGGCCCGCTCCCCGTCGACCGTCCCGAACGACGCCGCGCCCTCGGCGACGCCGACGCACTGCCCGTCGGTGCCGAGGAACGTGGAGCCGAGACACGGGTCCGGACCACTGTGACCGAACGGCACGCCCGCCACCAGGCCCGCCACCACCACCAGGGCGAGCAGCGCGGCACCGGCGGCCGCGGCGATCTCGGCGCCCGGGCCCCAGCGGTGCGCGGGCGGCGCGAGCGTGGGCCAGCGGCCGAGCCAGTACGTCGCTGCCTGGTCGTCCTCCGGGCCCTCGGACACGGGGACGACCATGCCGGAGGGGCGGCCCGGCGGGATGCCGTGCTGGGCGATGCGGTGCAGCTCCGCGCCCGCGGCGGCCAGCCCGGGGGCCTCGATGTCGGGGATGCGGCTGGCGAGCGTACGCACCCCGCCCGCCACCGCCACCACCGACGTGCACCTCAGGTCCTCCATGGCGGAGCGCAGTTCGCGCAGGAACCGCTGGATTCGGGACTCGGCGGGGCCGGCCTCCTCCACCAGCAGGACGAAGCGGCTGACGCGGCGCCGGCGCCACGGGTCGTACCAGCGCTTGCGGCTCGCGGCCTCCAGGTCGGCGAGGAGCGCGTGGACGAGGATGCGGTCGAGCTGCTCGGGGTCGCCGCCCGGCCCGCCGCCGACGAGGTCCAGCGCCGAGCGGAAGAAGTCGGTGGGCGGGGTGCCCTGTTGCTGGCGGACCCACTCCGCGTACCAGCGGCGGGTGCCGGAGCGGGCCCGGCCCAGCATGCGCCGGCTGGCGCGGCGGCCGTACAGGGCGCGGGGCAGCCGCTGGAAGAGCGGGCCGGCGACGAAGTTCCACAGCAGTTCGAGGAGCGTGCCGCCGTTGGCCTGGTCGCGTCCGCCGAGCCACCACAGGCCGCGGGCGAGCCCGGAGACCTCCCGGTGCTGGGCGTAGCAGTGGTCCCGCAGCTCCTTGGGGCGGCGCTCCATCAGGCCGCCGGCGGCGGGCGCGGTGACGACGGCGCGCAGCAGCCGGTACGCGGGCAGGCGGAGCCGGCCGCTGCCGTGCGGCATGGACTCGTCGAGCTGGTAGGCGATCTGCTCGTACAGCTCCAGCGGTGCGACGGCCGGGTCCCCGACGGCCTCCGTGAGGTAGGCGTGCGGCGCGAGCCGGCCGTGGCGGCCGGTGAGCCGGGACCGCAGCCCGGCGACGATGCGGCAGCCGGCCCGTCCGTCGCCCGGTTCGCTCAGCAGCACCACCGGGACGCGGCCGCGACCTCGGCGCGGTCGCACCACGAGCTTGTCGAAGGCGTCGACGAACCGTTCGACCCCCGGATAGGCCGGAATCCTGGCCTGTGTTTCCCCCGTTGTCACGCGCGTACCCCTCCCCCGGCCCGCGCCCCCGCGCGGGCGGTCACACGGGCGTCAAAGGTCCTGCCCCGTACCGGCGGTACGCAACCGCCTTTCCGGACAATCCGGTGCGGTGCGGCGGTGGCGGGCGAGGGTGCCGATGACGCGGATGTGGGGGCGGTCGCCGCCGTCCGGGGTGGTGACCTCGGCGCGGACGCCGTAGACGTCGGCGACGAGGTCTTCGGTGAGGACGTCGCGCGGGGTTCCCGCGGCGGCGACGCGGCCGTGGGCGAGGACGACGACGTGGTCGCAGTACAGGGCGGCCAGGTTGAGGTCGTGCAGGGCGACGACGGTGGTGACGGGGAGGGCGGCGACGAGGTCCAGCAGGTCGTGCTGGTGCTGGATGTCGAGGTGGTTGGTCGGTTCGTCGAGGAGGAGTTCGCGCGGCTCCTGGGCGAGGGCGCGGGCGATCTGGACGCGCTGGCGTTCGCCGCCGGAGAGGGTGTGCCAGGACTGTCCGGCGCGGTCGGCGAGCCCGGTGCGGGCGAGCGCGTCGCGTACGGCCCGCTCGTCGGCGGGGGACGGCGGGTTCCAGGCGCGGCGGTGCGGGACGCGGCCGAGGCGTACGACGTCGGCGACGGTCAGCTCGACGAGGGTGTCGGCCTGCTGCTCGACGACGGCGACGCGGCGGGCTACGTCCCTGCGCCGCAGGTCGGGCAGGGGGCGGCCGTCGAGGGTGATGACGCCGGAGGCGGGGGCGAGGACACCGGCGAGGAGGCGGAGCAGGGTGGACTTGCCGGAGCCGTTGGGGCCGAGGAGTCCGGTGACGCCGCCGGGGCGGGGCGTGAGGGTGACGCCGTCGAGGATGGCCTTCCCGTCGGCGGTGCGGGTGACGCGGTCGGCGGCGAGGGTCATCGGGTGGCCTTCCTGGTCCGGTACAGCACGAGGACGAAGGCCGGCACGCCGAGCAGGGAGGTCATGACGCCGACGGGGACCTCCTGCGGTTCGAGGAGGGTGCGGGCCAGGGTGTCGACCCAGACGAGGAACACGGCCCCGCCGAGGGCGGTGGCGGGCAGCAGCCGGGTGTGGCCGGGCCCGACGAGGGCCTTGGCGGCGTGCGGCAGGACGAGGCCGACGAAGCCGATGGCGCCGGCGGAGCTGACGAGTACGGCCGTGAGCAGGGCGGTGGCGCAGAGCAGGACGACGCGGGTGCGGGCGACGTGGACGCCGAGGGCGGCCGCCGCGTCCTGGCCGAAGGCGAACGCGTCGAGGGTCCTGCCGTACGCCAGGCAGACGGCGAGGACGGCCGCGAGGGCGGCGGCGCACAGCGCGACGTCGGTCCAGCCGGCGCCGCCGAGGGAGCCGAGCAGCCAGAACAGCACCCCGCGGGTCGTCTCGGCGTCGGCGGAGGTGACGACGACGAAGGAGGTGAGGGCGGAGAACAGCTGCATCGCGGCGACGCCGGAGAGGACGACCCGGTCGGTGGTGCCGCCGAGGACGTGGCTCAGCAGCATCATCAGCGCGAACGAGCAGACGGCTCCGGCGAACGCCCCGGCGGACACCGACAGCGCGCCCCCGCCGACGCCGAGGACGACGACGAGGACCGCCCCGGTGGAGGCCCCGGAGGAGACACCGAGGACGAAGGGGTCGGCGAGCGGGTTGCGGAGCAGGGACTGCAGGACGGCCCCGCACACGGCGAGGCCGGCGCCGCACACGGCGGCGAGCAGGGTCCGGGGCAGCCGCAGCTCCCACACGATGCCGTCGCGGATCGCGGTGAGGCCGGACGGGGCGCCGCCGAGGTGGGCGGCGACGGTGGACCACACGTCGGTGACGCCGATGTCGGCGGGCCCGATGGTGATGGCGAGGGCGACGGACACGGCGAGTGCCGCGAGCCCCGCCGCCGTGCGCAGCAGGGCGGCGGTCACCGGGCGAGGCCGAACCGGCGGAGGGCGGCGGCGACCTGTTCGACGCCTTCGACGGTCCGGATGGTCGGGTTCATGGCCTGGCCGCTGAGCAGGACGTACCGCTTGCGGCGCACGGCGTCCATGTTCCGGGTCACGGGGTGGGACTCCAGGAACTCGATCTTCTTGGCGGCGCTCTCCGCCGTCTGCGACCTGCGGGTGAGGTCGCCGATCACGAGCACGTCGGGGTTGCGGTCGGCGACCGTCTCCCAGGTGACCTGGGGCCATTCCTCGGTGGTGTCGTCGAAGGCGTTCTTCGCGCCGAGCTCGCGGGTGATGACGCCGGGCGCGCCGCAGCAGCCCGCCAGGTACGGGGACTCGGCGTCGGAGAACCAGTACATGAGGGTGACGTCCGACGCGTCGAGGCCCTTCTTCGCCTCGGCGACGCGGGAGGTGAGGCTCCGGACGAGGGCGTCGCCGCGCTCCTCCACGCCGAAGACGCGGGCCAGGTCCCGCACTTCGCCGTGGACGGCGGCCATGGTGAGGGGCCGGGTGCGGACGCCGTCGCCGTCGCCGCTGTTGTCCTTGCCCTCGCAGTCGGACGGGGAGAGGTACGTCGGTACGCCGAGCCGCTCGAACCGGTCGCGGGTGGCGACCCCGCCCTTGCCTAGGGTGGAGGCGAACGAGGCGGCGACGAAGTCGGGTTCGGCGTCGAGGACCTTCTCGAACGACGGCTGGTTCTCGGCGAGGCGCTCGACGCGGGCGTTCTCCTTCTCCAGCCCCTTCATGACCGGGTCGGTCCAGGTGGCCGTGCCGGCCATGCGGTCGGCGAGGCCGAGGGCGAGGAGGATCTCGGTGGCGCCCTGGTCGAGGGAGACGGCGCGGCGCGGGCCGTCCCCGGTGATCTCGACCCGGCGCCCGCAGTTCTCGATCACGCGGGTCGCGGCGTCGTCCCGGGGCGGGGAGGAGCCGTCGGAGGGGGCGCCGCCGCAGCCGGTCAGGAGGAGGGTGCCGCACAGGGCGGCGGCGGGCAGGCGCGCTGGACGCGGAAAGGGCACGGAGCCGTCCTCGGTGTCGAGGGCCCATGCGCGGGGCCCGTCCGTACGGTGCGCCAGCAGGTCTTCGGACTCGGGATCATCCGGACGGGGCGCCTTCCCGGGCCGGTGCGCGGCCCAGTGGCATCGGTTGCCCCGCCCGTCACCCTCACCGCTGCGCGTCAGTTCCGGATTCGCACCGGATTCCCTGACTCGTCGTACGCGTGCGTACGGAGTGCGACTGGCCCCGGCAACGTAGCACAGCCCGGTGGGGGTCGAGTCCGGGGGGCGGGGCCGCCGGGCCGCGGGGACGCGCCCGCGCCGGGGCGGGGCCGGCTCTGAAAACCCCCGCCGTCGCCGCAGTTCGGCACCGGTTTCGGTGGCGTAGACCAACGGCGGTTCCGTTCGCCCTTCCGCGGCGCGTTCTACGTGCGTAGCGTGAAGCGTAACCTGTCATGTTCACACCAGGTTTTCGGAGGCACGCCATGCCCGTGCACAGATCCGGAACGACCCGAACCGCCATGGCCACGGCCCTGCTCGCCGTCCTGGCCCTCCTCCTGGCCCTCCCGGGAGCGGCGAGCGCCGCCGACGGCCCCGGCAAGCCGCCCCGGGGCAGCGCCCGCATGGGGACGGGCGTCGCCGCCCACGACGGCGTCGGCGGCGTCCCCGCAGGCCCCTACGCCACCCAGACGGAGGGCGTGGACGTCTCCAGCCACCAGGGCAACGTCGACTGGTCCGCCCTCTGGACGAGCGGGGTGCGGTGGGCCTACGTGAAGGCCACCGAGGGGACGTACTACAAGAACCCGTACTTCCCGCAGCAGTACAACGGCTCGTACGGCATCGGCATGATCCGGGGCGCGTACCACTTCGCGACCCCCGACACGGCCGGCGGCGCCGCCCAGGCCGACTACTTCGTCGACAACGGCGGCGGCTGGTCCCGCGACGGGAAGACCCTGCCGGGCGCGCTCGACATCGAGTGGAACCCCTACGGCGCGGCCTGCTACGGCAAGACCCAGGCCGGCATGGTCAGTTGGATCCGCGACTTCCTCGCCCGCTACAAGTACCGCACCGGCCGCGACGCGGTGATCTACACGGCGACGAGCTGGTGGAGGCAGTGCACCGGCGACTACGGCGGCTTCGCCTCGGCCCATCCGCTGTGGATCGCCCGCTACAACACCACCGTGGGCGAACTCCCCGCCGGTTGGGCGTACCACACGATGTGGCAGTACACCTCCTCGGGCCCGATCGTCGGCGACCACAACCGGTTCAACGGCGCCTACGACCGCGTCCAGGCCCTCGCCAACGGCTGACCGGCCCCCGTCCACGGGCCCGCGCGGACGCACACGGGCGCGGGCACGGCGACGGCAACGGCAACGGCCGAACACCGCAGCCCCGTACGGGGGCGCGGCGGGCGGCGCGTACCCGCCGGGCGGGCCGGGCGCCGGGCGGGCCGGGCACCGCCCGGACGCGCCGGACGGCGGGGGCCGGGGCGGCCTTCACCGCCCGACCGGCCCGGTCCGCGCGGGGTCACCGGCCGGCGCGCGCGACGACGAGGGCCCCGGCGGGAGGCGCCGTGTACGCCAACCGGGCGACAGCCGGGGGGAATTCCGTGCGACGGCGCACCGGGGCTGGGAACCTCACCGACTGACCAGCCGCGCCGCACCACGGCGGCGCCGGCGACCAGAGAGGAGCACCTCACGTGACAGGCACCCCCACGCGGATCGGCGAGCGGCACGTCGCGGCCGTCCTGGCCATGGGCGGCGGCCTCATGCTCGGGCCGGCGCCGGCGGCGCGCGCCGGCTCCTCCGGCGGACGCGGACTGCCGGCCCGCGCGTCCGACGCCGGCCGGCCCGCCGGGCCGGTGACCGCGGCGGGGCACACCGCCGCGGACCTCACCGCGCCCGCCCCGCCCGGCGGCGCTCCCCGCGGGACGCGGTGACCGGGCGGGGCGTCACCCGCGTACGGGACGGGCGGGGCCGGTCAGGGACGGCGTCCGGTGGTGACGAACATGGTCATCGCCACGACGAACGTCCCCTGCCGGTCCAGCCGCTCCAGGCCCCTCCGCCAGGCGCGGACCTCGTCTTCGGAGACGGCGCCGGCCGCGACGGCGGCGGCCCCGGCGGGTTCGATCAGCAGGGGCGCGACCGGGGCCAGGGAGGAGAACGCGAGGGGCAGGGCCTGCACGGTGACGTCGGTGAAGCCCGCCTCCGCGAAGAGGGCGGGCATACGGGTCCCCGCGTGGCCGTTGGCCATCGAGTCGGTGAGCGCGGCGACGACCGCGCGGGTCAGCGCCGGGTCGGAGGAGGCCATCACCGTGGAGTCGAAGTCCTGGTCGGCGACGACCGCGGTGCCGCCCGGCCGCAGGACGCGGCGGGCCTCCGCGAGGGCCCGCAGCGGATCGGCGATGTGCAGGTACGTGCGCTCCGACCGGTACCAGTCGAGGCTCTCGTCCTCGAACGGCAGGGCGGTCGCGTCCGCGGTGGTGTACTCGCAGGCCGGGAAGCGTTCCCGGGCGGAGCGCACCATCGCGTCGCTGCGGTCCGCGCCCACGGCGGGGCGGCCCAGCGCGGTCAGGTCGGCCACGGCGCGGCCCCGGCCGCAGCCCACGTCCACGCCCCTGCCCGGAGGCAGCGCGGCGTAGGTGTGCTCGCGGACGGCGGCCATGGGCGGGAACGCCTCGGTCCTCTCCAGGTAGTCCAGGTGGGCTTGCGGGGTGGCGGCGGCATCGACGTCGTCGAAGTCCCAGACGATTCGGGTCACGTGCCCCATGCAAACATCGGACCACGGGCACCCCACAAGCCGCTAACTAGCCAAGGATGCAAGGGAGTTGACGAAGAGGCCGGAACGAGTCGCCCGAGGAGCGCGCGGGCCCGCTCCGCCGCGCACGGGTGTCCGGGGCCGGCGGCGCGCCGGTAGGAGGTTCGCGTGCCCTCGGCGCCACCGGCCTTCTTCAGCCACATCCCGCGGCCGGGGCGCACCCGGCTCCCCACCCGGAAGCGGAACCGCCGCGCGTGCCCCCGCCGCCCCTCCCGGGGTCGGCGCCGGGCCCGCCCGTCGCACCGCGAAGCCGCCTGATCAGCGAGGAACGTTCTGGCGCGCCGGGTGGCCGCCCGCTGCCGGAAGCCGGTTCTCCGCCGGTGTTCCGCGCGCCTACCGGCCCTTACATCGGAGGTTCGGGGCTTTTAGGACCTTCGATTTCACGCCTGATCGACGCGACGGGCCGAGAACCGGGAACCAGCCGTTTCGCGCTTCCGACTTCTGGGACGAGGCCGTCCACTGCGGCCGCGCGACGAGGGGGAGGCCCGGGGGTGTCAGGCGACGGCCGCCGTTCAAAACCGTCCGGTCACATACCGGAAGCCGGCGACCGCTGGCTCCTGGTGGCGGTGGCGGGCATGTTGTCGTTCGTGGCGATGCTCGACATGAACATCGTCAACATCGCGCTCGCGGCCATCTCCGACAGCCTGGGCGTGTCGGCGGCGACCGCCCAGTGGGCCGTGCTCGCCTACCAACTCCCGGTCGTGGCGCTGCTGCTGCCGGTGGGCCGGTGGCTGGACGGGGTGGGGCAGCGGTCCGCGCTGCTGGTCGCGACCGGCGGGTTCGCGCTGTGCAGCGCGCTCGCCGCCGCCGCGCCGTGGGCGGCGTGGCTGATCGCCGCCCGGCTCGCGCAGGGCGCCTTCGGCGCGGTGCTGTTCGTGCTGATGCCGGTGCTGGCGATCCGCTCCGTACGGCCCGAGGCGCGCGGGCGGGCGATGAGCGTGCCCGCGACGCTGGGCCCGCTGGGCGCGGTGACCGGCCCGGCAGTGGGCGGGCTGCTGCTGGACCACCTGGGCTGGCGCGCGGTGTTCCTCGTCAAGATCCCGTTCTGTCTCCTCGCGCTGGTGATCGCCTGGCGGGCCATGCCGAAGGACGGCGGGCTGCGCCCCCTGGACGGCCGGGCGCTCGTCGACACGGTGCTGGTGGCCTCCGGCGTGACGGTCCTGCTCGTGTCGCTGACGCTGGCGTACGACGCACCCGCGTGGCTGCTGCTCGCGCTCGCCGCCGTACCGCCGCTGTGGTGGTGGCTGCGCGGGCCGGGCGGCCGTCCCGTGACCGGTGCGCTGCGGGCGTCCCGCGCGTACCCGGCGCACGGTGCCGTGCTGGGCCTGGCGGCCGGGTTCGCGGCGATGCACTACGTGGCGGCCCTGCACCTCCAGCGGGACACGGGCGCCACGGCGACCGCGACCGGGCTGACGCTGCTGGCGTTCCCGCTCGGGATGGGCCTCGCCGGGCCGGTCGGCGGGCGGCTCGCCGACCGCTTCGGGGCCCGGCCCGTGGCCGTCGCGGGCGCCTCCCTCACCGCCGTCGGGCTGCTCCTGCTGGTGCCGCTCGACGACGGGTGGTCACTGCCCGACATCGCGTGGCGGCTGGCGCTCGCGGGCCTCGGCATGGGGCTCAACGGCGGTCCGACGCAGGCCCTCGTCATGGGTTCCGCGCCACGGGAGCGGACCGCCACCGTCGCGTCGACGCTGCAGCTCGCCCGGAGCCTCGGCTTCACCGTCGGCCCCGCCCTGGCGACCGCCGCGTGGGGGCTGGCCGGCCCCTCCGGCGGGGTGGGCGCCGGACTCGCGACGGCCGCCGTCGCCGCCTGCGCCGCCGTCCCCCTGATCGCCTTCCGCGGCCGTACGGCCGCGCCCCTGACCGACGACGGGACCGACGTGGCCTCAGCCGCCCGCCCCCGACCATGACCAGCCGCCCGCCCCTGACCATGAAGTAGGAGTGCACCATGTGCGGAATCACCGGCTGGGTGTCGTTCCACCGCGACGCCCGGCACCAGGCCCCCGTCATCGAGGCCATGACCGCCACTCTCACCCCCCGCGGGCCGGACGCGGGCGGCGTGTGGGTCGGCGAGCGGGCCGCCATCGGCCACCGGCGCCTCGCCGTCATCGACATCGCCGGCGGCGTCCAGCCGATGCTGGACCGCCCGGACGACCCGGCCGTCGTCCTCACGTACAGCGGAGAGGTGTACAACCACCACGAACTGCGCGCCGAATTGAAGAGCCTGGGCCACGCCTTCCACACGCGCAGCGACACCGAGGTCGTCCTCCGCGCGTACGCCCAGTGGGGCGAGGCCATGGCGGAGCACCTGGAGGGCATGTTCGCGTTCGCCGTCTGGGACGAGCGGGAGCAGCGGCTGCTGCTGGTGCGCGACCGGCTCGGCGTCAAGCCGCTGTTCTGGGCGGCCGTCGACGGCGGTCTGGCCTTCGCCTCCGAGCCGAAGGCACTGTTCGCACACCCCGAGATCCGGCCGCGGGTCGACGCGGACGGGCTGCGGGAGGCGTACAGCCTGCTGTTCAACACCGGTCCGACCGTGTGGTCCGGCGTCCGCGAGGTGGAGCCCGGCGGGTTGCTCGTCCTGGACCGGGGCGGCATCCGCGAGCGCCGCTACTGGCAACTGGAGGCGACCGCCCACCGGGAGGACCGGGAGGCCACCGTCGAGCGGGTCCGCGAGCTGGTCGGCTCCGCCGCCCGCAGCCAGTTGGAGGCCGACGTACCGCTGTGCAGCCTCATGTCCGGCGGCATCGACTCGACCGTCCTGACCGGTCTCCTCGCCGAGGAGCTGCGCCGCCGCGAAGGCCCCGACGCCCGCATCCGCTCGTACGCGGTCGACTACAGCGACCAGGCCGAGGAGTTCACCGGCGACATCCTGCGCACCGGCCACGACACCCCGTACGCCAGTGAGGCCGGGGCCTTCATCGGCACGGACCACAGCACGGTCATCCTCGACCCGCGGGCCCTGCTCGACCCCGAGAACCGCAAGGCGGTCGTCGTCGCGCGCGACTCGCCGATCGGCGTCGGCGACATGGACACCTCGCTGTACCTGCTCTTCGGCGAGATCCGCAAGCACTCCACCGTCGCGCTGTCCGGCGAGGCGGCCGACGAGGTGTTCGGCGGGTACCCGTGGTTCCACAACCCGAAGGCGCTCGCCGCGGAGACGTTCCCCTGGCTGCTGGTGACCGGCGACGACGCCGCCATGCCGATGAACCCGGAACTGCGGCTCGGCCTCACCGAGTTCCGCGAGGACACGTACCGCGCCGCCCTGAACGCCGTGCCGCACCTCGACGACGAGACGCCCGAGGAGCACCGCCAGCGCGTCATGCAGCACGTGTCGCTGACGCGGTGGCTGCGCCAGCTCCTCCACCGCAAGGACCGGCTGAGCATGGCCCAAGGCCTGGAGGTCCGCGTCCCGTACTGCGACCACCGGCTCGTCGAGTACGCCTTCTCCACCCCGTGGGCGCTCAAGAGCTTCGACGGCCGGGAGAAGAGCCTGCTGCGGGCCGCCGGCGTCGGGTACGCGCCGGACTCGGTGCTGTACCGGCCGAAGAACCACTACCCGGCCACCCACCACCCCGACTACAACCGGGGCCTGCAGGACATGGCCCGGGACGCCCTCGCCCTCGACCAGGTCCGGGCGCTGGCGGACGAGTCCCGCGTCAAGCCGTGCCTGGACACCGCGCCGGACCGGCTGGAGTGGGGCCACCGCCTGCGCCTGGAGCGCGTCGTCGACCTGGCGCTGTGGCTGGACCACTACAAGCCCGAACTGGTCCTCTGACACGAGCCGTCACCCGCCCCGCACCCGGGCGGCGGGCGGCGAGCGGCGAGCGGCGAGCGGCGAGCGAAAAGTACGCGACTGGTGGTCGGAGCGGGGTCACCGTGCCGTACCGGCGCCACTCACCGCCACCCGCCGCGTGCGGGGGTGCCCCGGCGCCGCCCGCGCAGTACGGCCGGGACGGTGCGGCGGCGGAGCTGCCGCCAGGTCGCAGTGGGGCAGGGCCCCTGGGGCCGGTCCTTGAGGAAGTTCCGGTACGGCACCCGGCGCGGCCGCCGAGCGGTCTCCACCCAGTGGCCCCTGCCGGAGACGGTGTCCCACTCGCCGTTGGGCATGGGGAGGTAACCGGGGCGGCCGTCCTTGTTCTGCGAGGTGATCTGCAGGACGTCGGCGTACCCCCAGCGGCGTTTCAGGACGACGCAGTAGTGCCGCGCCTCCTCGTCGCTGTCCCGGAACGGCACCATCGCCAGCCACACCTCCCCCGGCAGCGGCCGGCCCCGCTCCCGTCGGCGCACCACCACGCGGAAGACCAGGGCGGTGACGCCGGCCGCGAGGCCCTCCAGGGTGGAGCCGAGCATCCAGTTGTCGGTGCCGACCCGGTCGCGGACCCACAGCGTCACCACCGCGCACAGCGCCAGCAGCAGCACCGTGCCGGCGGCGAGGGCGGGCGCGCGGCCGGAGCGGCGGCGCCCGGCCGACCAGGTCACGACGAGCGCCGTCGCCGCGGAGATCCCGACCAGTACGGCCCTCTCCCCCGGGGTGGGGTGCTGCGGCGGCGACTGCGCCGCCATCAGGTCGGAGACGGTCAGCGGCGTCGACAGGAGCTGCCCGAGGAACGCGACGGCCAGCAGGAGGAGCAGGCATCCCCGCACGGTCGGTCCCTTCCCCTAGGCGGTGGCCGCGCGGAGCTTCACGATCCGCCGAACGGCGACCGGCGCCGGCCTGCGCGCCTCCCCGCACGTGGCCGGGGAGGCGGCGAAGCGGAGGAGGGCGGGGCCCCGGCGGACGGCGGGGCACGCCATCGGCGCCGGCGACGAGGCGGTGGTCCTCCCCACCGCTTCGTCACCGGTGCTGCCCGGGGCACCGGAGGGGGCCGCGGCCGTCGGGCGGGCCGCCCGATCCTCGTCGCCCGCGCCGCCGCGGGCGCTCACCGAGAGCAGCGGCACCCCCGCCGGCGCCGTCACCGCGCGTACCCGAGCGATCACCGAGCCGGCCACCGGTATCTGCCGTCGACGTGTCATCCGTTCCGCTCCCCCTGTTCCCGAGCCTCGCGGGGAGACCCTTCCAGAGGGGGTGGTACGGAGGCATCCGTGAAATGACGTAGGAGCGCAGTATTTCGGGCGTACGGGAGCCGGGGTAGTGCCGGGCCGGTGGCCGACCCCGGGCAGTGGGGGAAGCGAGGGGGGCGGCCCGGCCGGCCGTCGCGTGCGTCCCGACACCGTCGCGCACGTCCCGACGCGCGGTCCCGGCACGGGCGCGGTGGCCCGTCAGCCTCCGAAGCGGAGGTACACGAGGCGGCACACGCGCATCAGCCGTCTCCGCAGCCGGGTACGCACCCTCGCCCCCGTGCCGTCCTGGGGCGGGGCGGACACGGCGTGCCGGCGGGTGAGGAGCTGGGCGTTGGCCTCCAGCACCCGGACCATGTGGCGGTGGCGGCGCAGCTCGGTCGCGTCGAGGCGGGACATCCCGATCCGGAGGGACGAGCCGAACGCCGACACCATCGAGCACACGGACGCGCATGCCACGAGGAACCACAGGGTGGTGTCCACAGGGGTTTCCTTTCGTAAGTACCGCGTGGGCGGGCCCGGCTCGCCGGTGCGCGTCCGGTGGCCCCGCGCGGGAGGTCTCGCCCTCCCCGCGGCTGCGCGGGCTCGGGGCACCGCTCGGGGCGCCGCCGCGGAGAGGGGTGCCGGTCCTCAGAAGAGGCGCTTGCCGTCGGTCGACTGCCGGGGCAGGGGAATCGCCGCGGGAGGGGCGGACGGACGGAGGACGCGGCGGCCACGCGTGGGCCTGCGGGGCGGCCTGGTCAGCGTGATGAGGCGGACCAACTGGTGGAAGCAGGCCAGGGAGGCCACCGTCGGCAGGGCTGCGGCGGCGATGTCGGTGAAGGTGCGGGGCGCCTGGGTGACGCAGAGCAGCATCGCGGTGAGGGAGAACAGCAGGACGACGATCCAGGAGTGGGCGGCGCGGCGCTGGTGCACGGCGGCCCGCAGGACGGAGAGGGACGCCACGAGCCACGGGCCGTACACGAGCAGGGGCCACCAGTCGACGACGTCGGCGGAGATGCGGGGCTTGGCGATGTGGCGCAGCGGATCGTAGGCGATGACGCCGCTGAAGACGCTCACCATGGACACGAGGACGGTGGCCGCCGCGGCGATCGAGTAACTGATCGTCGGCACCCAGCCGATGGCGAACCGGCGGGTCTTGCGGTGGCCGGGGCCGGCGGTGCGGCGGACGGGCGGCAGGTCGGCGGTGATCTGCGTCAGGCCCGCGAGGGGGTCGTGGGCGAGCGGGTAGCCCTCGTCCTCCGGGTGGCGGACCGGTGGGGGGATGTTCCGCTCGGTCGCGATGGTGCCCTGGAGCAGGGAGGCCAGTTCCTCCGCCGGATCCCAGGAGGAGTCCAGCAGGCCGCCGGGCCCGCCGTATCCGGAGAGGTCCGTCTGCGGGACGGTCGGGTCCTCGGGCGACCGCGCCCACGCCTGGGTGCCGGTGCGGTCATGGTAGCCGTAGGGGTTGCCGAAGGACTCCCCGGCGCCGAAGTCACGCATGCTCGTGCAGCCCCGCCCGCTTCCCGGCCGCCGGGTCCGCACTGCCTGCTGACAGGTCGACCTTCTTCCACGAGCACGAGAAGTCACGCTCGATGCGTTCCATCGCGGTGACGAATTCTTCCAGGAGGGGGGCGGACCAGGTGAGGGGGATGGCTTCGTCCGTGTTCCAGAGTTTCCCGTCGTCACCGCCGGAGAGCGGCGACGCCGGGATGAAGACGAAGTCGCCCATGGCCACGGAACTGTGCGCCCAGGCGGGGACTCTGGCGCGACCGGAGGTATAGCTGTCGGTGAGCGTTGCTGCCATATCCCGCCTAACGCAACCCACATCGCCTGGATGCGCGGCATCCGGGTGACCGCGTCACTCCGTTCGCGTGAACGCCGGCGTTTTATCAGTTCTACACCACGGGGACACTCAGCCTGAATCAGGCAAGCTCCGGCAAAACGCCCACGACCCGCCGTTGATCGTATCCTCCCCGCAGAATTCCGCCCCCCGCCACGCGGGCCCCCGGAGCAACGTCTCGGCCCGCTGCCGCACGAGCCGGAGCCCCCTCGGATGCGGAGGCGACGGATTCCAGTCACCATCGACGTCGAGACCGCCACGTTCACCAGCAAGATCGGATGATATGCCGACACGGTGGCGGTCGGGCGTGGTAGGTAGAGGGGCGGGACATCGCCGTACGCGCCGATGAGGGGGAACATGGACAGGGTCACGGTCGACGCACGGCTCGGCGGCATCATGACGGGCGACTCCCGCCAGTTGGACCGGGTCTGCGAAGAGGTGGCCGCGGCGCTCCACCGCGACGGTACGGAGCCCCCGTTCGACGTGGGTTCGTCGGATTTCGCGGCGGACCCGTACCTGATCTGCGCCGACCGCTACTGGCGGCTGCGGTTCCTGGACCTGCCGAGCATCCGCACCGCCGCCGCGTGCGCGGTGTGGCTGGTCGAGCGCGTCGCGGAGGAACACCGGACCGAAGTGGCGGAGAGGTGGGCGCTGGGGTACGCGTTCATCACGAAGGACACCGTCGAGTCGGCGCGCGAACTGGCCGAGGCCACCGAGGAGATCGTGTCGCGGGACTCGCCCTCCGGTGACGTGGCGTACTTCGCGACGCTGTACCACGCGGGCAAGCTGCGTTCGAACTTCTGGTCCGACGAACTGCACCAGTTCCTCTCCTCGTCGCTGCTCGCGCTGGCTGCCGGCCCCCACCACGAGGAGCCCTTGTTCCTGGCGCTGCGGGCGTTCGCCGCGTTCGGCAGCCGGGCGATCACCTCGGAACACGCCGTCTCGCTGCTCGACCGCGCCTGGGCGTCGCCCCGGCGGACCCGGCACGTGATCGACGTCTGCCTCAACGGCATCTACGCCGCGTCACCGTTCGAGGGGCACGGCGAACTGCTGCGCGCACGCGCCGAGGAGGCCGTACGCGACCATCCGCGGGACCACATGTTCCACTTCAGACTGGCGTGGGGCCGGCACATGTGCGGGGAGCACGACGCGGCCCTCGACAGCATCGACGCCGCGCTGCGCCTGCTGCCCGCAGTGGGCAACCGGGGCAGCCACAAGCTGCTCCAGGAGCAGTACCTGAACAAGCGCGACGCGATCCAGGAGGCGCGGGTCCGGGCCCGCCTCGACGCCGAGCACCGGCTCCGGTGGGACCGGCAGGAGCGTGCGCAGCGGGAGTTGGAGGAGGCGTTGCGCACCTCGTCGGTACGGGCGGTGGAGCTGGTCGCCGTGTTCACCGCCGCGATCGCCTTCGCGGTCGGCTCGCTCCAGGTCACCCTCAACGGCACCCTGCCGCTGCGCGACCGGCTCTGGCTGCTGGCCGCGCAGGGCGGGGGGCTGGCGGTATTCGCCCTGCTGGTCGTCGGCGGCACCTGGTTCCTCACCCGGCGCCGGGGCCGCTGACCGCCGGACGCCCGGGCAAGGAGGGCGGGGGCGGTTCCGAGCCAGACCGAAGGCGTTGGCATGGTCCTGCCATGGAGGAGCCGGTACGCTCTGCCGTGCGTCTTTTGAGAGCGCTCTCACACCGTTCTTACTCCACTCCAATCCCTGTCAGTGATGACGGAAGGGAATCCAGTGAGACGTACGACGATCCTGCGCACCGCACTGTCCTCCGCGCTGTCCTCCGCCCTGCTCCTCGTCACGGCGGCCCTCGGTCCCTCCACCGCCTCGGCCGTCGACCGGTCCCCGGCCCCCTCCCGGGCCGACACCCCGCTCTCCCCCGGCCTGCTCACCGCGATGCGGCGCGACCTGGGGCTGACGGAGGAGCAGGCCGCCGCCCGCCTCCGGGCCGAGACGGCGGCGCGCGGCGTCGAAGGGCCGGCGCGGCGGGCCGCGGGCGCCGCCTACGGCGGTTCGTGGTTCGAGGCGGACTCCGGCCGGCTCACCGTCGCGGTAACGGACCGGGCCAGGCGGGCCGCCGTCGAGGCGACCGGCGCCGACACCGTACTGGTGCGCCACACCGCGCGGCGGCTCGACGCCGCCAAGGCCCGGATCGACCGGCTCGAAGCCCCGGCGGGCGTGGCGAGCTGGCACGTCGACCCGGAGGCGAACACCGTCGCCGTCCACGTGGCCGAAGGCCACCGGGACGACCCCGCCGTCCGGGACTTCGTGGCGCGCGCCCGCCAGGCGGGCCCCGTGACCGTCCGGACCGCGGGGGACGTGCCCCGCACCTTCGCGGCGGGCACCGTGGGCGGAGACCCGTACTACACGGGGAACGTCCGCTGCTCCATCGGGTTCTCGGTGCACGGCGGCTTCGTCACGGCCGGGCACTGCGGCTCGCCGGGCGCGACCGTGTACGGCTGGGACCGCAGCCACGTCGGCGCGTTCCAGGGGTCGTCGTTCCCCGGCGACGACTACGCGTGGGTGAGCGTGGGCAGCGGCTGGTGGACCGTGCCGGTCGTCCTGGGCTGGGGCACCGTCCCCGACCAGCTCGTGCGCGGATCGGCCGAGGCGCCCGTCGGCGCGTCCGTGTGCCGCTCGGGGTCGACGACCCGCTGGCACTGCGGTGTCGTCCTCGCCAAGGGCGAGACCGTCAACTACAGCCAGGGCCCGGTGCACCAGATGACGAAGACCAGTGTCTGCGCCGAGCCCGGTGACTCCGGGGGCTCCTTCATCAGCGGCGACCAGGCGCAGGGTGTCACCTCCGGGGGCTGGGGCGACTGCCGCGGTGGCGGCCAGACCTGGCACCAGCCGGTCAACGAGATCCTGAACCGCTACGGGCTCAGGCTTCACACGGCCTGACCCGCATCGGACCCGGCGCCGCGCCGCCGGGTCCGCGGACCCTCCCCGCGGACCCGTCCGGCCGCCCGCAGCCCCGGCTTCCGCTCCCGCTCCGGCCGCGCCGCGGCCGATCGGGACGGGAAGCCGGGGCTACCGCTGTTTTGCACGGGCGCCCGGTGGTACCCGCGAGCCCGACACACAATCCGGCGGGCCCCGGCTCCACAGGGGGTCCGCAGCTGAAGGAGGAGTGGCTTATGACTGATGCCGGTCGGGTTCGGCAATCGGGCGAGGTGGCGAAGGAACAGGCCTCGGTCACGGCCTCTCAGGCCGGTCAGGCGGGCCGCGAGGTCGCCGGGAGCGCCGCCGAGCAGGCGAAGGCGGTCGCCGGTGAGGCCCGCCAGCAGGCGGGCAGCGCCGTCCGCGACCTCCGCCGCCGCGTCCGGGACGAAGGACAGGGCCAGACGGAGCGGCTCGCCGGCACCGTACGGCAGTGGGCGGACGACCTCGAGGGCATGGCGCGGAACGCGTCGGACGACTCCCCCGCCCGCGGTCTCGTCACGCAGGCCGCCAACGGCGGACGCCGGGCCGCGGACTACCTGGACCAGCGCGGCGTGGACGGCCTGATGGGCGACCTCCAGGACTTCGCACGCCGGCGGCCGGGCGCTTTCCTCGGCGGAGCGGTGGTGGCGGGTCTCGTGGCCGGCCGTCTCATGAAGGCCGGCAAGGCCGTGCAGTCCGGTGACGCCGCGCACTCCGGTGACGGCGACGCGCGGCGGACGTCGGAGATCACGGAGCCGGTCCTGCCTCCGGGCGGGTCGGCAGGCACGGAGCTGCCGGAATACCCCCGGGTGGTGTGACATGGCGACCATTTCCCCGCGGGCGCGCAGCGGCGCCCACACACTGCCCTCGGAGGAGGTGCGCTCCACGCGGGACCGCTCGGCCGGCGAGCTGCTGGCCGCGGTGACCGCGGACGTGCAACACCTGCTCAGGCAGGAGGTCCGGCTGGCGAAGGCCGAGATCCAGGAGGAGGCGTCGAAGGCGGGGAAGGCCGCCGGGATGTTCGGCGGCGCGGGCTTCGCCGGTTACATGGTGGCGCTCTTCCTGTCGCTGGCGGCCGTGTTCGGGCTGGCCAACGTGATGGACGCCGGCTGGGCCGCGCTCATCGTCACCGCCGTGTGGGCGGTGATCGCGGCCGTGCTGTTCGTGCTCGGCCGGTCCCGCATGCGGGAGGTGTCGCCGAAGCCGGATCGGACGATCGAGACGTTGAAGGAGGACGCGCAATGGGCACGTCACCCGACCAAGTGAGGGCCGACATCGAAGCGACGCGTGACAGGCTGTCGCAGAACGTCGACCGGCTGGCCGACCGGACCAGCCCGAAGCGGATGGTGCGCAGGCGCACGGACCGGGCACGCTCGGCGGCGTCGGGCCTGCGGGCCCGGGTCATGGGCGTCGCCTCGGACACGGGAAGCGCCGCCGCGGACCGGACGCGCCACGCGGCGCGGTCCGCGCAGGACAGCGCCGAGCACATGGGCGAGGCCGTCAAGCAGGCCCCGGAACAGGCCATGCGGCAGACGCAGGGCAATCCGCTGGCGGCCGGGGTGATCGCGTTCGGCGCGGGGATGCTCGCCGCCTCCCTGCTGCCGGAGACCAAGTCCGAGCAGCAGGCGGTGAGCCGGATCTCCGACCAGGCCGGCGAGATGATCGAGCCGGTCAAGGCGGCGGCCGTGGAGTCGGCGCAGCGCTTGAAGGAAGACGCCACGCAGACCGCCCGGCAGGCCGCCACGCAGGTCAAGGACACCGCCGCGGAAGCCGCCCGCAGCACCGGCGAGCAGGCCCGCGACCAGGCCGCGCACCTCAAGGAGCAGGCGCGCGAGTCCGGGCAGCACGTCGCCGGCGAGGTGCGCGGATCGGGGTCCGGCACTCCGGGCACCGCGTAGTCCCGGCGCGCGCCGGGACGGACCGCTCCGGGCCGGGCCGGGTTCCGGGTCGGCCCGGAGCCCGGCCCGGCCGGGTGGTACCGCCCGAGGAGGAACCATGGACCGCAACGCGCGCACGCGCCGCGACGGCGGCGCCTCCGGGGGCCGCGGGCGCGGGGCGCGGGAGCCCGCCCGGGGGCCCACGCAGATGTCGGGGCGCTCGTGGGGACCGCGCTGAAGCGCACCGTCAAGGAGTTCCAGCGGGACGACCTGACCGACTGGGCCGCCGCGCTCACCTACTACGGCATATTGGCGATCTTCCCCGCACTGCTGGCCCTCCTGTCGGTCGTCGGGCTGATGGGGACCTCCACGATCAGGCCGCTCCTCGACAACCTGGGCGGGCTGGCGCCCGGCGCCGCCCGCGACCTGATCGCCGGTGTGCTGGAGCAGTTGGAGGGCAGCCGGGGCAGGGCCGGGTTCGCGCTGGTCGCCGGTCTGGCCGTCGCGCTGTGGTCGGCGTCCGGGTACGTGGCAGGGTTCATGCGGGCGTCCAACGCCGTGTACGACATCGGCGAGGGGCGCCCGGTGTGGAAGACGCTGCCCGTGCGGCTGGCCGTCACGCTCGTCGTGGTGGTCCTGCTGGCGTTGATCGCCATCGGGGTGGTCTTCACCGGTGGCCTCGCCCGGCGCACCGGGGAGGTCCTGGGGCTCGGCGACACGGCGATCACCGTGTGGAACATCGCCAAGTGGCCCGTGATGGTGTTCCTGTTCAGCCTGATCATCGCCCTGCTGTACTGGGCGGCCCCCAACGTCCGGCACGGCTTCCGCTGGGTGTTCCCGGGCGGGCTGCTGGCGGTGCTGATCTGGATCGTCGCGTCGGCCGCGTTCGCCCTGTACGTGGCGAACTTCTCCGGTTACGACAAGACGTACGGCAGCCTGGCCGCCGTCATCGTGTTCCTGGTGTGGCTGTGGATCTCCAACATCGCCGTCCTGCTCGGCCTGGAGTTCAACGCCGAGCTGGAACGCGAACGCGCCGTCGCCACGGGCCACCCGCCCGCGGCGGAGCCGTACGTCGAGCCGCGGGACACCCGGAAGCTCTGAGGGGGGCGGCCCGGGAAGGCCCGGTGCCGGCGGGGGGGGGGGGGGGGGGGGGGGCGGGGCCCCCCCGGGGGG
>NZ_JAWCTQ010000035.1:0-80278 GCF_032423885.1 Streptomyces tamarix | reverse complement strand
GGACCGGGGGTGGAACAAGGGCCGCGACGTGGTGGACCCCGAGAACGACACGATCGTCTCCGGTGAGGACCACAGATGATGCCGGGCCGCCCGCGGGAGCACACCGGAGCCGCGGCGGGACCGGAACGCCCGGGGGACCGCCTCGCGGCCGAGACCCGTCCGGACGAGATCCGGCGGCAGGCCGACGCCTTCGCCCTGCGGCTGCCGTGGCTGACCACCGCCCAGCACGAGGAGGTCGCCCGCCTCTACGCCGAGGACCGCGTCGAGCAGGTGGAGCGGGCGCTGGGACACCTGACGCGCCGCGCCGCGGAACTCCGCGAGGAGTACGCCCGGCGGTACGAGCAGTTGCGCCGACGCCTCCTGTGCATGACCGCCGCCTCCCTGGCCGCGGGCGTCTTCGCCCTCGTCGGCCTCACCGCCTGGGTTCTCGCCCTGCGGTGAAGCGGCGGTCCCCCGCTACGCCCCCGCCCCTCCGGCCGCCGGTTCGAGACGGCCGGTGGCGGTGGTCCCGCGGGAGTCGGCCCTTCGGAGGGCCCGGCCCCCGCGCGTGTACCACTCGGCGGCGAGTACGGAGGCGAGGGCGAGTTCGGCCAGGTCACCGCCGTAGTACATGAGCTGCGCGCCGGTCTGCAGGTCAAGGGCCGTGAACGAGGTCCCGGGCGGCGGCGTCGCATACAGCGTCTTGGCGAGCACGGCGTGGGCCGCGCCGGCGACGAGCAGGGTGGCGCCCCGCAGCGCCAGGCCCCACCGGTGGCGCACCGGATCGAGCCGGCACACGGAGAAGGTGAACAGCAGCCCCGCGGCCAGCAGGTGGGCCTGCACGGCGGCGCCCAGCACCGGCTGGTGGTGGGCGTCGGCGAGGACCGGCGAGCGGTGCAGCAGCCACAGGCCGCCCATGTCCAGCAGCGCCGCCACGGGCGGGAAAAGCAGCCACGCGACGGGCCGGGAGTGCGCCACGGCCAGCAGTCCCCGCCGTGCGTGCCCGGGCGGCAGGCTGCGCAGCAGCAGCGTCAGGGGCCGTCCGAGAACCACGAGGACGGGGGCGGCCATGGCCGTGACGACGTGGTGCGCCATGTGCGCGGTGAAGGGCTCGCCGGGCATCGGCGTCAACATCGCGTGGGCGATGGCCATGCAGCCGGCGGCGAAGGACGCGTCGCGCCACCAGGGCCAGGCGTCGCCGCGCCCGCGCAGGCGGAGGGCGGCCAGGACGTAGGCCGCGGTCGCCGCCAGCGCCACGGCGGCGGCGGCCAGGCCGAAGACCCCCGCCGGATGGCCCGCCGCGGCGGCCGGGACGCTCGCCGCCGGACTCACGCGCCCGCCCCGCGGCCGTCCGCGCGGCGGCGGGCCCGCAGGGCCAGGAGGGCTCCGACGAGCAGCAGGAGCAGCCCGGCGGTGTTCCACGCCCAGTCGTAGGGGGTGACGTCCACCCCGTAGCGGATCTGGTGCACGCGCAGCAGCTTGTGGTCGACGACCCCGTCGAAGAGCTGGAAGCCCCCCAGCCCGAGGAAGAGCCCGGCCCGGGCGTGCGCCGGCGACAGGGCGCCCCGGCGGCGCAGGTCCGCGTAGAGGACCCCGCCGGCGACCAGGGCGCCGAGTTCGACGGTGTGCAGGAGCCCGTCGGACAGGAGGCCGACGCCCGGCGTGGAGCGGTCGTAGAAGTGGTGCCAGTGCAGGATCTGGTGGAAGACGATCTCGTCGAGCGCGGCCATCAGGGCCGCGCCGATCAGCGCGAAGACCGCCAGGGAACGCCGTGGCAGGGGGGTGCCCCGGGGCGGGGCGGCTCCGCTCGCCATCGTGTGGCTCTCTCCCTCTCCGCGGCCGTGCGCCTCTCCGCGTCTTCCTCGTCTTCGCCGTCTTCGCCGTACTTTCCGGGTCCGCCCCGGACGGGGCCGGTGCGCGCCGCCTGTCCGCGTCGCGCACCGGCCTCCCGGTCGACCGGTCAGCCGCCCATCGCCGAGCGCACGGCGTCCCTCGTACGGTCCATCAGCGCGGCGACCGGCCCCAGCAGCACGTTGGCCGTGCCGGACTCCACGCCCGGGTGGGGACGGGTCGGTGCCATCGCCTCGGCCGCCTTGACGCCGCGGGCCATCGCCGCGAGCCTGCCGGCGTCACCGCTGCGTCGGATGTGGGTGAACTCGTAGCGCTCCTCGGCGCGGGCGTGCTCCTGGACCGCCGTCCGCAGCGCCAGCAGCCGCTCCGCGAAGTCCGGGGAGTCGGGATCCATGTCCTCCAGGGAGGCCAGGACCTCCTTGGCCTCGCGCTCCTCGGCGAGCCGTTCCTCCACGACCGCGTCACCGCCCGGCACGTTGCGGCGCGCGAAGGGGTGCACCACCTCCTCCTCCGCCGTCTCGTGCACGGCCAGGAGGCGCACCAGGTGGCGGAACGCGTCCCGCCGCTCGTCGCCCGTGGCGCTCTCGACCTCGTCGAAGAGGTTGCGGATGTCGCCGTGCTGGCGCATCAGCAGCGACACGACGTCGTCGTCCGTCGCGTTGTCGTCCCCCGCCTGCGGGGTGGGCGCGCTCTTCGCCATCGCGTGTCCTCACTTCTCCCGCAGGGCCGGATCGGGGTGCTCACCCTCGGTCTCCAGCCGGTACTCCCGGCCGAACATCTCCTGGTGCTCGTCCATGACCCGGTCGCTGGGCGGCGCCTCGTCGCCGTGGAGCCGCGCCTGCATCGCCTCGAACCGCTCGTGCGCCTCGCGCACGTAGCCGGCGCCCAGGGTGGTGAGGTCGATCTGCGTGTCCAGCAGCTCGCGCAGGTACGCCTTGTTCGGCTCGAAGGTGAGCACGTTCGGCAGCTGCGGCGCCAGCACCTCCGCCGGGTCGCGGCCGTCGTGGCGGCGCATCAGGTCGCAGGCGGCGTGCAGGTGCTCCAGCTCCATGTTGAGGTGCAGCTCCCAGATCGCCTTGATCCTGGGGTCGCTCTCCTGCTCCATGAAGGAGTAGTAGAGGTAGCACTCGTTGTACTCGTGGTTGACCAGTTGCTCCCACCACGTCTCCCCCGGGTCGACGAGCGACTCGTAGTGGGTGACGTGCTCCTCCTCGATGAGGCCGATCTCCTGGTACAGCTGGCGGGCGATCGGCTCCATGTAGGTGGGGCCGGTGTTCATGTAGAAGTTCATCGTCTGCTGCTCCGCCGACATGATCGTCAGCGCGTGCAGCTTCGACAGCGGGTTCGTCTTGTCCTTGGCGTACGGGTCGCGGACGTTGTCGACCGGGGCGCGGTGGTGGAACCTGGTGGGCCGTCCGGGCATGACCTCGGTCAGCCCGTCGACGATCGACTCGGCCTTGCGGTGCTCGATCATCTCGTACAGGTTCGCGTACCGGTACAGGTGGTCGAAGTCCTCCAGGACGCCGAACTGGTACGCCTGCTTCAGGTACGGGTCCGGCTCCATCCGCGCCACCCACGCGGTCAGGTCGACCGCGACCTGCTCGTAGGCGATCGTCGTCTCCAGCACGGAGGACACGCCCGGGAGGAGCCAGTTGACCGCCTTCTGTTGCTGCGCCTCGATGTAGCGGACGCTCGCCAGCTGCCGCTTGACCTCGGGGTCCAGCGTGTGGCGTGCCATCTGGTGGCTGAAAAGGATCGCCTCGACCTCGATGCCGTTCATGGTGATGATCCGGCAGCGGGTGTACGGGTCGCAGTGGTCGGGGTCGATCGGAGCCACGTTGAGCTCCCGCCAGCTGCGGACCTGGCGGTCCAGCGGGATGCCGCGTTGCTCCAGTGGGTTGAACGTCATGGACGGTTCCTTCGCGAGTGCGGGATCACAGCGGGGGCCGGGTACCCGCGATACGCGCCCTATGAGAAAAAATGGCGTGATCTCCATGGGTATGGCCGGTTCCTTTCCATCCCTACCGTGTCGGACCGCGGCCCACCAGCGCGGTGCTCCAGGTGGCTCACCCTCGGAACGGGGATTCGCGCGGGCACGCGAGGGCACCCGTGGCAGGGCCATCCACGGACGAGGGACGAGGGAACGGGATGTCGGAACTGATCACACGCGTCGCCGAGCGGCTGCGCCACGCCTACGCGCGGGAGGAGGACCCCTCGCCGGTGGGCGGGCACGCCGCCGCGCTCGCCGCCTTCGCCGGCTACACGGCGGCGTGGGCGGCGGCCGTACGGTCGCGGGGGCGCCCGCTGCCCGAGCGGCCGGAGCCGTGGGACCTGGCGTTGACGTCGGTGGCGGCCTTCCGGTTGAGCCGACTGGTGAGCAAGGGCGCGGTGACGCGTCCCCTGCGGGCGCCCTTCACGGAGTACCGGGGGCCGCAGGGGCCCTCCGAGGTGCACGAGGAGCCGCGCGAGGGCGCCGCCCACACGGTGGGCGAGCTCGTGTCGTGCCCCTTCTGCCTGAGCGTCTGGACCGTCACGACCCTGACCGCCGCCGGGCTGCTGTGGCCGCGGGCCACGCGCACGGTCACGGGCGCCCTCACCGCCCTCGCCGGGGCCGACACCCTCCAGCTGGCCTACAGCGCGCTGACCGAGAAGGTCACCGGCGGCGACTGACGGCGACCGTCCGCCGGTACGACGCCACAGGGCCGCGGCGGGGCCTCGGGCCCCGCCGCGGCCTCACCGCCGCCTCACCTCACTCCTTCCGGTGCCGCCCGCTCCCGGCCGGCCTCCCCTGCCGTCCGCTTCCGGCGCCGTCCGGCGTGGAAGGGCCGTACAGCAGGAGCGAGACGACCGACAGGACGATCAGGACGCTTCCCGCGGCCACGTCGAACACATGGGCCCCGTCGGCGAAGACCACGGTGTCGCGGAGCCCCAGCAGCCACGGGGAGGCGACCAGCCAGGCGCCGGCGGCCAGCACCGTCAGATCCGCCCACCTGCCCAGGTGCCACTTGAAACGGGCCATCGCCACGAACAGCACCAGCATGCCGACGCCCAGCTCGTTGCGGTGGGCGTCCTTGGCCGCGTCGGGCTCGCCGTTGACCCAGGGGGCGACGAACAGCGCGACGGCCGTGAGCAGCAACAACAGGCTGACGAGCTGGTCGCGTTGTCCTTCCCTCAGCACCCGCCGGGTTTCGGGTGCCAGGGACTGATGCGCTCTCGGTACCGCTTTCCCTACCATGCCTCGCGCTCCCTTCCCCACTTCGGTGGGCACTGCACTTCGGTGTGCACTGCCTCATGCCGCCTCGGCGGCGTCGTCACCGGCGCCGGCGGTGTGCCGGAGCCGTACTTCCAGGCGGTCGCCGACGACGCGGGTGTCGAAGGACGGCTGGGGTGCCGTCGCGGGCCCGCGGACGTTCCAGCCGTCGGCCAGCCGGAACACGCTGCCGTGCCAGGGGCAGCGCACGCAGCCGTCCGCGATCTCGCCTTCCGACAGCGGTCCGGCCATGTGGCTGCACCGGTCGGCCAGCACGTGGACGGCGCCCCCCTCCTCGCGGACCACCATGACCGCCACCTCGCCGACGTGGCGCCGCACCGCGCGCCCCACCGGGAACTCCGCGACGTCGCCCACCGCGTGCCAGCCCGCCTCGACCACGTGCGGGACGTACTCGGCGTGGTTGGCGCCGGACGCCTGGCGGTAGGCGAGGTGGCCGCCCAGCGCGCCGCCGGCGGCGACCACGGAGAGTCCGGCGTACCCCAGCGCCTTGCCGCGCCGGACGCGCCCGCGGCGCCTCGCGGCGTACGAGGCCGCGTACAGGGCGACCCCGGTGACGTTGGCGGCCGCGTGCACCAGCCCCACCCGCTGCTGCTCCTTCGGCAGCTCGGCCCAGTCGGTCCAGCCGGCCAGCGCCGCCGGTCCCGCCGCGGCCAGCCCCACCCCGATCAGGGTCCGCGCCCCGCGGCGCCGGCCGGGCAGCGCGTCGAGCACCCCCGCCGACAGCCACGTGCCGATGGGCAACTGCACCATCAGCGGGTGTACGGGGTGCCCGAGCCAGCGCCCGTGCAGCGCGTCCCGCCCGGCCCCCAGGGGGACCGCCCGGACCGCCGCCCGGACCGCGTCGATCAGCCGGTCCGCCCCGGGCCACCGCTCCAGCCGGTCCACGCCCCGCAGGACGCGCCCGGGTCCGTCGGCCGACGGGAGAAGCCGCCGCGCGGTCTCCGCCGCGCGGTAACGCGTGAGTGATCGCTCCATGCCGGAGCGAGTAGCCCTCCGCGGGCCGGGGAAACTCCGGGACCGGCTTCCCGGCACGCGTACGGGCCGCGTGCCCCGGGCGGCACCGGCCCGGAACCCGGGGAGAAGGGCGCGAGGGGGCCCGCCGGCCGGGTCCGGCGGGCCCCCTCCCGGGGAGGGCGGGAGCGGTCGCGTGCGGCAGGAACCGGGTCCCGTGCCCGGCGCCGGGCCGGGCGCGCGGCTCACCGTCCGCGCCCGTAGGAGTCCCCGCGGGGGATCGGGCCGACGTCGGCGTGGCGGCCGGGCCGGACGGCGGCGTGGCGCTGCCCGGGGCCGGGGCCGTCCGCAGCCGCCAGGGCGTCGGCGACGGCCCCGGTCACGAAGGCGTAGACGGCCTTGTGCACCAGGTCCACCACCAGTTCCCCGCGGGGCCAGGTGGTCGGCGGGGCGCCGACCCCGGTGGCGTTCTCCAGGATCTGGTCGTTGGTGAGGCGGACCACGGCGAACTGCGCCGAGGACCACGGCCCCCGGAGCCCGGCGTGGGCCATCACCGACCGCAGGACGCCCAGTACGGCGGCCTGACCGAAGTGCATGGCCCAGTTCACCGGCACCGGCTGCCTGCCGGGCCGCTCCGCCATGCCGGTGAGGCGTTCCAGTACACGTGCGGGGACGTGGGAGTCGGGACGGCCGGTGAGGCGCTGCTCGACCTTCTCGCCCAGCGTCATCACGACGCCGCCCGCCGCACCCGCCACCAACCCTTGCCACAGAGCGCGCTTCATCATGGGGCGCCGGGTACCCGGTCCGGCCCGGTCGACCCGCCCGCGGCGCCCCGCCCCGGGCCGGGGACGGGGATGGGAGGGACCGCGGGCGTGCGACCGCCACACCGCCCTCCCCCTTTTGCACTAGGGCATTAACCTGTTGAGGCTAGTGCAATGGCGGGTTAGAGTGCGTCCATGTCTGCCACGAGACCCGCGCCCACCACCCTTGTCGGCCGCCACGTGCGCCTGGAGCCGCTGGACATGCGGCACCTCCCGGACCTGTTCGCCGCCGGCGGGCGGGACGAGGAGGTGTGGCGGTGGCAGGGCGGGCCCGCGCCGCGCAGCGAGGAGGAGTTGGCCGTGAAGGCCCGGGGCCTGCTGGCGAAGGCCGAACGCGGGGAGTACGTGCCGTTCGCCGTCGTGCACCGCGCCGAGGGCCGGGCCGTGGGGTGGACCTGCTACATGGACGTCGACGTGGACGACGAGCGCCTGGAGATCGGCTGGACCTGGTACGGGCGCGCCTACTGGCGCACCGCGGTCAACACCGAGTCCAAGCTGCTGCTCCTGACCCACGCCTTCGAGGAACTCGGCATGGGCCGCGTGCAGTTGAAGACCGACCACCTCAACCAGCGCTCGCAGGCGGCGATCGCCCGGCTCGGCGCACGGCGCGAGGGGGTGCTGCGCCGGCACCGGCGGCGGCCGGACGGCACCTGGCGGGACAGCGTCTACTTCTCGCTCCTCGCCGAGGAGTGGCCGCCGGTGAAGGAGCGGCTCGCCGCGCGGCTGTGAGCCGGACGGGCGGGGCGGGACGGGAGGGGGCGTGGCAGCGCCCCGAAAAGGGGCAGGGGAATAGCCACGGCCCCGGGCACCGTTGTGCGGGGCACCTACGGACCCCCTGAGAGGCGGACGGCATGAGCACGATCGAACTGACCAAGGAGAACTTCGACCAGGTCGTGTCGGACAACGACTTCGTCCTGATCGACTTCTGGGCGTCGTGGTGCGGCCCGTGCCTCCGGTTCGCCCCCGTCTACGAGAAGGCGTCGGAGCGCCATCCCGACCTCGTGTTCGCCAAGGTCGACACGGAGGCGCAGCAGGAGCTCGCCGCCGCCTTCGACATCCAGTCGATCCCGACCCTGATGATCGTCCGGGAGAACGTCGCCGTCTTCGCGCAGCCCGGCGCGCTGCCCGAGCCCGTCCTGGAGGACGTCATCGGGCAGGCCCGCGAGCTGGACATGGACGCCGTGCGGAAGGCGATCGACGAGGCCGAGGCGGGTGACCGCGCCCCGGGGGCCCCGGGCGGCGATCACTGATCCCCCGGCGGGGCCGAACCCCGTCGCAAGCGGGCGCGGGGCGCGGCCCCGCGCCCGTTCACCGTTCCAGGACCACCGCGATGCCCTGGCCCACCCCGATGCACAGCGCCGCCACGCCCGTGCCCGAGCCCGCCGCCGCCAGTTGGTGGGCGACCGAGCCCGCGAGGCGGGCGCCGGACGCGCCGAGCGGGTGGCCGATCGCGATGGCGCCGCCGCGCGGGTTGACGATCGCCGGGTCCAGTTCCGGCCACTCGGCCAGGCAGCCGAGCGCCTGGGCCGCGAACGCCTCGTTCAGTTCCATGACGGCCAGGTCGGCGAAGGAGCGGTCCGACCGGCCCAGGGCCCGCTGGACCGCCTCCACCGGGCCGAGCCCGAACAACTGCGGCTCGATGCCCGTCACCGCCGACGCGCGGATCCGCGCGAGCGGCTCCCGGCCGCAGGCGCGCAGGCCCTCCTCGTCGACGAGGAGGAGGGCCGCCGCGCCGTCGTTCAGCGGCGAGGCGTTGCCCGCGGTCACCGTGCCGTCCGCGCGGAACGACGGCTTCAGCTTGGCCAGGGCCTCCATGGACGTCGTGTCGCGGACGCTCTCGTCGCGGGGCAGGTCCACGCCCTCGTACGGGACGACCTCGCCGTCGAAGAGGCCCTCCGCCCACGCCCGGGCGGCCTTGCGGTGGCTGGCGAGCGCGAAGGCGTCCTGCTGCTCGCGGCCGATGGCGTGCTTGTCGGCGATCTGCTCGGCGCCCTCGCCCAGCGACACGGTCCACTCGGCCGGCATCCTCGGGTTGACCATGCGCCAGCCGAGCGTCGTCGAGTACATCTCCTGGTGCCCGGCGGGGAACGCCCGCTCGGGCTTCGGCAGGACCCAGGGGGCGCGCGACATCGACTCGACGCCGCCCGCCAGGACGACCGACGCGTCGCCCAGCGCGATGGCGCGGGCGGCCTGCACGACCGCTTCGAGGCCGGAGCCGCACAGGCGGTTGACGGTCACGCCGGGCACCGTGACGGGCAGTCCGGCCAGCAGGACCGCCATGCGGGCCACGTCGCGGTTGTCCTCGCCGGCGCCGTTGGCGTCGCCGAAGTAGACGTCGTCGATCCGCGCCGGGTCGAGGTCCGGCGTGCGGTCGACCAGCGCCCGTACGACGTGCGCCGCGAGGTCGTCGGGGCGTACGGAGGAGAGGGCGCCGCCGAACTTGCCGATCGGTGTGCGGACGGCGTCGACGATGTAGACGTCGCGGATGCTCATCGGGGCTCTCCCACGGCCTGGTGCGCGCACACGGGCCCGCACGCGCGCATACGTACGGTGAACGGATGTTCACTATCGACGGGGTGAGTCTCCGGCCCCGGGGCGGTCGGTGTCAACGGGCGCCCGCCGTCGGCCCGGCGCCGCCCTCACCCCCCGCGCGGCTCCGCGACCCGTGCCGACAGGCCGTAGTCCAGCTCCGACCCGTCCACCAGGAGCGCCTCCACGGTACGGGTCTCCGGGTCGATGTCCGCGACCATGCCGCCCCCGGCGTACCGGGGGTAGCCGGAGGCGCCCGTCTCGCCGGTGGCGTCCACCACGGCCGAGCGGATCGCCACCTCCGCGAGGTGCGCGGCGTCGCGGCCCTCCGCGTGCTCCGGCACGATCAGGATCTCCAGGCGCCGCGGGTGCTGCCGATGTGTGTCCATGGTCGTGACGCTAAGGACGTATGGCGCCCCGCGCACGTCAGGGGCGCGCCGGAGGGGCGCGCGCGACGCGACCACGAGCGCCCGCTCGCCGGCACGAGACCCCGGAACCGACGGGCGGCGCGGGCCCCGGGGCCACCAGACGGCGCGGGGCCCCGGCACCGACGGGCGGACGCCGCGGCCGGAGCCGTACGCCCTACCCCGCGGGGAACGCCGCGCGGAACGCCGCTGCCGTCCGCCCCTCGTGGGTCCGGTCCAGCACGGCGAACACGACCTCGTCGAAGTGGCCCGCGAACCGCCCCTCCCCGGTGAGCAGCGCCCTGAAGGCGCCCGCCACGTCCGCGGGGTCGTTGCGGAAGACGCCGCAGCCCCAGGCGCCCAGCACGAGGCAGTGGTAGCCGTGGGCGACGGCCGTCTCCAGGACGCGCTCGGCGCGCGACGCCAGGGCGGCCGGTATGCGGGCGGCCCGTTCGGGCGCACGGGAGCGGATGACGCCCGCGTTGGGCGCCGGCGAGGTGAGGAAGCCCACCGTGTACGGGCGGTCGAGGAGCCTGCCGCGGTCGTCGCGGAAGACCGGCACGCCGGGCGAGTGGATGACCCGGTCCGTGTAGAACGGGTCGCGGTCGGCGCGGTGGTGCTCGTAGTACCCGGGGGCGCGCAGCAGCGTGGCGTACAGGGCGGAGGCGCGGCACAGGGCCTCCGCCTGGGCCTGGGCGCCGTTCAGGTAGCCCCCGCCGGGGTTGCGGGCGGAGGCGAAGTTGAGGACGGCGACGGGGTCGCCGGGGGCGGCGGCGGTGAGCCGGCGCGCCGCCTCGGTGCTGGACTCCCCGGTGACCTCGACGCGGGTGGTCCGGTCCGTGTCCGGAGTGGCGGGGACGGGCCCGGGACCGTGCAGGGCGGTGCCGTCGAGGGCCCGGGCCACCAGCTCGGCGATGCGGACCTCACCGCCGCCGGGGGTCCGGTACCGGCCCGCCGCGACGATCTCTTCCGTCTCCCGTGCGATACCGCGTAGACGTGCGCTCATACCCCGCATCGTTCGCGATCATGCGGAGGGTCCGCAACGGGTTTGTCCGGCACGTGCCGTTCCCCCGGGCGCTCTTGTGCGGCTCCGCGACGGTGGCTTAGGTGGGACGGTACGCCCCGCGACAGGAGGAGCTGGACCATGCCGTCGAGCGCCCACCCGGACAGCGGTCCGCCGCTGTCCGAGGACGAGGCCGAGGACCTGCTGCGATGTATCTGCTTCAAGACGGGCCCGCCCCGCGCGGTCGGGGTCGAGCTGGAGTGGTTCGTCCACGACCTGCACCGCCCGCACCTGCCCGTCCCCCGCGACCGCCTGCACACCGCCTTCACCGCCCTGCGCACCCTGGACCTGGGGTCGCCGCTCACCCTCGAACCCGGCGGGCAGCTTGAGCTCAGCTCGCCGCCCGCCGCCTCGCTCGCCGAGTGCGTCGCCACCGTCTCTGCCGACCTCTCCGCCGTACGCGCCGCGCTCGCCCGTCTCGGACTGGCCCTCACCGGCTCCGGCACCGACCCCTGGCTCCCCGCGCGGGACCGGCTGCTGCGCGAGCCCCGCTACGACGCGATGGAGGTCTACCTCGACCGCTGGGGCACCGCCGGGCGGTCCATGATGCGCGACTCGGCGTCCGTGCAGGTGTGCGTGGACTCCGGGTACGAGGAGCCGGGCCCCCTCGGGTACGAGCGGCGGTGGCGGCTGGCCCACCTGCTGGGCCCGGTGCTCGTCGCCACGTTCGCCAACTCGCCGGTGCTGCACGGGCGTCCGACCGGGCTGCGGTCCACGCGGCAGTCGCTGTGGGCGACCGTCGACCCGTCGCGGGGCCTGGCTCCGCCCCCCGGCCGGGAGCCGCGCGGCGCGTGGGCGCGGCACGTGCTGGACACGCCGGTGATGTGCGTGCGCACGGCCGAAGGGCCCTGGACGGTACCGGAGGGGCTGACGTTTCGCGCGTGGCTGCGCTCCGGAGCGCTGCGGGCCCCGACCCGCGCCGACCTCGACTACCACCTGACGACGCTGTTCCCGCCCGTACGGCCGCGGGGCAGCCATCTGGAGCTGCGCATGCTGGACGCGCAGTCCGGTGACGACGGCTGGATCGTCCCCCTGGCCGTGACGACGGCCCTGTTCGACGACCCGGAGGCGGCCGACGCGGCGTACCGGACGCTGCTGCCGCTGGCGGAGACGGCCGGGCCGCTGCCCCCGCCGAGGGACGCGCACTGGCGGGCGGCGGTCCGGGACGGGCCGGGCGCGCCCGCGCTGCACCGGGCGGCCGTGGAGTGCTTCCGGCTCGCCCTCGACGCGCTGGCCCGCTCGGGCGCGCCCACCGCCGTGCGGGACGCGGTGGCCGCCTTCCACGAGCGGTTCGTGCTGCGGCGCCGCTGCCCGGCCGACGACCAGCACCCCGCCCCCGTCCCGTCGCCTCCCCCGCCTTCCGTCCGTCCCGCCCCCACGGCCACGACCCCTTCCGGTCCCGGCCCCGACTCCGGGAAGGAGCCCCGCACATGACCGTCACCACCTCCCCCGAGGCGCTCCGGCAACGGGCGTACGACGCGCTGGCGGCGGCTCGGGCGCGCACCGCCCTGCTCACCGACTGCGTCGACGACGGCGAACTGACCGCCCAGCACTCCCCGTTGATGTCCCCGCTGGTCTGGGACCTGGCGCACATCCCCAACCAGGAGGAGCAGTGGCTGCTGCGGGCCGTGGGCGGCCGTGCCGCGCTGTGGCCCGAGATCGACCCGCTGTACGACGCCTTCCAGCACCCCCGCGCCACCCGCCCGTCCCTGCCGCTGCTGTCGCCGCGCGAGGCGCGGGCGTACGCGGCCGAGGTCCGCGACCGGGTCCTCGACCTCCTCGGCGCGGCCCGGCTGGAGGGCGACCCGCTGGTGGACGCCGCGTTCGCGTTCGGGATGGTCGCCCAGCACGAGCAGCAGCACGACGAGACCATGCTGATTACCCATCAACTACGCCGGGGCCCGGCCGCGCTGTCCGCGCCGGAGCCGCCGCGCCCCGCCGACGACGCGGCCGGGCTCCCCGCCGAGGTGCGGGTGCCGGGCGGGCCGTTCACGATGGGCACCTCCCACGACGAGGAGCCGTGGGCCCTGGACAACGAACGCCCCGGGCACGTGCGGTCCGTGCCCGCGTTCTTCATCGACACGGTGCCGGTGACGTGCGGCGCGTACCGGCGCTTCGTCGACGACGGCGGCTACCGCGACCCGCGCTGGTGGGCGCCCGAGGGCTGGGCGCAGATCCGTCGGCACGGCATCGGCGCGCCGCTGTTCTGGCGGTACGAGGGCGGGCAGTGGCTGCGGCGGCGCTTCGGCGTCGTGGAGCCCGTGCCGGACGACGAGCCGGTGCTGCACGTCAGCTGGTACGAGGCCGACGCCTACGCGCGCTGGGCGGGCCGGCGGCTGCCGACGGAGGCCGAGTGGGAGAAGGCCGCCCGGTACGACCCGGTGTCCGGCCGGTCGCGGCGTTACCCGTGGGGCGATGCCGAGCCGACCCCGGACCACGCCAACCTGGGGCAGCGGCACCTGCGCCCCGCGCCGGCCGGCGCCTACCCGGCGGGGGCGTCCCCGCTGGGGGTGCGGCAGCTCATCGGCGACGTGTGGGAGTGGACGGCGAGCGACTTCCTGCCGTACCCGGGGTTCGTGGCGTTCCCGTACCGGGAGTACTCGGAGGTGTTCTTCGGGCCCGGGCACAAGGTGCTGCGGGGCGGTTCGTTCGCGGTGGCGCCGGTGGCGTGCCGGGGGACGTTCCGGAACTGGGACCTCCCGGTGCGGCGGCAGATCTTCGCCGGTTTCCGCACGGCGCGGGACGCGGGGTGAGGCGCTGATGTGCCGTCACATCGCCTGGGTCGGTGACGAGGCGGGGCCGCTCGGGGAGCTGCTGGTGGCGCCCCCGCACGGGCTGTACCGGCAGTCGTGGGCGCCGCGCCGCCAGCGGTACGGGACGGTCAACGCGGACGGTTTCGGCGTCGGCTGGTACGCGCCGGGCGACCCGGTGCCGGCGCGCTACCGGCGGGCGGGGCCCGTGTGGGCGGACCCATCGTTCGCGGACCTGGCCCGCGTGGTGCGCTCGCGCGCGGTGCTGGCCGCCGTACGGGACGCGACCCTGCCCGGCGCGGACGGGGAGGCGGCCGCCGCGCCGTTCGCGTCCGGGCCGTGGTTGTTCAGCCACAACGGGGCGGTGGCCGGCTGGCCGGGCGCGGTCGCCGCGCTCGCGGCCGGACTGCCGCCCGCCGAACTGCTCTCCCTGGAGGCCCGCAACGACTCGGCGCTCGTGTGGGCCCTGGTGCTGCACCGGCTGCGGCGCGGCGACCCTCCCTCCGGGACGTTGGCCGGCGTGGTCCGCGACGTGGCGGCGGCCGCGCCCGGGTCGCGGCTGAACCTGCTGCTGACGGACGGCGGGACGGTCACCGCGACCGCGTGGGGCGACACGCTGTGGTACCTGGCCGGGCCCGGCCGGCGCGTGGTCGTCGCCTCGGAGCCGTACGACGACGGCCCCGGCTGGTGCGAGGTGCCGGACCGGACGGTGCTGACCGCCACGGCGGACGGCGTCACGGTCGCTTCCCTGGACGCGCCGCCGGCCCCTCCCCCCGCCCCCTCCCCCGATCCGCACCCGAGGCGTACGTCCGCCGAACCGCTCGAGGAGTCCCCCGCGTGAGCCCGTTCCTGCTGACCCGCACCCTGCCCGAGGGCACCACCGGCGCCGATCTCCGCGCCGACGTGCGCAACGGCCTGACCCGCACCCCGAAGGAGCTGCCGCCGAAGTGGTTCTACGACGCGCGGGGCAGCGAGCTGTTCGAGGAGATCACCCGGCTGCCGGAGTACTACCCGACCCGCGCCGAGCGGGAGATCCTCGTCGCGCGGGCGGCGGAGATAGCCGGGGCGGTCGGCGCCCGCACCCTGGTGGAGCTGGGGTCGGGCTCGTCGGAGAAGACCCGGCACCTGCTGCGGGCGCTGCGGCCGGAGCTGGTGGACTACGTACCGGTCGACGTCAGCGAGTCGGCGCTGACCGGCGCGGCCGGGGCGCTGACCGCGGAGCTGCCCGGGCTGCGGGTGCACGCGCTGGTCGCCGACTTCACGCGGGGCCTGGCGCTGCCGGGCACGCCGGGGCCGCGGCTCGTGGCGTTCCTCGGCGGCACCCTGGGCAACCTGCTGCCGCGCCAGCGGGCGGTCTTCCTGCGGTCGGTGCGGTCGCTGCTGGAGCCGGGGGACGCGCTGCTGCTCGGCACGGACCTGGTGAAGGACGAGGCGACGCTGGTGGCGGCGTACGACGACGCGGCGGGGGTGACGGCGGAGTTCAACAAGAACGTGCTGTCGGTGCTGGCGCGGGAGCTGGGCGCGGACGTCGACCCGGACGACTTCGACCACGTCGCCCTGTGGGACCGGGACAACGAGTGGATCGAGATGCGGCTGCGGGCGCGGCGCGCGCTGACCGTGAAGATCCCCGAGCTGGATCTGGCGGTGCCGTTCGCGGCGGGTGAGGAGATGCGGACGGAGGTGTCGGCGAAGTTCCGTCAGGAGGGCGTCGCGGCGGAGCTCGCGGCCGCCGGACTGGAGCTGTCGCGGTGGTGGACGGACGGGGAGGGGAGGTTCGCGCTGTCGCTGGCGGCGGCGGTCTGACCCGGCGGGGCGGCGGTCGCGGCCGTCCGGGCGGCCGGCGTGGCCTCCGGGCCGGCGACCGCCGCCCGTGCGGCGCGGGCGAGGGCGCGGCGGTCGGGGTGGGCGCCGTATGGGATCGGGGCGAGGAGCCGGATCTCGGCGGTGAGCCGCCCGGCCGTCGCGACCCGCCACAGCGAGGCGGCCAGCGGGTCGTCGCCGACGAACGCGGCGGGCCCCAGGGGCCGGTAGGCGATCCGTACGGGCTGGACGGGGACGCCCGCGTCGAGGGCGGCCTGGAAGGCGGCCGGGCGGAACCTGCCGTGGGCCCGGCCGCACCACGTGGAGCCCTCGGGGAAGACGACGACGCGGCGCCCGGCGGCGAGGGCCCGGACGAGGGCGCGGACCGCGCCCGGCAGGGCGCGCAGGCGGTCCCGGTCGAGGAAGAGGGTGCCTCCCAGGGCGGCGAGCGGGCCGAGCAGCGGCCAGTGGCGCACCTCCCGCTTGGCGACCATCCGGCCGGGCAGGACGGCTGCGACGAGGGGGACGTCGAGCCAGGAGACGTGGTTGGCGACGACGAGGAGCGGCCCGGGCGGCGGCGGGGCGCCGGTGACGCGCACCCGCACGCCGAAGGCGCGCAGGACGGTCCGGCACCACAGGCGGGTCAGCCGGTGGCGGGCGGCCGGGGGGAGCGGCGCGGCGAGCGGGGCGAGGACCACCCCGGTGAGGACGGCGGCCGGTCCGGCGGCGAGGCGCAGGGCCGCGCGCAGGGGCCCCGCCGCCGGGTGCGCGGGGGTGGCGCACCGCCCGGGGGTGCAGGGCGCGGACGGCAACCAGGCGCTCGTCACTCCGCGCCGAGGGAGAGGAAGTGGCGCAGGTAGCGGGGGTTGGTGCGGCGCATCGACAGCAGGACGTACAGGTCGGCGGTGCCGAAGTCCGGGTCGTGGGCGGGGGCGCCGCACACCCAGGCGCCCAGGCGGAGGTAGCCGCGCAGCAGCGGCGGGAGCTCGGTGCGGGCGGCGGGGCGGGCGGCGCCGTCGGGGGACCACAGGCGGCGCGGGGTGACCCAGTACTCCTCGGGGGCGAGGTGCCTGGCCTTGACGGCGTCCCAGGTGGCGGCGGCCAGGGTGCCGCCGTCGGCGAGCGGCAGGGAGCAGCAGCCGGCGAGCCAGTTGTGGCCGGTGCGGGCCATGTAGCGGGCGATGCCGGCCCAGATGAGGGAGATGACGGCGCCGTCGCGGTGCGCGGGGTGCACGCAGGAGCGGCCGACTTCGACGAGGTCGTCGCGGAGGGGCGCGAGGCGGGTGAGGTCGAACTCGCCGTCCGCGTAGAGGCGCCCGGCGACGCGGGCCCGCTCGGGCGGGAGGAGGCGGTAGGTGCCGACGACCTCTCCGGTGGCCCCGTCCCGTACGAGGAGGTGGTCGCAGTACGCGTCGAAGGCGTCGCTGTCGAGGCCGGGCTCCGGGCCGTCGAGGCGCGCGCCCAGTTCGCCGGCGAAGACGAGGTGCCGCAGGCGCTGCGCGGCCCGCACGTCCTCCTGCTCGCGGGCGAGGGACACCCGGTAGCGGGGCGCGGGCGCCGCCGGGGCGGGCGGGGCGGTGGTGACCGGGGCCGGGGTCGTGGTGGTCATGGTGGCTCCTTGGGCCGGGCGGCGGGGGCGGCCGCGGGGGTGCGGTGGCCCGTACCCCTACTTGTGCCGTCGCCGCCTGGCCTCGACGTGACCGCCCGGCGGAGCGGGGATGTGCGGCGGCTGAATGCCCGGTTCGCCGGCCGCCGCGCCCGAGGGTCAGCCGGCCAGGGCGTCGGTGATCCGCTGGGAGGCCCGGCGCGCCGCCGCCGCGGGGTCCGCGCCCTGGAGGACGGCCGTCATGTACGGCTTGATGGGGTTGTCCGCCTCGACGTCGGCCCACTTCGGGGAGTTGGGGGTGGCCCGCCCGTGCGCGGCTCCGGCGGCCATCGCCGCGGTGGCCTCCTCGCCCTCGACGACGGAGGCGAGGGAGGTCTTGTTGGGCACGTGGTTCATGGTGCGGGCGAGGTCGGTCTGCCAATCCTTGCCGGCGAGGGCCGTGACGACGTCGATGGCGGCGGCGCGTTCACCGGCGTTCACGGGGACGACGAGGTCGGAGCCGCCGGTGAACACGGCACCCGGCTTGTCGGCGGTCTTGCCGGGGATGGGGAAGAAGCCGAGCTGGGAGGCGAGGGCGGGGTTGCGCTCCTGGACGGCGGCCGCGGCACCCGGCGTGGCGATGATCTGGGCGATCTCGCCCTTGGCGAACACCTCGGCCTGCGGCGGGTTCTCCTCGTCGGAGTCCTTCGGGCCGGAGCCGAGGGACTGGAGCTCCTCGTAGAACTCCATGCCCCTGAGGGCGGCGGGGGTGTCGAGCGCGCCGACCCACCGGCCGTCCTTCTCCACGGCGAGTTCGCCGCCCTCGTCCCAGATGAAGCCGGAGAGGGTGTACCAGTCCTGGCCGGCGAGGTAGATGCCCTGGGCGCCGGTGCGGTTGATCTTCTCGGTGGCCTCCAGCCACTGCTCGCGGGTCTTGGGCGGCTCCTCGATCCCGGCCCGCCGGAAGAGGTCCTTGCGGTAGATGACGACGCGGTTGGCCGCGTACCAGGGGATTCCGTACTGGCTGCCGTCGATGCTGCCGGGCTCGGCGAGGCCGGGGACCCAGTCCTCGTGGCCGAGGTCGCGCACGGACTCCAGCGTCAGGTCGTACAGCAACTCGGTCTCGGCGTACTGGGCGACCTGGGTGTTGCCGACCTCGATGACGTCCGGGGCGTCCTCGCTCGCCAGGGCCGCGGTGACCTTCTTGCCGATGCCGGTCCACTCCTGGAGGACGATCTCCAACCGGACCTCGGGGTTCTCCTGCTCGTACGCGGTGGTGAACCGCTTCAGGAACTCGTCGGAGGCGCTGCCCTTCATCAGCCAGACGGTGACGGTACGGGTGCCGCCCTGACCGGGGACGAGGCCGCAGCCGGCGAGGGCGAGGGCGGAGACGACCGCGACGGGACAGGCGAGCAGGCGCTTCTTCACGTAGGTCACCTTTTGCTTCCGGTGCAGGGAGGACGGACCCGACGTGGGGGGAGCGAACGCGTTCGCACGGGCGATGGCTGGATTTTGGTATGTACCAATGGCCGGGTCAAGTCCGGTGCGCTCCGCCTCGCGGTCCCGGGCGGCCTGGGGCACCGTGGAAAGGGCGCGCCAGCGGGCGCGCGCGCACCACCGGCGACGAGGAGGCCGCCATGTCACACCACACGTACCGCGTCACGGAGATCGTGGGCACCTCGCACACGGGGGTGGACGAGGCGATCCGCAACGGGATCGCGCGGGCCGCGCAGACGCTGCACAACCTGGACTGGTTCGAGGTGACGCAGGTCCGGGGGCACCTGGAGGAGGGCAAGGTGGCGCACTACCAGGTGGGGCTGAAGGTGGGCTTCCGGCTCGACGGCCCGGACGCCGGCGAGTCCTGAGCCGGGCCCCGGCCGCGCGGACACCGGCCCCCGCCCCGCGCGGGCGGCCCGGCCGGGCACGGCCGCGCCCGCACGGGGGCGGACCCGTGCGGGGGCGGGGCGGGCCGCTCGGGACGGGCCGTCCCCGCGTGGGGCGGGCCCGTCAGGTACGGCCCTCCTTCTCCTGTGCCCGGCGCAGCGCCCGGGAACCGAGCGCCCAGTCGGCGCGCACCACGTGGAACCCCGCCCTCGCGGCGTCCTCGCACACGAGCTCGTCGTCGTCGACGAGCATGCGGACCTCCCGGTTCCGGCCGAGCCGGCGCAGCACCTCCAGTTTGGTCAGCCGGGCGGGGCGCCGGTCGTCGTCGCGGCGCATGTGGAGGCGGCCCCGGGGCAGGCCGTGCGCCGCGAGCCAGTCGAGGCTGTCCTGCCGGCAGCGCTCGGGGCGTCCGGTCAGGTAGCGGATCTCGCACTGCCGCGCCGCCTCCAGGCACAGGGCGACACCGGGCGGGAGCGGCGGGTCCTGCGGGGCGGCGTCGAAGAAGGCGTCCCAGTCGCGCGGCGTGCGCTCCAGGAAGTGCAGCCGGTGCCGCGCGTCGGAGAGGGTGTTGTCCAGGTCGAACACGGCCAGGGGTCTGCTGTCGCTCGTCACGTCGTCAGCGTAGGGAATCCCTCCGGGCGGGAGGCGTTGAACCTGGCGTGAGTCCTTCAACCGCCGCCCCGCTGCCGTTCCGCCTCTCCGTCCTGGACCGCTCCCGCGTCCGCGAGGGCGGTGACGCCGCCGGGGCGCTGCGGGACACGGTGGAGCTCGCGCGGGAGGTCGAGGCGCTGGGCTACCACCGGTTCTGGGTGCATCGTACACCCTGGTAGGAGGCAAAATAGCAGGTCAAGGCTCTGCGGCCATTTGAAGGACTCTTACAACGAAGGACCGGATCTGGTCGCCGTTGTTCCGCTAACGAGCTCGCGCACGGAAGCGGTGAGACGTCGTGGGCTCCGACGAGACTGATGCTCAGCTTTTCCGTCGCAAGGCCCAGGTGGCCGGGTGCGCGGGGCCTTCCCCTTCGGGCGAGGACTACCGGCGCAAGGCGGCCAACACCGCGCAGACGGCGGCTTCGGCGGTGTCCACCGCCCGGCTGGCGGTGGAGGCGGCCGGAAAGGGCCGGCTGACCGGTCCGTACGTGTCGGTGTTGCTGGGGGAGGCGGAGACCGACCTGCTGGCCGCCCAGGGAACGTTCGAGTCCCGGCAGCCGCCGGGCGAGGAGGCCGACGCCGTGCGCGAACGTCTCGGCGAGCTCCTCGACGACGCGGCGGACGTGCTGGCGGACGTTCGGATCGGGGCGCGCCGGGGCGCAGTGCCAGTAGCTGTGCTGGGCGCGCTGGGCCCGGCCGACCAGAGCGTCCGCGTGGAGGTTGCGCAGCGCCCGGCGGACGTGGTCGGTGCTCTGCTGGTGCGGCAGCAGCAGCGCCTTGAGCTGGCGGGGCGTGGCCAGGCGCAGCCGGGCCAGGGTGAGCAGGGCTTCGCCGCGAAGGTCCGCGCCGGCCTTCGTCACCGTCGCCTTGCGGGGCCGGAACGCCTCTCCAGAAACATCAGGAGCAGGAGAAGAGGAGTTGCAACCCGTCGGAGCGGGCGGGTAAGAAGCCTGATCAGCGACAACCGTCGGACGGCGGCGGGAGGCCGCGGGGCCCGCTGCGGAGCTTGCTGCCGCGGCGGCATCTGACACGTCCGACCCGGTCGGCGGGACGGGCGGGATCGGCAGGATGGAGGTGGTGGTCGTGTCCTCGGGGTTCTCCGGCCCTGCGGGGCCGGGTCGGTGACAGGTCCAGCCGCGTACGCGCGAAGCGGTACGCGGCCGGGGCCACCGTGCGAAGCCACCCCTTGACCGCAGTCTGACACCCAGCACCGACGAGTGTCCGATTCCTCCTTGACCACCCCTTTGACGGGCGGATTTATCCGTGACTGGAGTCATAGGCTGTGACGACGCAGGCTAGTTGGCAAGAACGGCCGCAGGGCGTCCCAGGTCAGGGAGTTGTGACGCCTCGTAGTTGGCAAGGGTGACGCAGGTTAGTTGGCCACCAGTGATCGCGGAGTGTGACCGGCCGACGGGCGGGTCACAGGAGCGTTCTGCTCCGGGCGGGCGCCCAGCGTGTCGGCGAAGTCCTCGGCCCGGGACAGCTGGGCGCGCAGCTTCTCCACCTGCTCGGCGGCGGCCTGCCGGTAGGTCCGCACCCGCTCCAGCAGCGCCTCGCGCTCGTCGGCATCGAGGGCGTCGTCGCCGTCGAGGCGGTCGGTGGCGTCGAGGAGGTCGCGCATCTGGTCCAGGGTGAATCCGAGCGGCTTCATGCGGCGGATGACCATGAGGCGGGCGACGTCGGTCTCGGTGTAGAGGCGGAAGCCGCCCTGGGAGCGGGCGGAGGGGATGACCAGGCCGGTCTCCTCGTAGTGCCGGATGGTGCGCAGGGACAGCTCCGTCCGCGCGGCGACCTCGCCGATCTGCATGTGCTTGTCGTACACGCCCGTGTCCCTGGCCCTTCCCGTCGTGGCGGGCCGCGTCCGTGCGACCCCACCGACCTCTACTCTAACGTTAGGGTAGAGTTGATGAAGGTGAGGGCGGCCCGGCTGCCCCGCTGATGCCGTTCCGGGGCCGATGCCGCCCCCGGCGAAGATCCGATTCTTGCAGGAGAGAGCGTGCGCGAGCCCATGACGCCGACCGCCGCCGCCTGCCCGCCGTGACACTTCGCCCCCCTCCGTGAGCCGCAGGTCGCCCGTGCGCGCCGCCGCCTCACGTCTGCCTTTCATGACTTCCGGCCCTGCTTTGCGGGCCGCTCGCGGGGTGCCGTTCCGGTCCCCGCGCATCCTTCCCGCGCGCCCCGGCCTGCCGTAGGGGTGTGCCCGAGCACGACAGGTACGCATCTCCTTGTCTTCTGCTGCTGTGACTCCCGCCGCGCGGCTGCGTGGCCTCAAGCCCGACTGGATCAACAACCCCAAGGTCTGGCGCACCGAGATCCTGGCCGGCTTGGTCGTCGCCCTCGCCCTGATCCCCGAGGCGATCTCGTTCTCCATCATCGCGGGCGTCGATCCGGCGCTCGGCCTGTTCGCCTCGTTCACCATGGCCGTGACGATCTCGATCGTCGGCGGCCGGCGGGCGATGATCTCGGCCGCGACCGGCGCCGTGGCGCTCGTGATCGCGCCGCTGAACCGTGAGCACGGCCTGGGCTACCTGATCGCCGCCGTCATCCTCGCCGGTGTCATCCAGATCGCGCTCGGCGCGCTCGGGGTGGCGAAGCTGATGCGGTTCGTCCCGCGCTCGGTGATGATCGGCTTCGTCAACTCGCTGGCCATCCTGATCTTCATGGCCCAGGTGCCCGAGATGCACGATGTGCCGTGGGCGGTGTACCCGCTGATCATCGGCGGGCTGGCGCTGATGGTGTTCTTCCCGAAGGTCACCAAGGTGATCCCGGCCCCGCTCGTCTCGATCGTCATCCTGACCGTCATCACGGTCGCGGCCGGCATCGCGGTGCCCACCGTCGGCGACAAGGGCGAGCTGCCGTCCTCCCTGCCGGTGCCGGGCCTGCCGGACGTGCCGTTCACCATGGAC
This sequence comes from Streptomyces tamarix, assembly GCF_032423885.1. Classification (NCBI taxonomy): domain Bacteria; kingdom Bacillati; phylum Actinomycetota; class Actinomycetes; order Kitasatosporales; family Streptomycetaceae; genus Streptomyces; species Streptomyces tamarix. The sequence continues at coordinate 57,834 of NZ_JAWCTQ010000035.1, read as the reverse complement.
ACCCTGACGACGATCGCACCGTACGCGTTCGCGATGGCGCTGGTCGGCCTGATGGAGTCGCTGATGACCGCGAAGCTGGTCGACGACATCACCGACACCCCCTCCTCCAAGACCCGCGAGTCCATCGGCCAGGGCATCGCCAACATCGTGACCGGCTTCTTCGGCGGCATGGGCGGCTGCGCCATGATCGGCCAGACCATGATCAACGTGAAGGTCTCCGGCGCCCGCACCCGCCTGTCCACCTTCCTTGCGGGCTCGTTCCTGATGGTGCTCTGCATCGCCTTCGGCCCGGTCGTCTCCGACATCCCCATGGCCGCCCTCGTCGCCGTCATGGTCATGGTCTCGTTCGCGACCTTCGACTGGCACTCCATCGCCCCGAAGACGCTCAAGCGGATGCCCGCCGGCGAGATCACCGTCATGGTCGTCACCGTGGTCGCCGTGGTGGCCACCCACAACCTCGCCGTCGGCGTCGTCGTCGGCTCCATCACCGCCATGGTCATCTTCGCCAAGCGAGTCGCCCACCTCGTCCGCGTACACAGCGTCCTCGACCCCGACGGCACCACGGTCGTCTACCGGGTCACCGGCGAGCTGTTCTTCGCCTCCTCCAACGACCTCGTCGGCCAGTTCGACTACGCCGGCGACCCCGACAAGATCGTCATCGACCTTTCCGAGGCCCACGTCTGGGACGCCTCTTCCGTGGCCGCCCTGGACGCGATCGAGACCAAGTACGCCCAGCGCGGCAAGACCGTGGAAATCACCGGGCTGAACGACCTGAGCGCCGACCTCCATGGCAAGCTCACCGGCGAACTCGCCGGCAGCCACTGACCCCACCCCTGCGAAACCCAAGAGGACCCCGGCCCGCGGCAGGGGTCCTCTTGTCGTTCTCACAGGTCAAGCCGAGCCGCCTTCGACCCGTTCCGCCCCGCACCGCTGACCTACGCATGGACGAGAGACCGCAGGACTCCACAGAGTGACGGCAGACATCGCTTGCCAACAAGCGTGCTGATTTGCCAACTGTGCTGCGTCGTCACATAGGCGTCGTCCGGTCTCGGTCCCGTCCCGCACGCGGCCGCTGTCCACAGCCCCGCGCTCTGAGACTCGTTTCCGAAGCCGCCGCGATCGGCGGGGCGGCCCGTACGCAAGGAGAGCGTCATGCCCGAGACCACCGCCATCAAACCACTCGCCCCATGCGCCCGAACCGCGTCGCCGACGCGTTCACCTACATCCGGGCCGTGCACACCCACGACGTCGACACTGCCCGCGAATTCGCCGACGTCGGACCGCGGATGCCCGAGCTGCTCGTCGGCCCCGACGGCGGCACGGTCGTCTACTGGGTCACCGGCGAGCTGTTCTTCGTCTCTTCCAACGACCTCGTCGGCCGATTCGACTACGCGGGCGCCCCGAAGAGGGTCGTCATCGACCTCTCGGCCGCGCACATCTGGGACGCCTCCTTCATCGCGGCCCTGGACACGGTCGAGGTGAAGTACGCCCAGCGCGGCAAGGTCGACAAGATCACCGGCCTCAATACTCCCAACATCGCACTTCACGGCAAGCTGAGCGACGCGCTGATAGCTGGACACTGAAGACCCAGGCATGCCGGCGCACCGCGTCGACAAGCCGGACATTCGCCGGACCCGTCAGCGGACCGCCCGCAGGAACGCCCGCGTGCGCTCGTGCTCGGGTGCGTCGAGGAGCCGCTGCGGGGGCCCGGACTCCAGGACGCGGCCGTGGTCGAACATCATGATCCGGTCGGAGATGTCCCGTGCGAAGCCCATCTCGTGGGTCACGCACAGCATGGTGATGTCGGTGGTTCGGGCCACCTCGCGCAGGACGTCCAGCACCTCCGCCACAAGCTCCGGGTCGAGCGCTGATGTCACTTCGTCCAGAAGCAGGATCTCCGGACGCATCGCGAGCGCGCGGGCGATGGCGACCCGCTGTTGCTGTCCGCCGGAGAGCCGCGTGGGGTGGGCGTCGTGCTTGTCGGCGAGGCCGACGAGGTCGAGCAGGTCCCGGGCGCGGCGAGCGGCCTCGTCCTTGTCCAGGCCGAGGACGTGGACCGGGGCCTCTGTCACATTGGCTAGGACTGTCATGTGGGGGAAGAGATTGAACTGCTGGAAGACCATGCCGATGCGTCTGCGGCGCGGGGTGAGGTAGCGCTCGCTCGCCGGGACCAGTCGGCCGCCCGGACCGGTCGGCATGTGCGAGAACGGCTTTCCGTCCACGTGGATGACGCCGTCGGTGACCCGCTCCAGCGTCATAAGAAGTCGGAGGATGGTGGTCTTCCCGGAGCCGCTCGGTCCGATCAGCGTCACCCGCTCGCCGGGAGCGACCGTCAGATCGAGGCCGTCGAGGACGGTGTGATCGCCGAAGCGCTTCGTCACCCGCTCGAAGCGGATCATCTCGGGAGCGTCGCCGGGGTCGGCCACCGGTCGGCTGTCAGTGGGCAAGGTGTGCCTCCAGACGTCGTACGAGAAGGGAAGTGGGCCAGCTCGCGACCAGGAAGACGGCCGCGGCGAGGGTGAAGGACTCCAGATAGGCGAAGTGGGTGCTGCCGAAGGTGCTTGCCTCGTGGACCATCTCGTGCACGGTGATGACCGACAGGTACGGGGTTTCTTTGAACAGGGAGATCGCGTAGTTCCCCAGTGCGGGCAGGACGTTGCGCACGGCCTGCGGCAGGACCACGGCCCACCAGACCCGGCGGTGCGGCAGGGAGAGGGCCGTGCACGCCTCCCACTGGCCTTTCGGCACGGCGTCGATTCCCGCGCGGTAGACCTCCGAGAGGTACGTCGCGTAGTGCAGGCCCAGGACCGCGATGCCGAGCGGCAGCGCGTCGAGACCGGGGATGAGCACCCATGCGGCGAACAGCTGCACCATGACCGGGGTGGAGCGCACGAAGTGCGCCAGGAAACTCACCGGGAGGGTGATCCACCGGATGTCCGCGCGCTGGAGTAGCGCGATGACGAGTCCTGCCAGCACCGCGACGAGGAAGCCCAGGAGCGTGGCGAGGAGTGTGACACCGAAGCCCTCGAGTACGACGGGCAGCGCGGCGCGAGCCGCTTCCATGTCCCACATCATGCACCACCCTCTTGCCCGAGCCGCCCCTTCGCGGTGCGCTCCAGGGCGTTCATCCCGGTGCCCAGGAGGCTGGCCACGCCGAAGTACAGCAGGAGCAGCAGCAGATAGGCGGCGGCCGTGCCACCGGTCGCCGATCGCAGCTGGTCGATCTGGAAGGTGAGGTCGGTGACGGTCACCAGGGAGAGCAGCGGGGTGGCCTTGAGGAGCTGGATGAGCAGGTTCTTGAAGGGTGGGATCATCAGGACGTATGCCTGAGGGAGCAGGATCCGGCGCAGGCGCAGGGCCGGTCCCATGCCGAGGGCGATCGCCGCCTCGCGCTGGGCGCGGGGCACCGCGTTCACGGCGCCCCGCACGACCTCCGCGCCGTATGCGCCGTAGTTGAATCCGAAGGCGAGCACCCCGCAGGCCATCGGCTCCAGGCGGAAGCCGAGCATGGGCAGTGCGAAGTAGAGCCAGAAGAGCTGCACGTACAGCGATGTCCCGCGGAGGAACTCGACGGTCACCCGTGTGGCGCCCCGGACCAGCAGCCGCGAGGAGCGGGAGGCCAGGCCCAGGCTGAAGGCGAGCACGAGAGCGAGGGCAGCGCCCAGCACGGTGGCCTCCAGGGTGATAAGGAGGCCCTCGCCGACGTCGGGCAGCGCCCGGCCGAGTTCGGGCAGGAAGTCAGCCATGCCCACGTCCCATCACGCCGTGCACAGGTCGGCCGTGCGCAGGGTGCGCGGCGGCACTTCGCGTTCGGTGAAGCCGTACTTCCCGATGAGCCGCACATAGCGAGCGGGATCGGCGGTGATCTTTCTCAACTCCTGGTTGAAGGCGTCCCGGAGGCCGGTGGCGCCCGGCCGGAAGACGGCGCCGCCGGGGCTGTGCTGTTCGACGCCGTCGATGACGGGCACGAACGGCTCCAGCACCTCCACGGCCGCGCCTTCGTTGGTGCGGGCGAGCCAGCGCAGGGAGATGCCGGTGAGGGCGAAGGTGTCGATGCGGCCGGCGAGTAGGGCGTCCAGCCCGTCCTGCTGCTTCGCCAGCGCCTTCACCGAGCTGGCCGGCACCCCGGCGGCCTTGGCGTACGAGGTCTCCACGGCGGCCGTGAGCACGCCGACGGTGGCGCCCTTGGCCGCGCAGGACCTGAGGTCGGTCAGCCTCTTCGGGTTGCCCTTCGGGACCATGAGGGCGGTGGGGGAGACGAACTCGGGCTCGGAGAAGATCACCTTGGCGCAGCGTTCGGGGGTGATGGCCATGCCGGCGCTGACCACGTCGAACCGTCCGGCGAGGAGGCCGGGGATCAGAGCGCCGAACTCGGTCAGGGTGGGCTGCAGTTCGGCGATGCCGAGCGCGGTGAAGATCTCCCGGTGCAGCGTCGGTGCCTGGCCGGCGAGTTCGCCGCCGTCCTGGAAGCCGTACGGTGCCTCGCCGGCGAAGCCGATCCGGACGTGGCCCTGCTCGCGCAGCTTCGCCAGCAGGTCGGCGTCGTCGGCCGGGGTGCCGCTGCCGGTCTCCGTACGGCTGCACGCGGTAAGGAGCCCCGGGGCTGCGATTCCCGCGCCCAGGAGCGCGCCGCCGGTGAGGAAGAGGCGTCTGCGGGTGAGTGAGGGGGTCATGCCGTCCTTTCTCCGGTGTGGGTGGGAGCGATGTCAGCCGATGGGGGTGACGTCGCGTGCTGCGATGAAGGACGGACGCCGGACGGGTGCGGCGAAGGGCAGTTCGGGTGCGTTCTCGACGCTGTTGAAGACGAGGAAGACGTTGCTGCGCGGGTACGGGGTGATGTTGTCGCCCGAGCCGTGCAGGGCGTTGCAGTCGAACCAGACGGCGGAGCCGGCCTCGCCGGTGAAGTGCTCGATGCCGCACGCCTCGGCGAAGGCGGTGAGCGCCTTGGGCGAGGGGGTTCCGGCGTCCTGCATCTGCAGGGACCTCTTGTAGTTGTCCTTGGGTGTCGCGCCGGCGCAGCCGAGGAAGGTGCGGTGCGAGCCCGGCATGATCATGAGGCTGCCGTTGGTGGTGTAGTTCGGCGTCAGCGCGATCGAGACCGAGACGGTCCGCATGCGGGGCAGGCCGTCCTCGGCGTGCCAGGTCTCGAAGTCGGAGTGCCAGTAGAAGCCGCTGGCGCCGAAGCCGGGCTTGACGTTGATCCGGGATTGGTGGATGTAGACGTCGGAGCCGAGGATCTGCCGGGCGCGATCCACGAGGCGGGGGTCGGCGGCGAGCCGTGCGAACACCTCGCTGATCCGGTGGACCTCGAAGACGGAGCGGATCTCCTGGGAGCGCGGCTCGACGATCGCCCGTTCGTCGGCGCGTACGGTCGGATCGTCGACGAGGCGGTCCAGTTCGGCGCGGAGTTTCGTCACCTCCTCGGGGGTGACGAGGGCGTCGACGGCGAGGAAGCCGTTGCGCTCGTAGTCCTCCAGCTCACGGGGCCAGAACGGGCCGGGGGTGCCCGGCTCGGACCAGACGACGGGGTCCTTGCGGTCGACGAGGGCTTCCTCGGTGCCGCGAGTGGGGTAGGTGTCGAGGGGACGGGCGGGTGCGGAGGCCATGGATCTCTGCCTTTCCTGCTCTTCCGGTGCCTGCGGGGGTGGGGAGTGCCGTCGGGTCTCAAAGGGGGTCCGGCTCGGTGAGGAGCGGGTAGACGCCGTTTTCGTCGTGGTCTTCGCGGCCGGTGACTGGCGGATTGAAGACGCACAGGCAGCGGAACTCCTCCTTGACCTTGAGCGTGTGCCGCTCGTGGTCGTCGAGGAGGTACATCGTCCCGGGCGTGATGGTGTACGTCGTGCCGGTCTTGTGGTCGGTGAGCTCGGCCTCGCCGGCGGTGCAGACGACGGCCTCGACGTGGTTCGCGTACCACATCGTCGTCTCGGTCCCGGCGTAGAGGACGGTCTCGTGCAGGGAGAAGCCGACGCGTTCGCGTGCGAGGACGATGCGCTTGCTCTCCCAGGTGCCGGAGGCGGACCTCACGTGCCGCTCGGTGTTCTCCAGCTCGTCGAAGCTGCGGACGATCATGGGGGCGGTGCCTTTCCGTGGTGGGGCTTCAGGCGGTGTGGCGGACGGCGCGGGCGAGGATGCCGAGCCCCTCGTCGAGCTCGTCGTCGGAGGCGGTCAGCGGTGGCAGGAGCTTGATCACCTCGCTTCGGGGTCCCGAGGTCTCTATGAGGAGGCCGAGCTCGAACGCCCGGCGGCACACGGCCTCGGCCCGCCCCTCGTGTGCGAGCTCCAGACCCCAGACGAGGCCTCGCCCGCGGAAGGACATGCCCAGCCGTTCGTGACCGGCCGCCAGTTCGCGCAGGGCGGCCTCGACACGCCCGCCTGCCTGGAGGGTCCGGTCGCGCAGGGCCGAGTCGCGCCAGTACGTGTCGAGCGCGGCGGTGGCGGTGACGAAGGCCGGGTTGTTGCCGCGGAAGGTGCCGTTGTGCTCGCCGGGTTCCCACAGGTCCAGCTCCGGGCGGAACAGGGTGAGGGCCATGGGCATGCCGTAGCCGCTGATCGACTTGGACAGGGTGACGATGTCCGGAGTGATGCCCGCCTCCTCGAAGGAGAAGAAGTCGCCGGTCCGGCCGCAGCCCATCTGAATGTCGTCGACGATCAGGAGCATGTCCCGGCGGCGGCAAAGATCCGCGAGCCCGCGCAGCCATTCGGCGCGGGCGACGTTGACGCCGCCCTCGCCCTGGACCGTCTCGACGATCACGGCGGCCGGGTGGTCGAGGCCGGACCCGGAGTCCTCCAGGAGCCGTTCGAACCAGAGGAAGTCGGGAACCCGTCCGCCGAGGTAGTGGTCGTAGGGCATCTGGGTGGTGTGGGTCAACGGAACACCGGCGCCCGCGCGCTTGGTGGCGTTGCCGGTCAGGGCGAGGGAGCCCAGCGACATGCCGTGGAACGCGTTGGTGAAGGAGACCACCGTCTTGCGGCCGGTCACCTTGCGGGCGAGCTTCAGGGCCGCCTCGACCGCGTTGGTGCCGGTCGGGCCCGGGAACATCACCTTGTAGGGGAGGGCTCGGGGTTCGAGGACGGTCGAGCGGAACGTCTGCAGGAAGTCCCGCTTCGCGGTGGTCGACATGTCGAGTCCGTGGGTGACGCCGTCGGCTCCGAGGTAGTCGAGGAGAGGGCGTTTGAGGGCGGGGTTGTTGTGGCCGTAGTTGAGCGAGCCGGCGCCGGCGAAGAAGTCGAGGAAGGAGTGGCCGTGCTCGTCGTACAGCCGACTGCCGCTGGCCCGTGCGAAGACGGTGGGCCAGGCGCGGCAGTAGCTGCGGACCTCGGACTCGACGGTCTCGAAGACGCTGGGAACGGTGTCGATGATGGTCACGTCGTACTCCAGTGAGGGTGCGCGGGTGCGGGTGTCGACGGCGGTGATCCGACCGGTCGGCGGGCGGCTTCGGATCAGGCGGCCATGGGGCCGATGCGGTACAGCACTTCGGTCTGGTGCCCGGGTGGGGGAAAGTCCGTGGGGGCGAAGAGGACCTCGCACGCCACAGCGGCTCCGTGCCGGGCCGCGTAGGAGCGGAAGAGGTGCTCGGAAGGCGTGTTGCCCGGCGTGATCGTCGTCTCGACCCGGTCGAGGCGGCTCGCCTCGGCGACCCTGGCCGACAGGGTGTCGAGAAGGGCGGCTGCCAGGCCCAGTCCGCGGTGGGCGGCGTCGACGGCGACCTGCCAGACGAAGAGAGTGCCGGGCTCCTCGGGGCGCAGATAGCCCGTGACGAAGGCGACGGGTCGTCCCTCCGGATCCCGGGCCACCACGGAGGTGTCGGCGAAGTCCCGGCACCACAGCAGGTAGCTGTAGGGCGAGTTGAGATCCAGCACGTCGGAGTCCCGCGCGATGCGCCAGAGGTGTGGCCCGTCCGCCACGGTGGGGCTGTCGATGCGGCACTGCGCGGCATGCGTGTGTGCCAGGCTCGGGGTGCGGCCCGGCTCGGTACGAGCGGTGGTCATGGGCGCCGAAGTTACCGAGCACAGGGATGAAGTTCCTGGCCTTCCGATCTTCCGGAACGCCAGGTTCTGTGTTACGGGAACGCCGTCGGCGGGCGTGGTGAGGCGCACACGGTTCCATGAATGCGTGGGGCTAATCCGGTGATTAGCGAACAAATACATCGTTTATAACGACGCCATAACACCATTGCTCTGTGTCACGATCGCGTCGTGAGCGTTATCGGATCGTCTACCTTGCGGAGGTTTGAGGTAGGTGGCATAGGCAAGGAGTAGAGCCTTTGGACGCCTCCATGAAGCCCCCGCGGGGGTAAGGCGCGCAGTGGCCGGGCCTCCAGCCGGACGAAGGAGATGCGTTCCCCCGCCTCGTGAGAGGTGGACGCGGAGCCGTCGAACGCGAAGTCCGTGAAGCGGCGCAGCGTTCGTGCGGCGCGGGGGTGACAGCCGGCGTAGTCGTTCATGATCCGGCCACCCTCCACCGGTGTGGGAAACGTCGTGGTGACCGCGTGGTATCAACGGCCGAACTGGACCGTCGCGCAAGGAGTGCTGTGGAAGTTCCGCTACCACTGGACATCGGGACTGAAGTCGCCTGTGACGATCCAGGTGTCGCGGTCGCGGGCGACCATCTCCAGCTCCCTGCCCACCGACGAGCACGCGAAGGAGCGGGCGGGACGTGCCGCGGCCTGCCCGGCCCGGGCAGCGAACCCCCGGCGGCACCCGACTCACCGCGATCCGCCCGGCAACCTCCGGGGACCATACTCGCCCGGCCCGTACGGCGGCGCGGCACAGCCGAGCACGAGCAGCACCTCCTCGACGACGGCCGGCGGACGGTGGCGGACGGCGGTGGGCGCGGTCGGAACAGGGCCGTCGGACAGTGAGCAGTAACCTCTCCTCGACGCCGGACACCGCAGACCCTGCCAAGTGTGACTGGGGCAGGCACGGCGGTGCCCGTTCGGGCTTCTCCCCGCCGGCGTTCCCAGTCTGACGACGACGCGCTGAGAGAGTTATGCATCCGTGATTCGAGGGTTGCGTGTAGACGAGATTTGGGGGTATGTGAGCGCCTTTAGCCAGGTTGCTACAGGACAAGAGTGGCGGTACGGAGCCAGTGCACGAAGACGAGGATCAACCGCTGGTCAGCCGTCCCCTGCTGTTTGTTGTCGCCCTGGAGGGCGGGGAGCGGATCGCCGAAGCGCGGGATGAGACCCGCCGTTTCATGACCGAGGTGCAAGCCGTTCACGGTATCCCGGTGTCAGAGCGTGCAATGGGCCTGGCCCAGCTGGTAGTCAGCGAGCTGGTGACCAACGCGCACAAGTACGCATCCGGCCCATGCCTGCTGAATCTAAAGGTCGGCGACGGCACCGTGGAAATCAGCGTCTGGGACAGCGATCCGACCCTGCCAGTGCCCCGGGAAGCCGATCCGCACCGGGTCGGCAAGCACGGCCTGGAGATCGTGATGGCCGTGTGCCGCAGCTTCGAGATCCGCCGCGAGTCGGGGGGTAAGCGCGTTAAAGCTACGGTCGCATTGGACGACGGCGGACGGTGAATCCGAACGAGCTCGCGCCGTTACGGCCGGGCGTGCCGATCGCGGCCGGAGCTGACGACGGCGCGGCATGGCCGGGGGTGGACGTGACCAGACGCCGAGCGCGGCAACGGAGCGGCTGGCGGCCGGGCAGGGTGGTACACATCGGCGCCGGGCGGCCGGCAGTAGCCAGAGCTCCGGCAGCCCTCGGCACAGCGTGCTCGGTCCGTGCGCACACGTGCAGCCGTGCTCCTCGAAGTCCGGCCGCACCGGGATAGAACCGACGGTTTCGGTTCCTTGCCGGGAGAACGGCGTCTGAGCGTCCTCGCGGGCAGGGCTGCTCAGTCCGCCCGGGACTGGCCGTGATGGCTGTTGATCTTTGTGTTGTTGCCTTCCCCGCCAGGGGACGACGGCTGGCGCTGTGGCTTTTTGTCGTCGTCGGGGAGGCCGATCAGTTCTTCGACGTCGAAGATCCGTGCGATCGGTACGTCCGTGCTGCTGTGGGCGATGATCGAGAAGGCGATGGTGACGGCGATCAGGGTGAACGCTTCCTCGCCCCGAGGAATGCCGGCTTGGAGCACCAGCAGTCCATAGACCACCGAGGCGAATCCCTTGGGGCCGAACCAGGCCGCGGTGAGCTTCTCCTTGCGGTTGAAATCCGTGCCCGCCAAGGACAGCAGCAGAGAGGCCGGGCGGATGAGGGCGATGGACAAGACGGCCACCGCGTAACCGCCGACCGACAGCTCACCGAAGAGGTGCGGAGTGAGCAGCGCGCCGAAGACCAGCAGCGCCGCGAACTTGGCCAGCTCCGCCAGGGCTCCTCCCAACGGCTCGAAGGCATCCTTGGCCTCGGGTGCGAGTGCGGCGATGACCGCGCCCGCGGAGAAGGCGGCCAGGTAGGGGTTGGCGTGGGTGAGGTGGCAAGCCGCGTACAGGACGACGCCGACCGCCAGCGGCAGCAGGGGCTGGAGGTTGGGTTCCGCGCCCAGCAGCCGGAATTTGACCAGCCAGTGCACCAGCAGCGGCAGGGCCACGCCGAAGAGCAGCCCGAGGAGGAGTTCACCGGCGATCGGGCCGAAGCCGACGTCCTCGGCATGGCCGGGGGGTGCGGCGGCCGCGATGAGGACGAGGACGAACGGCAGCGCCAGGCCGTCGTTGACGCCGCTTTCGATGTTGAGCAGTTGCCGCAGCCGGGCGGGGACCTCCTTGCGGCCCACGATGGCCGAGGCGAACACCGGATCGGTGGGTGCCAGCACCGCGCCGACCAGGAAAGACGTCGTCCAGTCCAATCCGACGAAGAAGTGTGTCAGCAGCGCGACTCCGAGGAAGGCCAGCGGCATGCCCAGACCGAGCGCGCGGGCCGGGTTGCGCCAGGCTCGGCGCAGGGCGGGGAAGGAGACGTGCATGCCGTCGGTGAACAGCACCGCGAAAAGCGCCAGATCGGCGGTGACCCGGACGATGTCGCTGTCCGGGGTGATGTGGATCAGGCCGAGGAAGCCGTCGCTGACGAGCGCGCCGCCCGCCAGGAAGAGCAGGGAGGTCGACAGCACCGATCGGGCGGCCAGTCCGGACAGCAGCACAGCCACCAGCAGCGCCACTCCGAAGACGATGACGAGTACCACCAGACGTGCTCCCGCTGTCGATCAAATGCTGCCGACGCCGGCGCCGGACCGGCAGGCGCCTCTGCCTCTCCGCTTGGAGGGCTTGGGCCTGGTTACCGGTACCCCGCCAACGCGCCTGTCACCGCACGAGCCCGTGCGGACTTCCTGTGCCCGGTGCATCCGCGGTCGGTTTGGGCGGCGGCAGACGGTCGGCAGTCCGGCCTTGTCCACCGCTGCACCCGGAGCGTTGAAAATACAGGTGCCACCCTGGTTCTGCGGGGTCCATGGCTGTGATGCACCCGACCGGGGGCTCGATCAGGCTGTCTGCGGCTTCGGTCGCTGGCCGCGCCAGCGGTACCAGCAGAACCGAACGCCCTTGAGACAGAGGAACAGCAGCGCGAGCTGCACGACGCAGACCGCGGCTCCCAACGCACCGTTGGAGACGGCTCTCAGGACCGAGGCGGCAAGAGCACTGCCGCCCTCCCTTGTCGCGGCGGCCGCCACGCCGACCGGAATCGCCGCCTGGAGCAGTCCGGCGAGCAGCGCCAGCACAGCCAGCCCGGCGCCCGCTTGAAGGAGCAGGCCGATGACTCCTCGTTTCCTCGACCGTGTGTGCACAGGTGTCCTTTCTGCTCGCGCGTTCAGCCGCACATCCTGCCAGGCTGCATACGGCCGTCCCCGTAGGGGTCGGCCGGGCGCGACCTGGAACTATCAGGGCGAGGTCACCCCGTACCGCTTTCGGAGGCCCTCGCCCGCCGGCCCGCTGTGCGGTAGGCCTTCAGCCCGGATGTGGTGGTGACGCCGTGTACCACGGTGCTGGCGGCGATGACCAGCGTCCCGGCAGCCAGTACCCGCGGATCGGCGCTGAGCCGGTGTGCCTCCATCGTCAGGTAGAACAGAGCTGAGACGCCGATGGGCCCGAACCAGCCCAGGAAGAGCGCATCACGCCACGTCAAGGCCAGCGGGCGCTTCAGGGCCAGCACGACCGGCAGGCGGCGCAGCAGCAGCACGCCCAAAACCAGCAGCAGCCCGCGCCACCACCCCAGGTCTGCCCACGCCTGCCAGGGGACCATGGCGCCGAACACCACGAACAGCGGCAGGACGGCGAACCGGTTGATCGCCTCGTCGATCTTGTTCTCGGTCGTTCGTTCGTCGATCGAGCCGGCCGCGTTGAAGACCAGACCGGCGACGAAGACGGCCAGCACACCGTCGACGCGCAGCAGCCCGGACAGGCCCAGCACCAGCAGGGCGAGCATCAGGGTGTAGAGGAGCAGCGGGCCCGGCTGCATAGTGCGGTGGTTCTCGGCGGCCCGCAGCACTGTGCCGCCCAGCCAGCCGGTCGCCGCTCCCAGCAGCGTGGCGCCCGCAACCTGCCAGAGGGACTCCAACACCGCCTCGCCACCGCTCAGGGGTCCGGCGATCGCGATCGCGGCGAGCACCAGGGGCAGGGCGAGGCCGTCATTGGCCCCCGACTCCAGGGAAAGCAGTTGCCGGGTGCGCGCCGCGACGGTCTTCTCGGCGGGCTCACCGGTGACGACGCTGGAGGCCAGTACCGGGTCCGTGGGACACAGGGCCGCGCCCAACAATGCCGCCGCGCCCAACCCGACGCCGAGAGCGGCGGCTGACACCACCGTGGTCACCAGCGTCATCCCGGCCATCGCGAGGATCAGCAGGAGCATCACGGGTTTGACTTGCGCCCGCACATCGCAGAACCGGTAACGCAAGGCCACAGCCATCACCGAGACGGCCAGGAGCAGGCGGGAGGCCTCGTGCAGCTCCTTGTGCCCGTCTACCACGGTGGGCAGATCGATGACGCCGAGCCCTGCGGGGCCCAGGACGACTCCAGTCAGCAGGGCCAAAAGGGGAGCGGTCAGCGGGGCCCGCTGGATGCACTTCGAGAGCGCGGCCACCACCAGGGCCAGGACACCAACGGTGGTCAGTAGAACATCCAGCATGTATCTGCGAGTGCCCCACCTCGATCACGGCGTACCTTTGTTGGCCGCACCGGCACCCGAACGGCCCTGGCGCGAAACGTTCCGCCTCCCGGACACCGCAAGGCGAAGCCACGTCCCGCTTCCCGTACTCTTCCTCCGCAGGCCGGTGTCGGACCGAGCATGCCACCTGACCGGTTGGCAGTTCCCGGAGCGGCCCGGACCCGGCTCGTCCAAAGGAGGCGGGCAGGCCGGCACAGCCCCTGATAGCCGATGCGGGTTTCTTCCCGCGCTTCATTCTCCCTTCGCCTGCCCGGCTGCTCGCGGAGCCGGCCTGCGGACGTCCTGAAGAGAGCTGCCGGAGCCGGTCTGAGACCGGCTGAGGACACTGAAGCTGCCGTCGGTCTCCAGTACCACCGCGGTGACGTCCTCGACCGCACCGATCCCCTGCGAGCGAATCGCCTGGCGCACCTCACTCTCGGTGACCCGCTGTCGAGCCATCGCATCGGTGAGCATGCGACCGTCCTTCAGCAGCAACGTCGGTTCCGCCTTGATCAGCCGCCGAAATCCGCGTGAGTGAACGGCAGACTTGGCATTGATGAACTGCAGGACCACCAGCAGCGCCAGAGCGAGAGCTCCCTCGGCCAGGGACACACTGCGGTTGAGGAGGATGGTGGCCAGAGTCGAACCCAAAGCCACAGTGACCACCAGGTCGAAGGCGTTCATCTTCGCCAGGGTCCGCTTGCCCGACAACCGCACCACCACGATCAGTGCCGCATAGGCACATACAGCCATGACCGCCACGCGAAGCATGTCGTACCAGGAGTCGTAGAACATCCCCTACATCTACCCGACGAAGCGAAGGCCGGACCTGTCAGCCACACCGGCGGTGTACCCCCGCTCAGTTTGTGCTGCTTTCATCAGGACCATGGGGATGCCGGTCCCGGTTGCGGCAGTGCGGGGGCGCACGGAGGGACGGGGATCGTACGGTGTCAGCGATAGCGGAGCAGCAACATCGCGGCGTCGTCGTGCAGCGGGCCTCTGGCGTGCTGCAGCAGGTCCTGACGCAAGGTTTCCAGCGCTGCTTCTGGGTCGCGTTCGTTGAGCAGGTGGGCGCGGTCTGCGAGGGGATAGAAGCGGCCCTCGGCGTCACGCGCTTCGGTGACGCCGTCGGTGTAGAGCAAGAGCTGGTCGCCGGGAAGGAAGTCGATGCAGAACGGCTCCGGGTGGTCCAGGTGAGCACTCAGGCCGAGGGGGAGCGCATGGCAAGGGGGGTCGGCCCAGGACGTGGTGCCGTCGGCACGGATCAGCAGGGGCGCCGGATGACCGAAGTTGAGGAAGACGACCTGTTCCGCCTTCACCTCGGCGAGGATGGCGGTGACGAACTTCTCCCCTTCCAGATCCCGCTCGACGGCCCGCTCCAGTCGGCAACCCACCTCTGCCAGGCTTGTCTCCTCCGGAGCCGCTTCGCGGAAAGCCCCAAGGACCACGGCCGCGGTCTCCACCGCCTCCAACCCTTTGCCCTGGACATCACCAACGATCACCCGCACACCATTGGGCGAAATGACCACTTCGTAGAGATCACCGCCGATGCGCGCCTCGGTCACGGCGGACATGTAGGACACCGCCGCACGTACACGCCCCGCGAGCCGCGGAACGGGCTTGAGCAGCACTCGCTGAGCGGCCTCGGCGATGGAACGCACGCTGGCCAGTTCCGCCTCGCGTTGCTGACGCATGGATACGGCCACGAGGCCTGCTGCGGTGACACCGGCAACGGAAGCGATGCTCATGAAACCGCGAACAGCGCCGAGTAGGCCGTTGTACCAGCCGAGAGCGACACACAGCAGGAGCGCGACCCCACCGACGCAAGCGGTACGCCGCCAGCTACCAATGAGCGGAGCGAAGGCAGGCCCCAGCGCCACCAGCGGCAAGAAACCCACTGCGGGACCGGCAGCGACGTCGGCCACCGCAACCGCCGCCATCATGGCGAAGGGCAGTGCCGACAGCACGGCGTGACGACGGCTCCCCGCTTCCATTCAGCCCTCTCCTCGCCCGGACACGGCCTGGACCAGACCGGCACGGTTCCAGCCCGGCAGATAAGATCCATAATGGCAGACCCCCGCATCCACCATCCGAGGGGTAAACGCGGCACACCGATCTCCACGCCGTACCGGCCGCCCCACGCTTCCCGGACCTGGCGTCCGACCACTTCGGCCACTGCCACGCTGCGATGCCTGCCCTCCCTGACACGCGGTCGTGAGCCGGACCAGCCAGCCCACCGGCACCTCCTCGGCCAAAGCACACAGCTGGACGGTGGTCCGGTTGATCAGCGTCAAGGCGCTGCGGGCATGCAGGACGCGGGCGTAGCCCCTGGGGTCCAGGCCGGTGAGGTAGCACATCTCGAGGTTGTCGGCCGGTTTGCGCAAGGCTCGACGGAGATCGAGGTAGAGGCTGTCGGTGACCAAGGCACGGGCACCGTCGTGACGGAAACCGATCGAGCCGATGACAGCGGCGACGGAACCTCAGGCCAACGCCTTCGTCAGCGATGAATTAGGCTTGTGGAACGGGTGGCGAGAGCCAGTGACGACCGCGCTGATGGGCCCGTGGGCGGCGCCGCTGCTCAGTGGCGGCAGCCTCGCGCCCTCAGCTCTGGAACACCTCCAAGCCGAGGCGAAGGAGATCCACCGGCAACTGACCCCGATCTGGCAGCGCAAGATCAACCGCGCGCGGCTGTGGAGCCTGGACCAGATCTTCGGCGATGGCCTGACCACGTACGACGTCGTCGCCAGCGGCCCGGACCCGTACGAGCTCCTGACCGGCACCCTGTCCGACGAACCTCGCATCGCTGCGGTCCTCGCCCAACTCACCCCGGTCGAACGCGCAGTCGCAATGACCTGGGCCAACACGCGCGCCGCCATCTGGGCCGAGGCCGCAGCCATCGTCACCGAGCTGGACACGCCCCTGGTCGCCGGCCTCGACCCGGCCGCCCTGGGCACGCGGGTGCGCCGCAAGCTCCAGCGCTTCGGCAGTCGGTACGCCGAGCATGCCGCTGCGGCCGCTGCCCGGCGGCAGGAGCAGGCATGACCTTGACCGCCCTGCTCTTGATCACGCTGCTGTTTGTGGTGACCCTGCTTGTTGGCGAAGGGGTCCTGGCCCTGCTGCTGCACCGACCCACCTGGGCCACCGCCGCCACCGCTGCGCTCGCCGCCATGATGCTCATGGCCACCGTCGTCGGCGTGCTCGTCGCCGTCACCCGCAGCTGAGCTCACCTGGGCGGCACGCGCGGGCGTGCCGCCCAGGCGAATCTGCCACACCTTCGCGCCGGGTACCCCCGGCGCTATCCAAGGCGATGACTCTGGACAGCGACCGCGAACGCTCAGACCAGCCAGGTGGAGCGCTCACTGGCCAACCGTGACGCTCAGTCACAGCAGCGGGAACGCTTACCCGTCGCTCGTCCGGACCTGTGCCCCGTGCGCGTTTCGCTCATACGTGCGGCGTGCGTTCTTTTTGATCTTCCGCTCTACCTCTGAGGCGAGGTCTACGCCGTTCATCTCGGCCAGGGCTGTCAGGTAGAGGAAGACGTCGGCCAGCTCTTCTCCGAGGTCGGGCAGGCCCTTGCGCCAGGCGGTGAAGGCTTCGCCGACCTCGGCGGTGAGGAGACCGAACTCCAACGCCACATCCGTGGTGTTGAACCCCTTGATGGTCTTGTTCTCCCAGGCGAGCTTCTGGGCCGATCCGATGTCCACGGCTTCTCCGGCGGTGGTGCGGCAGGTGCTCTCGCAGCCTAGCGGGAGCTGTGCGACGGCGTGCCGGGTTCGGCGAGCCGTCGCCCTCACCGGTCACGTCACCGTGGATCGCCTCCAGAACGCGGTGAACCCGTTCCTCACCGACCCCGTACGGCAGCCTGAGCCCGATTGATGAAGTGGAGGAGGGTGGTGGTGGAGGTGAGGTCGGAAAGGACGTGCTGTGCTCCCGCGGAGCGGAGCTGTTCGGCGGTGGTGGTGCCTGATGCGACCCCGATGACCCTGGCGCCACCTTCCAGGCCGGTGCGCACGTCTTCCAGCGAGTCACCCACGATCACTGTGTTGTCGCGGTGGAAACGGCCTCCGTGCTTGGCGGCTGCCCGGTCTTGGGCGATGCGCACGAGAGCTGGGCGGTGGAGGTTGTCGGACGCGTAGCCGCCGATGGTGGTGTCGAGGTAGCCGATGAGGCCCAGCTCGGACAGCTTGGTCTCGGCGCTGCCGCGCAGGTTTCCGGTGACGACGGTCGGGATCAGGTCTTCCGCCTGCTGGACCGCGGCGAGCGCGTCCACGGCTCCGGGCATGACGACCCCGTCACGGACCAGCAGCTCGCGGTGTCCGGCGAGGCGTTCGGGGAGCTCGGCGACGATGCGGGCTGCGAGCGCCTCCACGTCCTGTTCGGGAACCTGGTTGACGCGCAGGAGTTCACGGACGGCCAGGGGCATGGTGACCCCGGTGCCACGGGCGGGCAGGGCTGTCGGGGGACGGCCGACGACGCTGGTGAATGCCTCCCGGTAGACGCGGCGGTCGATATCGCCGGTGTAGACGAGGGTGCGGTCGATGTCCCACAGGACCAGGATCATGCGGCACGCTCGCTCATGACGGCCTGACCACGTTCCAGGAGGTCCCGGGCGGGTGCCGCCGATGAGTAGCGGCGGGCTTCGGTGAGCATCGCGTCCAGGTTGTCGTCCAGCCGTGCGGAGCGGACTCCGTCGACGAGAGCGAGGACCTCGTGTCCGGTGGCGGATCCGGCCTCGACGTCGCCGGCGCGCATCTGGGCGGTGGCGGCGCGGGAGAGGAACTGGGCGCGGGTGCGGATCTCGTCCGGGCTGAAGGCGTTGCGGGCGTCGGCGAACGCCTGGGCGGCCTGGTCGGGGCGGCCGAGGTCGAGCAGGCAGCTGCCGGTCTGGCCCATGATCTCTCCGAGGTTGATCCAGTACAGCCAGTGCGGGTCGTCTTCTCCGCGTCCGCGGGCGCACAGGGCCTGTGCCTCTTCCAGGGCGGTGAGGGCCTGGCGGTCTTCGCGTAGGCGGGCGTGCCCGCGGGCCTGGCGGGTGAGGAGCATGGCGTGCAGGGCGGGCGCGTCCTGGTCGGTGATGATCTGGCGGGCGGTGCGCGTGGCGGTGATCGCGTCGCGGGGGTCGCCGGCGGAGTAGCCGTGGATGGCGATGAAGGACAGCGCCCCGGCCCGCAGCCTGCTGTCGCCGCTGGCGTGGGCAGCGCGCAGGGCTCCGAGGAGGAGGTTGTGGGCGGCGGTGTGGGCGCCGCTGTCGAAGTGGTACCAGCCGGTCTGGATCGCGGTGTCCGCGGTCACCGCCGCGAGGCGTCGGCCGGTCGCCTCGTCGAAGTCTCCTTCTTTCAGGAGCCGGAGGAGGACCTTCAGGTGCGCTGTGGCGGCTCGGGCGAGGTTGCCGCTGCCGTGGCTGGCGTCGGCCTGGCGCAGGGCGTCGGTGGTGGACTGCAGGCTGGTGAGGAGCTGGTCGGAGACGCTGATTCCGTTCCGGGCGGTGGCGGCGACGGCCTCAGGAGGGGCGACGGCTGCTTGCAGGATGTACTGCGTGAGGCCGGCCCCGCCCAGCGCGGCGATCAGGCTGCGGCGGTTCAATCCGTTCATGGCTCCTCCGACGGCTGCTTCCAGTGAAGTCACCATACGAGCCGCCGTCCACGGCAGAGCCGGATCGATGGCCTCGACAAGCCGCTGCGATTCGGCCTGCGCGAAGGGGGCGAGGAGGAGGTGGCGCAGGTCGGCTGGAAGCCCGAGTCCGGTCAGGAGATCGATGATCGTCTCGCGGCCGTTGACCTGTTTGAGGCCGCGCTCCAGGTCCGAGATGAAGCCCTGGGTCAGTCCGGTCAGCTCCCGTACGGCCTTCTGTGAGAGCCCGGAGCGGCGGCGGACCAGTCGTACGACCGTTCCGAAATCCCAGGCGGCAAGGGCCCGGTGCACTTCCTCATCGCGCCAGGCCCGGTCCGGGATCGTCGGTGTCGCATCGGACCGGACGCAGGCGGAGCAGCGGGTGTCGGGGTTGTACCGGCTGATCGGCAGCCCGCACCTCACGCACGTGCGCCCTGGCCCCCCTGGCATGTTCACCTCGGCTTTCCTTGCCACGTTCCAGCTCCCCCCGGCTATGAGACCAGGCTAGGTGGAGATCGATATCGCTGCAGCGATATCGCCGCAGCGATGCCCTCGAAGTCGGCACGCCTCCAGACTCATGGCACTGACAGGCACTCACCGCCGAACTGCGCTGGTGACAGGCCGTTTTGATCTGCCAGCCCAGGGAGGAGACGCCCGATGGGAACAGGATGCCCGGCTGTGCCCGCGTCACGTGGCACCCGCCTTCGGCTATGCAGCGATCTCGGTGCGGAGCTGGACCAGAGCACGGGTGGCGGCGTCGTGAGTGTCGGGCAGCCTGCCAACGGCGGTGCGCTGGACGCGCTGGAGCTGGTGCGGGAGGCGCTGGGCCTGGGCTTCGCGTACGGCCGTGGTCAGGAGCTGCGTAGCACCGTGGCTGTCGCCGGCGAGGAGGCGGACGCGGCCGGTGGTGATGAGTTCGATGACACGCCATTGGGGTGCGACCGTGACGGTCGGGGCGGGCGGGGCGGACTCAGCATGCCGTATCGCGTCGCGGGTGCGGCCGGTGGAGATGAGGCCGCGAAGGCGGATCTCGTAGAGGGCGATGGGGTTGACGAGGCTGGTGTGCTCGACCGTGTCGAGGAACTGGTGGGCTTCGCGGACGGCATGGTCGAACAGCGCCGCGTTGCCGAGGGCGCCGGCGGCACGGGCCAGGAGCGGCAGTACCGCGGCTCGCTCCTCGGTACTGGGGGCGGTGGCCGCGGCCTGGGTGAGCCGGTCGACGGCCGCGCCGAGCAGGCCCGCCTTGCGCAGCTCATTGCCGTGCATGCGCAGGGCGGTGGTGGTCAGGGCCCGGTCGTCGAAGGCGCGGACGACGTCCAGGCTCTTGGCGGTCCAGTGCGCGGCGGTGGCCAGCCGTTCCTCGGGCAGCACGTTGCCCAGGGCCGTCCCGAGACTCAGCCGGGCGTGCGCAAGGAGCCGAAGGACGTCCCGCTCGGTGCTTCCGTCCTGGGCGCGGGCTTCCAGACGGGCGACGAGCGGCCACAGTTCGGCGACGGCTTCGGCCGCTCGCCCGCACTGGCGGGCGACCTCGGCGAGCCGCACGGTGGAGGTGCCGAACTGGATCATCGCCCGGTGGTCGGTGTCGGCCGGGTCGGTGACGCCCAGGACGTGCGGGGGCAGAGCGAGCCGCTCGGCAACGTGACGCAGGCTGCCGACATCGCTCAGATGCCGTTTGCCCAGTTCCAGGGCCGAGATGTACGTCTTGTCGTAGCCCAGGAGCTCGCTGGCCTCCAGCTGGCTGGTGCCGTGGACGTGCCGGTAGTACCTCAGGATCGAAGCCAGGTCACGCGTGGCGAGGACGGCCTGTGCCTCCGGTGTCGCCCAGCGCCAGGAGACCAGCCGAGCCGACCGGCGCGGGGTCGACCCGGAAGCAGAGGTGAAGGTGTCCATGCCGGGTCACCTTCCGGGGTGGTCGTACCAGGCCGCGATCGACTGCTTGTACCCCTCGGGCATGGTCAGGTCATCGACCTCGTGCCGGTGGAAGAGTCCGATCTCCTTGTGCTCGTGGCTCAGCACCGGCACACGGTCGGGGGACAGGACCGTGCAGCCGTAGGTGACGATCAGGACCCGGCGGCCGGGAATCGGCTCGTAGATCCAGGTCCCGCCGTCGAGCAAAGGCCCCGCCTTCACCGTCCAGCCGCTCTCCTCGGCCACCTCGCGCTCCAGCGCCGCGTCCGGGCTCCCGTCGGCTGGCGCCGATCCATTGCCCGCAGGGCCGATCTCCAGCCGGCCGCCCGGCAGTTCCCACTCACCACGCTCGTTGTGCAGGAGCAGTACACGTTCGCGGGGATCGAGGGCAACGCCCTTGATCGACACCGGCCACAACGACGGCTTGTACATGGGCTGTCCCTGAAACGTGAGCGCGGACATGGCCTTCGGAACGTAGCACCCGCCCGCAGGACGGAGCCGGGCTTGCCGCATTTGTCCGGGTCGACAGTTTGTCGCTTTACACCCTCCGTCGGCCGTCCGGACGCTGGGTGTCCAGCTCGCCCCCAGAGGAGCACGTCGATGACGACACCTTCGCTCACCTTGTTCGAGACACATGTCCTCCCCTTCGCTACCGGTTCCGGCCGGACCCGCGCCGTAATGGAGCGCCTGCGGACGCGGGGTATCGCCACCGTCGAGGGCCTGGGCACCCGAGCCGAAGTCCTCGCATTCGCCCGGCAGGTGATGACGTTGGTGCCGCACCCCGACAGCGACCCGGACGGGCTGACCACCATCCGTGACAGAGGTGCCGCCTCCCGCCGATCCGGGCTGGCGGGGCTGGGCTCCGGGGAACTCCTCGCGCACACCGAACGCTCCAGCCTCCCCCGCCCACCCCGTTTGATGCTCCTGG
The DNA here is from genome assembly GCF_032423885.1 of Streptomyces tamarix. Lineage (NCBI taxonomy): Bacteria > Bacillati > Actinomycetota > Actinomycetes > Kitasatosporales > Streptomycetaceae > Streptomyces > Streptomyces tamarix. The sequence continues at coordinate 36,312 of NZ_JAWCTQ010000035.1, read as the reverse complement.
TCTGCCAGCAGCCCGCAATCTCCGGCGGGGAGGTGCTCCTGACCGACGGCCGCGCCCTCCATGCCTTCCTCGCCGAACACGCGCCGCAGGCCCTGGCGATGATGGTCCTGCCCGGCACCGCGTTCTACGGCGACGGCGGCGGACATCCCTCCCAGATCTTCACCCGCCACCGCGACGCACGGATCTCCATCCGCCTGCGTCAGGATGCCCTCGCCGCATTCAGCCCACTGATCACCGGACACCTGCCCCACCTCCGTGCGGCGATCGACGCCCTTCAGCAGCGCATCACGCTCGACACCGGGCAGGGGTACCTGATCGACAACAGCCGCTGGCTCCACGCCCGCACCGGCTTCTGCGGCGATCGTGTGTGCGTACGCGCCCTGGGCAACCCCCGAACCCGGATGGCCCCCGGCTTCCCCGTCCTAGCCCCTATGGTCGACGTTGCGCTGGACGACGTTCCCGGTGGTCTTCCCACGCCGGCGCTCAGCGGTCGAACCGCTGCCGTGGACCCATCCGTACGACGCGGCTTCGCTGCTGGTACAGGCCCCAGTCGCTCCGTCCGGTTCAGAACTACCGGGAGGAGTGCGGCGTGGCCTTCGACGTCGTACTAACTGACCGTCTCTGGCCGAAATGGCCTTGCACTTCCTCCCTCGCTACGAAGGGCCGTTCGAGCCTGCGGTGCCGTTCCCCGGTCTCCGTACCGCCGATGTGCTCACGCCCGGCAATTAACAGATCTCCCTGCACAAAGCCGTGCCGCCTGTCACCTGGTCATGCCTGCGCACTTCGAAGAGGACGCGATGACAACAACCACCGCACAACCGTCCCGAAACCCTCCTCACGGCTCCCGGCTGATGGAGGTCTCTTTCCCCATCGCTCCGCGCGCGATCGGCACGCCGCCGGTGCCGCAGGATGCCGCCTGCGTGGGGAAGATCCGCAAGGAGAGCCGAACCTGCCTGGGCGCCTGCGGCCTGTCCCACTTGATCGAGGACGTGTGCCTCGTCGTCTCCGAGCTGGTGACGAACGCGCTCGTGCACAGCGGAGGGACCGAGATCACCCTGACGCTGGAGCTTCGCGGCGACTTCCTGAAGGTCACGGTCCGCGACGGAACCCCGACCCGTCCGGCGCCCCGCGCGCCGAAGATGGGTGAGGAGAGTGGCCGCGGCCTGCACCTCGTGGAGGCGATCGTCCACCAGCACGAGGGGAGCTGGGGTGCCAGCGACTGCGGTGCGGTGACCTGGTGCGTCCTGTCCGCCCGAGATGCGGCATGAGGGGCACCGTGGTAGTCGACGCCGGCCCGGTAGCCGTCTCGGGGGCGCGGAGGCCGTAGACACGGGTGGCCTTGTGTACGGCGGCATTTCCTCGTCGCCGTGCTGGGGCCATCCGTGGGTGGGCTCCTCTTCCCACCTCTCCGTAGGGCGACCGGTCCGGCCGCGGCTAGTGCCCGCCGGAAGGGAGGAGTGAGAGCAGCAAGCTCTGCTCTCCCGACCGCCGTGGTCGTGGCGTTGCCCCGCGGTGGCCGGTCCACCCGCCTATCACCACTACACGTAGACGATCATCTTCTGAGGAGTCATGACCTCCACCCTTTTCCTACCGCGTGAGGGCCGACGGCGTCGTCGGCACGCCACCGGCAGCACCGCGCCCCGCCCCCGCATGACCGTGTTCGCCTCGACCGTGGGCACGGGCGCGGTGGCCTCGGCGGCGTGGGCCGTCCAGGCGGCCGGGCTCCTGCCCTGGCAACTGTGCGTCCTGGTCGTGGGCATCGGGTGGGTGGGGGTGGTGGTGTGGGGCTGGCGACGCGCCGGCGCCGCGGAGCGCATTCTGTGCGCCCAGCAGGCGGAGCGTCGTGGCCAGGTGGGAGCGCTGGAACAGCTGCTGCGTCTCCTGGCCGAGGGCAGGGCGGCTGTCGCGGAAGCGGTGGGCCGGGCGGAGGCGGGCGAGGTGGGGCCCGGGCTGCCGAAGACGGTCGACGGGTCTGTCCTGCCCGATGGCTTCGCGTCGGTCGCGGACGCGATCGTGGCCGCGCTGGGTGAGGCGGTAGGGGCCGTCTTCCGGGTGGCGGCCGACGAGCGGCGCCGTACGGACGCCGAGCGGGAGCAGGCCGAGATGGCACGGGGGTTCGCCTCCCGGATGTATGCCCTGGTTGAGCGTGCGACCGCCGCGATCGACGAGGTCGAGTCGGCCATCGAAGACCCTGATCTCCTGGCCAGGGTGTTCCACGTGGACCACCTGCCGATCCGGATCAGGCGCCGGGCCGAAGGGCTGGCCATCTTGGGCGGGCACCGCCTGTCGCCGCTGCGGGAGGCGCCGTCGCTGTCGCTGTCGACCGTGCTGCGCCTGGCCCTGCAGGAGGTCGAGCGCTACCAGCGGGTGGTGATCCACCGGCCCGCTCCGGATGTGGCCCTGCCCGCCTACGCCGCGCCCGGGGTGGTGCACCTGCTGGCCGAGTTGATCGACAACGCGACGTCCTTTTCCCCGTCCGACACGCCGGTGGTGGTTCGGGCTGCAACGGCGGCGGGCGGGGCGGAAGTAACGGTCGAGGACCTCGGGGTGGGGATCAAGCCGGGCTCCTTGGAGGCGGTGAACCGGCTGATCGCCGACCCGTACGCCGCTTCCGTGCACGAGCACGTGGTGTCCGGCCGTATCGGTCTGGCCGTCGTGGGCCGCCTGGCCGCCCAGTACAACCTGCACGTCGCCCTCCACCCACGGCCCGAGAGCGGCATCCAGGCACGAGTCCTGCTGCCCGACCACCTGCTTCTCGCCCCGACACCGCCCGCGCCTCTCCCCCGTGCCCTCACCGAGCCTGCCCCCGCGTCGGCACGTCGACCGGCCCGACCGGTCGCCGCCGCGGTCGGTGCGACGACACCGGCCGGGCTCCCCCGCCGAACCCCCGCCCCGACACACTCGACCGCCGGTGGCGAACACCCGGTCACTGCCGCTGGTACTCCCTGTCCGCGCTCAACCAGCTCGTCCACGTCGCCGATTCCGGCCGCGCGGGCCGATAAGCGCCGCCCGGCCCGGTCTCGCCGGCAGCGGCATCGAGCGTCTCTTCCCTTCTCCCCCTTCTTCGTCCGGCTCTTCGCGCCGGCACCGAGCGAGATCATGATCATTCACGTTCACCGACGCGGCGCCGACGCCGCCGCTGCCCTCGCCGACGCGCTCGGCCGCCCGGTCAGCAAGGACGAGGGCCTGACCACCGAGCCCGGCGGCGACGTGGTGGCCCACTGGAACCAGCTGGACTACTACACCGACGAGCACAGAGTCTGGACCACGCCAGAGTGGGCGGAGCACCTCGCCGACCCGCTGCTGGAGCACCCCTTCGTCTCCGGCCCGGACGACGACCGGCGGGCGATCCTCCACCTGACCGTGCGGCTGCACCCGCTCGACCGGGAGCTCTCACCGGCCGAGTGGTCCGAGATCGGCCACCGGATCGCGCGGATGGCGGGGCTCGCGCCGCCCGGCGACGAGCGGGCGTGCCGCTGGATCGCGGTGCGGGACAAGCCCGACCGCATGGACGTGATCGCCAACCTCATCCGTCTCGACGGCGCCTGGGCCAGCACGCCTCACCGTCTCGCGCAGGTCCTGGACGCGGAAGCTCGGCGCATCGAGGCCGACCTCCTCCTCCGCGTACGCCACCCCTCGGTGGAGGACAAGCCCACCGGGCTCGCCCCGGCACCGGCCGCCGCACCGCCGCTCGTGCCGGCCGCGACCAGCCCGCTCGCGGGAATCTTGAGACAGCTCGCGGCCGAGCAGGCCGGGCCGATCGCGACGGTGCGGAAACTGATCGAGCAGGTCGGCAGGCAGGCGGCAGCCCTGCCCGGACACCAGACCGCCGCTGCGGGACGCGACCTGTTCTGGGCGGCCCGCCGTCTCCACGGTGTGCAAGAACACCTCGGGGAGATCGCCACCCGCCTGAACCCGCCCCTCCCACCAGCGCCCGAGCGGGCAGCCCTGCCCGTGACGGCGCCCGCCTCCTCCGCAGCGGTGACGCGGTGAGCATGCCGGACACGAGCGCCGGGCGGACCGTGACCATCACCCGCGCCCAGGACACCGGGCAGATCATCGCCCGCGGCGGTGACGGTCCGGCCCACGGCATCCTGGAACGCACCTTCTTCCTGCGCGAGGCGCACGGCACCACCTGGCACCGGCTGTCGCCCACGATCAAGCCCGAGGAAGAACCGCATGTGACCCGCCTCGCCGTCGAACGGCTCCAGGGCGCCGGGTACGGCGTGGTGGCCGATGCGGAGTTCGCCTCCCCGCTCCTGGGTTTTCAGTACGTGACCACGGGCCGGTCCATCGCCAACCTCGCCGTACGCGTCCGCGAAGCGTCCTCCGCCGCCGAGGCGTCCGACCTGCTGGAAGAGGTGACCGCCGCCCACGACGGCATCCTCGCCTTCCTCGACCAGATGCTGCACGCGCTCGCCGACGTCTACGACCGCCTCGGCGGCCCCGCGGACCGTCATTCCGCGGCCCGCATGCGCTACCTGGCCGCGCACCGGCTCGGCACCATCAGCGCCGACCTGCTGCACACGCGCGCCGAACTGGCCGACCGCAGCGCCCAGCCCTCCCGGTCGGGGCCGGCCGGCCCCGTGCCCGCCCCACCGGCCGCGCCAGCGCCTACCGCCTCCGGACGGATCCGATGACCCCCGCCCCTTCTTCGAGGAACCCATGCCCGCCCCCCGCGCCCTGCCCGTCGACGGCCGCGACCTGGAGTCGTTCGCCACCATCCTCTCCGAGGAACTCCCCGGCACCTGGACCGTCACCCACCACTCACACCAGCACCACCAGGCCCAGCTCGCGCACGCCAAAGACGTCTGGGACCTCAACCTGGTCAGCGAAGCCATCGCCGAGTTCGCCTTGGGCGAGGACGCCCACCTCACCCGCGACGACGGCACCCGCCTGTACGTCATCGTCCGCCCGCTGCACGACGAGGAGTTCCTCGTCGCCGCCATGGCGCCCGCCGGCATCGCCCCGGAGGCGTTCGCCGGGGTCCGCGAGCCCGACGGGATCGTCGTCCCCGGCGCCCCCGAGCGGGCCGCCCGCGCCGTCGCCGCCGACCTCCTGCCCCGCTACGACATCGCCCTCGCCCAGGTCCGGCACAACGCGATGAACCCTCCCCAGCCCGTTCCCGCCCCCGGCGCGAAGCCGGAGCAGGTGGTGATGACCTGGCGCGACGACGGCACCCTCGCGGCCGTCACGGGCGCACGCCCCGCAGCCGAGATCCTGGTCGCCGAAGGGTTCGTGTGGGAGACATCGTCGAACGCGTACGTCCTCTCCGGCGACGACACCCAGACCCAGGCCCACGCGGTCCAGGACGCGGGCGCCCGCCTCGCCCGGCTCGGCATCGGCACCGTGCTGCGCGCCGCCACCCGCCCGACCGCCGACACCACGGTGCCGGCACCGCCGCCCGGTGCCCGAAGCACCGCGCGCGCCCGGTGACCGGCACCCCCCGCCACCCCGCGCGCTCCCAGGAACCCCTCGTCGGCACTCCGGCCGGCCGCCCGCGTGTTCCCCCGCTCGATGCCGCTCTCAGGCCCCGGCTCGCCGCCTTCCTGCTGCGCCGCTACCTGCGCGATGTCGTCGTCCAGGCCGCGGGTCCCGACCGGCACCGGCCCGCCGTATCGCCGCTTCAGTCCCCCGCCGACGCCCAGGCCGCCCCCATCCACCGCCACACCCGCTGACCGCCGTCGTGGGTACGGCACAGCACTCCCTGGACCACCCATGCCCCCGCCCGTCACCACCGCTACCCTCGCCGACAGCATCACCCAGCAGCTCGACCAGCTCTCCGAGCACTTGGCCCAGGCCGGCCCGCAGCAGGCCGCGCAGATCCTGCTGAAGGTCCTGAACGCCGAGGACGGCGTCCTGGGCAGGTTGTCGGCCCTGATCGTCACCGGCACCTACGTCACCAAGCACCACACCCAAAGGGGTGCGTTCCCTGCGGAGATGTGGCTGGCGCTGGGCCGCACCGCCAACACGCTGCACGACCTCGCCCTCGATCTCGACGAGCACCAGGAGGTCTTCGAAGAAATCGCGACGCAGCGTGCGACAGCCGCATCCGCCGCGGTACCGCCGCAGGCCACCGCGCTGGTGGCACGCGGGAGGCACCGGTGAGCAGGCGGCAGCAGCGGTGGACCGGCTGGGGCCAGGCCCAGCAGCACTACCTGATCGAACCCCGCCACCTCGCCGGCGGCGGAGACCTGCGGCACGTCACGGAGTACCTGCGCGCCTCCGGGTGGAAGGACACCACCCGCCGCACCGGAGCCGTCTTCGCCTTCGACTCCCCCGACCAGCTGGTGCGCGTCGCCTACCGGCCACCGGGCGGATGGCAGATCCGCGGAGCCGCTCAGGGACATCAGCCGGCCTGGCAGGTCACCCTCACTCCGCAGACCCCGGTGGAGATCGTCGCCGGGGTCACCGACGCCCTGACCAAACCGCGCTCCGCCCACGCCCCGGACGTGTGGGCCCCGCTCGCCACGCACCGCTGGAACACCGAGCCCGGCCAGCCCTACACCGCCACCAGCCCGAACCGGGACGCGTTCGTGCAGTACGTCACCGGCGAACACGACCAGCAGCACTGGTGGGTCGGGGCCCGGAACGAGTTCGGCCCCGTCTGGAACGCGCAGGCCACGGCGAGCACCCCGCTGCACCTGATGCAGGCGCTGACCACGGCCTTGGCCGACCCGGAGCCGGTGATGCGCCCGCGCGGACACGTCCCGCTCAGCAACCGCATCCGCACCACCTCCGTCTCCGTGCTCCCCGACCAGCTCACCGCCTGGCAGCGGGCCCGCATCACCGCCGCCCGCACCGCCGCCTGGGGCCGCACCTGGACCTCATCCCGCAGCCGTACCGCGCCGGCCGCGCCCCGTTACGCAAGGACCCGATGAAGCGCCTCGCCCCTTCCTCCCCCAACCAGCAGACCCACCTGCCCCTGGAGCTCGCCCATCCCGACGCCCGAGAGACCGCCTGGAGGTTCCTTCCCACCAGGGGCATCAACCAGTGGCAGATCGGCTTCGCAGCGGAGACACCAGTGGAGGTCACTGCCGGGGCGGCGCCGTGACCATAAGCCCGGCCCAGCGGGCCTCCTACGCCAACGACCACCACACGAAGATCCCGTTCGCCACCGCGCCCCGGCACCTCGCCGGCCCCGGGGATCCCCGCCACGTCACCCACGCGCTGCTCGCCGGCGGCTGGAGCCTCACCTCCGCGCCGGGAGACCCCCGGACCGTCCTGACCGGTACCGACCAGGCCCACCAGTTGGTGCTCGACCCGTTCTCCAACGACTCGTGCTGGCGGCTCCATTCGGCCGACTGGTCGTGGGACGCGTCGTTCGACCGGATGGTGCCGGTCGAGATCATCGCCGGAGTCACCGACCGCCTCGTCGACGGCCCGCGCCGCGGCGACATCGGCCCGTGGGAACGCATGGCGCAGGCGGGCTGGGCGGTGGAGCGCCGCCCCGACAAAACCGGCGAGGCCCTCTCCCCCGGCCCCTACCCCGTGCGGGCCGAGCTCCGGCCGATCAGCGAGGAGGAACCGGACCGGTGCGTCTGGCGCATCGAGGCCCTGCCCGAGTACGGCGGCCCGCGCATCTGGCACATCTGGATCAGCGGTCCCGTTCCCGAGCACCTCCTGTCCGGCCTCGTCGAGCAGCTCGTCTCCCCCGCGCCCGTCCTGCGCCGGATGTTCGATCTCACTCACTACGGTGCCCGGCAGATCCCGAGCCCGCTGAGTCCCGAGCAGGCGGTCGAAGCCCACTTCGACCGCGTCGACGCCACCCAGCAGCGGGCCCGCGCCCGGCGCCGCACGCGGCTCAAAACGGCTCTCCCCGCCCCGGCCACTCCGCCCGCGGCCCCCGCCCCGGCGTCGCCTGCTCCGGCCGCCGCCCGCCGCTGACCGGGCGAACAACCCCACCGACCGGCACCTGAAGGACCCGACATCCCCGCACTCCCCGACTTCCACCGCGCCGCGCTGGAGCAGCTCAGCCGCTTCCTGCGCGAGAGCCAGAAGATCCTCATCGCCTGGGAGGTGTACTCCGAGGAGCACACCGGCCTCGACGGCTGGCCCTACGACCAGCACGCCTACGACCTGCGCGCCGCCCAGCGCACGGCCGGCGTCGCCGCCGCGTTCGACACCGTCCGCGACGCCGCGCACCACCTCCTGGCCACCGCCGAGGCGCAGCTCGTCGCGCTGCCCGCCCGCACGGTGCAAAGCCGGTGGACCTGGCAGCTCGGCACGCTGCACGACGCGCTCACCCGGCTCGACTCCCTGCACGAGGAGTGGCTGGAGACCCGCGACAACCTGCCCCTCAACGCCCGTGCGGGCACCGACGCCTACGACGACGCGCTCGCCGCCCACCACGCCCGGGCGTGGAGCTGCCTGTACGACTGGGCCACCCACGGCCAGGCCATCCTCGACATCCACGCCGCCGCCCGCCGCGCTCCCTCCACCTCGGCCCCGTGCACCGCTGCCCTGAAGGCCGCGCCCCGCGTTACGGCCGGCCCGCGGCCCGTCGCCGGCACGCACACGACCACGACGGCCGCCCCCGGAAGGGGACGGTGAGCATGGGCATCTCCCTCTTCGTCTCGCCCCGCCACTTCGCCGGTCCCGGCGACCCGCAGTGGGTCACCGTGCCCCTGCACCGCGCCTGCGGCTGGAGCTACGGCCACGACCCCCTGGCGCCGCGCGTGCTTCTGTCCGGTCCCGGCCAGAAGGCGCTCCTGCGGTTGCAACCCGAACCCGAACCCGACCGACAGTGGTGGACGCTGCGGCATGCCGCCGCCCCCGACCGGCCCGCCTGGTACGCGAGCTTCGGCGCCCGTACCCCGGTCGAGATCATCGCGGCCGTCACCGACACCCTGACCGACCCGGCGGACCCGGCGGACCCGGCTGCGGACACCGATCCGTACGGGCCGCTCCTTGAGGCCGGCTAGACGCTCGCACCCGGCCGGGACGGGCTCATCTCCTCCGACGGCAAGGCGCACGTCGAGCACGTGGTCACCGACGCCTCCGACCACTGGGTCGCCACCACCACGCTGCACCAGGGCCCGGTGTGGCAGGCCCGCTTCGGCCAGCACACCCCGCCGCACCTGATCGCCGCGTTCACCCGGGCGCTCGCCGACCCCAGCCCCCTGCTGCGCGAGGGCCTCCCGTCGAGCATCCCGGCCTACGGCACCAGGCTCGTCACCCTCACCTCCCGGGAGGTTCCCGCCGTGCAGGTCGCCTCCGCGCTGGAAGACCGCGTCCGCGCTCTCGCCGCCCGCCGCGCCGCCCCGCCGACGTCCCCGTCGCCTCCGCGGCGTCCCCCGTCCAGCCCGGGCCGCACCCGCTGACCACCGCCCCCATTCCCCTTACGGAACAGTTCCTTTGTCCCAGCCCAGCTCCTCGTCCGACGACATAGCCTTCAAGATCCTCCTCGGCGTGCTCGCCGTCGTCGTCCCTCTGTCCCACCTCGCCTGGCTGTCCGGCAACATCACCGCCTGGGTCACCGGCAGTGGCTCCTGGGCGCCGTACCAGCCAACCGCCGCCCTGCTCCACCCCGACCGGCTGTGGCCGCAGGCCGGGGAGATGTCCCTGCTGATCGGCGCCCGCATCGTCCCCGTCGCCGTCCTGCTCGCCCTCGGCGCCGCGGTCGGCGTGGTGTGGTCCCGCCGCAGAACGAGCGGCGGCGGCCGGAAGAAGAAGATCAGCGGGATGGCCAAGGCGAAGGACGTCGAACCGCTGCTGGCCAAGGCGATCACCGCCAAGGCCCGCTCCCTGCGGCCGAGCCTGAAGACCGCCACGCACATCGACGCCCGCGACACCGGCCTCCTCCTGGGCAACCTCCAGGGCACCCGCCACGAGGTCCGCATGGGCTACGAGGACGTCGCCGTCGCGATCATGGCCCCGCGTTCCGGCAAGACCACCTCGTTGGCGATTCCCTCGATCCTCAACGCGCCCGGCCCGGTCCTGCTGACCTCCAGCAAGGCCGCCGGTGACGCCTACACCGCGACCATCGACGCCCGGGCGGCGGTGGGACGGGTGTGGTCGATGGACCCGCAGCAAATCGCCCACGCGGCCCGGGAGATGTGGTGGAACCCCCTCGCCGACGCCAAGACGCTGGACGGCGCCGGCCGCCTGGCCGGGCACTTCCTCGCCGCCTCGGTGGACGCCTCCCAGCAGGGCGACTTCTGGTCCAAGGCCGGATCCAACATCCTGTCCCAGTTGTTCCTGGCCGCCGCGCTGGACGAGCGGCCGATCACCGACGTGATGCGGTGGCTCGCCTTCCCCGCCGACCGCACCCCGCTGGACATCCTGCGCGACCATGGCTTCACCGCGGTCGCCGCCCAGCTCAAGGGCACCGTGGAAGGCCCACCGGAGACACGGGACGGCATCTACGAAACGGCCCGACAGTACGCCGCCGCGCTGCTGAACAGCGAGATCGCCGCGTGGGTCACCCCGCAGAAGAACGTCCCCGAGTTCAAGCCGAGTCAGTTCGTCACCTCCACCGACACCCTCTACCTGCTGTCGAAGGACGGCGGCGGCGGAGCGAGCGCGCTGATCGCGGCGTGTGCGGACTCCGTGATGCGGGCCGCGACCGCCCAGGCCGAACGCGCCGGCGGGCGCCTGGATCCGCCGATGCTCGCGATCCTCGACGAGGCCGCCAACGTGTGCAAGATCAGCGACTTGCCGGACCTGTACTCCCACCTCGGCTCCCGCGGGATCATCCCGATCACGATCCTGCAGTCCTACCGCCAGGGTCAGAAGGTGTGGGGGGACGCCGGGATGGACGCCATGTGGGCCGCCTCGACCGTGAAGGTGATCGGCTCCGGTATCGATGACCCGGACTTCGCCGACAAGCTCTCCCGGCTGATCGGTGACCACGACGTGGAGACCACCTCCACCTCGCACTCGGAGTCCGGGAAGTCGACTTCGGTGTCGATGCGGCAGGAGCGGATTCTGCCCGCCGACGCGATCCGCGCCCTGCCCAAGGGCACCGCGCTGTGTTTCGCCACCGGTCTGCGCGCCGCCATGCTCGACCTGCGCCCCTGGTACCTCGAACCCGGCGCCGCCGAGCTGTCCGCCGCCTCCAAGCGCGCCTCCGACGCCATCACCGCCCGCGCGGTCGCCAAGCACGCACCCCCGCAGTCCGAATCCGGGACGGCCGCGTGAACCGGACGCACCTGCACCTGGTGCCGGTCCGCTCCCGGCAGGCGAAGGACTTCGTCCGCGCCTGGCACCGCCACCACCCGCCCCCGGCCGGGCAGGTCTTCTCCGTCGGCGTCGCGGACGAGTCGGGGCCGAGCGGGTACTCGGCCTGCATCCAGCGCAGGCAGTTGACGATGGCCTCGTGGGACACAGCCACCCCCTTGGGCCGGCCGGTGGATCCCGAGGTGTAGATGAAGTAGGCGGTGTTTGACGGGCGGGGCGGGGGCCACTCCGTCCCGTCGGCCGCCAACCCGTCCTGTTCCGACATCCGCCGGACGTCCTCGCCGTCCAGCGTCAGCACGGGCTGTGCGTCCTCGATCATCTCCCGTGTCCACTCGGTGGGCAGCAGTGGATCGATCGGAAGGTATGCGGCGCCTATCCTGTGCACCGCGTAGAGGGCGACCAGCAGCTCCACGAATCGCGGCACCGCGACCGCCACGATCGTGTCGGGTCCCACCCCTTGGCCGGAGCAGCCGCGCCACCCGCCCGGCCTTGGCGTCCAGCTCGACGTACGTGAGCGATACGTCGGCGTAGACGAGCGCGACGGCGCCAGGGGTACGGGCCGCCTGGGCCGCGAACAGATCGGGCAGGGTCTCTGCCCATGTCGTGAGCCGCGGTGTCGCTCATGACGTCACTTCTCATCATTGTCGAACTGGGCGTCGGAGCGGGCCGGCACCGACGAGGCCCGGGAGAGCGGATCAGCCGGGTTGCTCTGCCGGGGGCGGGCAACCTCGGGTGCGGCTTCACCGGGGTACAGCGCAGTGCCCGGCTCCTCCAGAGGCCGGCCCGGTCCGCTTCCGCAGCCCTCTCCTCGTCAGCCGGTGAGCTCCGCCGCCCGCACCGAGAGGGCGTAGGTGCGCCTGATGCTGGAACCGCTCCTGCGCAGGTCGGTTCCGTACACGTGGATGGACACGCTGGTGTGGTCGGCTGCGTTGCGGACCTCGTGGATATCCCCCGGCGGAACGAGGAAGTCCACGGCGCCGGCCTCGTGCACGGTGGCCTCGATGGGGACCAGGTGGGCCTGGTCCCCGTCCGCTGCCAGGCGGTAGTGGATTTCCTCCTCGGCCCCGAGGTGGACGCCGGTCACGCACCAGGCGAGGTGGTCGTGAACGGCGGTCCGCTGCCCCGGCAGCCACACCAGCGCGACGATCGAGAACAAACCGTCGGGCTCCACGTGCAGGACGTGCTGCCGGTAGGACCACCAGTCCGGCTCCAGCTGTTCCGGCGTCAGCAGTCCTTCGCCTCCGAGGTGGGGGGCGACGGTCCGGGCGACGCTGCGGGCGGTGTGCTCGGGGTTGTCTGCGCCCCCTGTGCGCACCGCCGCTCGGATGTCGGTGACAAGCCGGGCCAGCGGCAGCGGGACGGTCCTGCTCTCGGTGTGTCCGTTCACGCGGATCGTCCTTTCTCGCGGTCGGCTACGGGTGGGTCGCTGCGGCCGGGCGGACGGGCGCCCCACGCAGCTCCTCGATGCACGCGGCCAGCGTCTCGACGGTCGGAGCGTCGACGAGGGCGCGCACCGGGATGTCCAGTCCGCGCTCGGCCCGCAGCCGGCCCGCGACCGTCAGCAGGGAGAAGGAGTCCCCGTCGGCCTCGAAGAAGTTGGTCCGCACATCCACCTCGGCGAGCCCGAGCACTTCCGTCCAGGCGGTCGCGACGGTGCGCTCCGTCTCGGTGCCCGGCGGCGTGACGGCCGCCGGCAGCACCGGAACCGGCTCGGGCCAAGGCAGCTGCTCCACGAATCCGCCCTATGAGCGGGCCCGGTTCGGAACGGCGCTCGCGGCTTGGACCATCCCGTCCGCCACCCGCCACCGCCCTTCGAAGAAGACCGGGCCGTCCCCCTCGGCCATCGTCTCCGGCGGCGACAGCCGGGCGGTGAAGGTCTCGCTGTCCGGGTCGAGTTCCACTTCGGCGTCGACGAAGTCGAGCGTGACGCCACCCAGGAGGTACCACGCCTTGTAGACGCTCTCCTTGACGGCGAAGAGCAGCGTGTCCCAGTGCACCTGGGCGTTCCTGGCGACGAGTTCCGCGAGGTGGCGCCGTTCGGCCGGGGAGGAGGTCAGGCGCAGACCTCCGTCGGGCAGCGGCTGGTGAACCTCCGCATCGATGCCGAGGGAGCGGAATGCCCCCGCCCAGGCGACCACGGCCGCCCGGTAACCCGAGCAGTGGGTCAAGCTGCCGACCACGCCGGACGGCCACTGCGGTGCCCCCGCCGCGCCCCGGGGGATCAGAGCCGGCGGGATGCCGAGCCGCATGAGGGCGGTTCGGGCGCAGTGCCGGACGGTGGCGAACTCCCGGCGCCTGGCGACCGGCGACCGGGCGACCGCGTCGGCCTCCCCGGCTACAGCGGGGCGTCGGGCACGTCGCCGTACGCCTCCTCGACCTCCACACCGGGCGGCAGGAGGGTGATCACGAGGTGGCCCCGTCGAGTTCGGCCATCACGGCTTCCACTGCCTCCAGGGTGGGAACGTGCTCGATCATCTGGAAGTGGTCGACGGGAACCGCGTACTGGCGGAAGTCCGGCAGACCGAGATCCGGCCAGTCGACCACCGGTCCCGGGGTCGCGGCGATGTCGGCGGGGTCGTCCCGGTCCTCGGTGGAGAACAGCCGGACCGGGAAGGCGACCGGCTGCGGGACGAAGCCGGAGACCGCGGCGCCGACCGAGCCGAAGACGCGCACCCGGGCGTCGAAGTCAGCCGGATCCTCGCCCGAGCCGAGCTCCCGGAGCACCTCCCCGGCCCCACGATCCGCCACCTCGGCCGGCAGCCCGGCCTCGGCGACGAGCTGCCGGAGCTTCTCCTGCATGGCCTGTTCGACGGTGAGCGGCGGGCAGTAGAGGGAGGTGTTGAGCAGCAGCAGCGAGCCGATCTCCCAACCCCGGGCGTGCAGGGCCCGGGCCAGCTCGTACGCCACGATGCCGCCGACGCAGTAGCCGGCCAGGTGCAGGCGGCACGGCAGCTCCAACACCTCCAGCACCTCGGCGAAGTCCGCCACCTGCTCGGCGAGATCACTGCTCGGCAGGCCGTCCTGGACGTTCAGGCCGCGCGCCTGGAGGCCGTGCACGGGCCGGTCGGCCAGGCTGCCGCCGAGGCGGTGCAGCCCGACGACGCTGCCGCTAGCGGAGGGCACCAGCAGCAGCGGTGTGCCGGCGCCGGCCGTGTTGAGGGTGACGAGCCGCCGGTGGGCGGTGTCGGTGCCCTCGCGGAGGGCGGAGCCGATGCCGCGGAAGGTCCGCAGCTCGTAGATCCGCTGGAGGGAGATCTTGACGCCGGAGGCGCCCCGCACGGCGCCGGCCAGCTGGGCCGCCTTCAGGGACGTGCCGCCGGAGGTGAAGAAGTCCGCATCGGGATCGGCCGGCCGCTCGCCAAGGATGCGGGACCACTGGGCGGCCAGCAGCGCGTCGACGGCGTCTCGCTCTATGACGGCAGGCATGCCTCTTCCTTCCTCCCGGTGGCCAGCAGGCCGGTGAGCAGTTCCTTCACCACAGGGGCGCGGAACAGCTCCTCCGCCGTCACGCCGACCCGGTACACCTGCCCGGAGCCCGGCCAGTCGAGCCCCTCGCTCAGCAGGACGTACGCGGGGGCCGGCGGGGTCTGCGCGGGTTCCGCCGCGGTCAGGGTGAAGCTCAGCCAGGCCCGCTGCCCCCCGGTCAGCTCGACGAGGATGTCCTCGTCGAGCCCGGACGAGCATGCGACGACCACCGAGAGCAGGGAGGAACTGCCCAGTGCGAGCGCCTCACTGGCCGGCAGGCCGGTGATCGCGGGCACCTCGGCGGATTCGTCCATGGCCTGGACGAGCTCTTCCAGCAGTTCCTGCGGGGCCTCGGGGTGGGCCGGTGCCGGGTCGAGCACGATGAGCGGGACGTCCGGGCCGGGCAGCGCCTCCACGAGCGCCGACGCCAGGCCGACGGCCGAGCAGTAGGCCAGCACGGCGGCCGGGGGCGGTCCGGCGGCGGTGATCCGCTCGGCCCAGTACGCGGCCTGTTCGGCGGTCCCGACCACTCCGTCGGCGAGTCCGGGGTGGTGCAGGGGGTCGATCCTGAGGGTCCGCTCCTGCCAGCCGTCGGGCAGGATCCCGTCGAACGTCCTCCGGGGGACCTCGTTCCCGAATTCCATGATCACGAGGGGGGGTGCATCACTCGGCGCTCCTGACGGCTTCGTCGACCTTGGCGGAGAAGGCCGCGAGAACAGGGTTGTTGAAGATGACCTGAAGCCCGATTTTGACGCCGAACAGCTCACGCGTCCGGGACACGGCCCGGGCGGCGATCAGCGAGTGCCCGCCGATCTCGAAGAAGCTGTCCTCGGGACGGGGCCGGTTCCCGGTCAGCTCGTACCAGATCTCGGCGATCCGCGCCTCGGTGGCGCCGAGCGGGGCGTGTTCGGCTGCCGCGGCCTCGACCGGGATGTTCAGCAGAGCCATGACGTCGATCTTGCCGTTGGGCGTCAGCGGCATCGCGTCGAGCTGGCGCAGCACGGCGGGGAGCATGTACGCGGGCAGCCGGTCGGTCAGCGCGGCACGGATGCCGCCCGGCTCGGCCTCGCCGCAGTGGAAGGCGCGCAGCGATCCGCCGTCCTCGTCCGGCACGTGGACGACGGCCGCCTGCTGGACGCCCGGAACGGCCAGCATCTCCCGCTCGATCTCGGACAGCTCCACGCGGTGCCCGCGGATGCTGACCTGGGCGTCCCGCCGCTCCACAAACTCCAGCTCGCCACCGGCCGTCCAGCGGCAGATGTCGCCGGAGTCGTACCAGCGGTTCCCGTCCTGGTCGGCGGCGAACTTACGGCCGGTGAGCTCCGGGTCGCCCCGGTAGCCGAGAGCCAGGACGTCGCCCCCGATCAGCAGCGTCCCGGGCACACCTGGCTCGGTGATCTCGGCCCCGCCCGCATCGACCAACCGGACCTTCGCGCCGGTGATGGGGCGTCCGATCACCGGCGCGCCGCCGGTGGAGCCGCGGCGCAGATCCCTGCTGGCGGTGGTCACCACAGTGGCCTCGGTCGGGCCGTAGTGGTTGAAGACCGCGGCGGGGAAGCCGGCCGGCGGGCCCACCCGGAGGCGGTCGCCACCGGTCAGCAGAACGGCCAGGCCCGCGGGCGGTGCCGGGAGGGCGAACAGTTGCTCGGCGAGCGGGGTGCTCAGGAAGCAGTGCGTGATGGCGTTCTGCTCGATGAATGCGGCGATCGCCGCGATGTCGACGAGTATCCGCTCGTTCGGCAGCACCAGCGTCGCGCCGCTCGTGAGCGCGGCCCAGACCTCCCAGACCGTGGCGTCGAACCCCAGCCCGGCGAAGGCTCCGACCCGCACTCCGGGGCGGGTGCCGTAGGTCTCCCGGTGCCAGGACATCAGGTTCGCCAGGCCCGTGTGGCCGACCTCGACGCCCTTGGGTGCACCGGTCGAACCAGAGGTGTAGATAACGTAGGCCGGCTCGGCCGGGGTCACCAGCACCGGGTCCGCGCCGGGGCCGGTGCCGTCGAGCACCGGAATGCCGGCGGGCACCCGCGCGGCGAGCCCGTGCTGTGCGAGCACGGCGGCCGGCCGGGCGTCCCGCAGGATCGACTCGAGTCGGCCGCCCGGGAGTGCCGGGTCGAGCGGCAGGTAGGCGGAACCCGCGAGCCAGGTTCCGAGTTGGGCCACGACGCCGTCGATGCCGCGGTCGAAGAGCACGCCCACGAGGAGGCTGCCGTCGCGGTGGCCCTCGGCCTGCCGGATGCACCCGGCCACCGAGACGGCCTCCTCCCACAGTTCGCGGTAGGTCAGCTTCCGGCCGCCGCACTCGACCGCGACCGCGTCCGGATGCGCGTCGGCGATTTCGCCGAGCATCCGGACCACCGTCCGTTCCTTCACGATGCCCTGCATCAAAGACCACTCCTATCCCCGACAAGAAGTTCCTGGTACGCCCGGGCGACGCGCTCCACCACGTTCCTGCCGACTCGGTGGCCCTGGTGGGTGAGGTCCACGCGCAGTCCTCCGTCGGGCAGCGGCCAGACCTCGCAGACGAGTTCGTTCATGGCGGGCACGGCCGCCGGTGTGTACGGCCGGACGGTGCACTCCGGCAGTTCGAGCCGCGGCTCCTCGTTGCCCTGGTAGGCGAACAGCGTCTGGTAGAGCGGGTTCCGTCCGGTCCTCGGCGGGCGCACCTCCCGGACCACGTCCGCGAACCGCAGGTCTTGGCGGGCCAGGCCCGCCGTCACCACCGGCAGGGCGGCGGCGAGGGCGTCCTCGGGGGTCCGACACCCGTCCAGGGCCGGCAGGCGCAGGCAGAGGGCGTCCACGAGGCAGGAGACCGCCCGGGCCGCCTCGTTGCCGAACCGCCGGGCCAGCGCCACGCCGATCCCGAAGTCCCGCTGCCCCAGCACCCGGGTCAGGGCGGCGCCGTAGCAGGCCACCAGCGGGGCGAAGAGCGTGGCGCCGGACCGCTGGGCCAGCGCGGAGAGTGCGCCGACCCTTTCCGGCCCGACGGTGAAGACGACGGGCTGCGCCGCCTCCCGCGCCGCCGGGGCTCCGGCCGGCTGCGGGAAGTCGAGCTCGGGCAGACCGGCCAGTGCCGAGGACCAGTAGCGCAGCTGCTCCGGGTACCCGTCCGGGCCGTGTAGGGCCGCCTCCTCCTCGGCCAGCCGCCGTAGGCCGGGAGGCTCCGCGGCGAACCGCGGTGTCGCTCCGCGGAGTCGGGCCACGTAGGCCTGCGCCAGCTCGGCCACCAGGATTCCCTGGGACCAGCCGTCGAACGACACGTGGTGCACGGCGAGCCCCAGCAGCCCGGTCTCGGTCACCACGCAGCGCCAGACCTCGCCCTTCTCGATCCGCAGCGGCCGGCCGAGCGCCTCGTCGAAGCGCTCCTCGGCCACCGTCTCCACCCGGATGGCGTCGACCGGCCCGGGCAGGACGGTCACCGGTGCGTCGTCGACGCGGTAGACCGCCCGGAGGCCCTCGTGACGCCGGTGGAGGTCGTTCAGTGCGGCTTCCAGGACGGGGAGCCGCAGCGGTCCGGAAACCCGCCAGGCCACCTGACAGACGGCCGACGGGTCGTCCGGCAGCAGTTCGTGCTGGAGGCAGAAGTTCGCCTGGACGCCGCTGAGCGGGATGGGGCCGGTCTCCTCGGCCGTGCTGCTCGCCGACACCGCGGCGGCCGACTCGACCAAGGCCAGCAGGCCGGCCAGGGTCGGGGTCCGCAGGAAATCGCCGGCCGAGATCCGGCGGCCGATCCGGTCCGACGTCCGCGCGCAGAGCCGCAGCGCGTCCAGGGAGGTTCCGCCCAGGGCCGCGAACGAGGCGTCCGGGTCGGCCTCCGGGCCGACGATCCGGGCGTACTCCCCGCGGGCGATGTCCTGGTGGCCGCCGACGGCCGTGGCGGCGTCCGCCGAAGCGGGCGCCCGCGTGAGGGTTTCGAGCAGGGCGTGGCTGTCGGCCTTGCCGTTGGGGGTGAGCGGGATGGCCGCCAGCTCGCGGAATTCGGCGGGCATGCAGTGCGCGGGCAGCGATTCGGCGAGCCGGGCCCGGACGGTTTCCTCGGCGAGCGGTTCCGTGCCGGCCCCGTGCACGTAGAACAGCGCCATCCGGGAGAGGGCACCGTCCTCGTCGGGCACCGGCACCGCCACCGCCCGCTCTACCGAGGGCAGCGCGAGACAGGCGTTCTCGATCTCCAGGGGCTCGATCCGGTAGCCGCGGATCTTCACCTGCCGGTCGGTGCGCCCTCGGTAGTACAGGAGCCCGTCAGGCCCCTCGAAGCCCAGGTCGCCCGTCCGGTAGACGCGGGTCGGCACGCCGTCCAGCTCGACCGTGGTGAAGCGGGCGCGGGTCTCCTCCGGCTGTCCCAGGTACTCGTTGGCCAGGCCAGCGCCGGAGATGCAGACCTCGCCGGTCTCCCCCGGGCCGCAGAGTGCGTCGCCGTCCAGCAGGTGGACCCCGGTCTGCGGCACGGGCCGGCCGATCGGAACGCCGTTCGGGTGCTCGGTGTCCTCCAGGGTGATCGGGTGGGTCGTGGTGAAGACACAGGCCTCGGCCGGGCCGTAGCCGTTGGTCAGCCGGATCCCGGGGTGGCGGGTGAGGAATTTGCGGACGTGGTGCTGCGAGACCCGCTCCCCGCCGATGAGCAGCTGTCCGATCCCCTCGAAGCAGGAGAGGTCCTCGTCCACGAACATGTTGAACAGGGACGTGGTGAGCCAGGCGGTGTCGACGCCACGGTCGCGTACGAGTTCGGCCAGGCCGGCGGGCATCAGGTACTCGTCCTCGACCAGCGCGACCGTCCCCCCGCTCACCAGCGGGCCCCACACCTCCAGGGCCATGACGTCCCAGTACGGGGTGCCGGCGGCCATCATGGTGCGGCCGGGGCCGAGGTCGGCGAAGGTGCCGGGGCCGAACAGTCGGAGCACCGCTCGGTGCGGGGCGACCACTCCCTTCGGCGTGCCGGTGCTGCCGGAGGTGAAAAAAACGGTGGCGGCCGATCCGGAGGCGCACGGCAACTCGGGAGCCGGACGGCCGCGCCGGGCCAGCTCCCCGATCGGGGCGTCCGCACCGGTCCAGCACAGGACGCCCAGGTCCACGGGGGACTGCGCCAACAGCACCGGCGGGGCCAGGCGGCCGATGATCGAGCGGAGCCGTTCCTCGGGCCAGGACGGGTCCAGCACGGCGTACCCGGCACCGCACTTGAGGATGGCAAGGAGGGTCGCCACGAGCCGGGGGGAACGCGGTATCAGCACCGGGACGAGGGCGCCCGGACCGACGCCCGCCGCGTGGAGATCGACGGTGAGCTCGTCGCTCGCCAGGTGCAGCTCTCGGTAGGTCACCTCGGCGTCGCCCTGCCTCAGGGCGATCCGCTCGGGGTGCCGCCGGGCCTGCCGGGCCACCGCCTCGTGGATCAGCCCGCGGTCCGCGGGCTCCGGAGACCCGCTCGTCACTCGTGTCATCCCAACTCTCGTTTCAGGGTTGTGCGGTCGGCCGTCAGCGGCTCGTGCCGCGCACGGCCAGGCGTTCCAGGACGGTGATGCCGAAGTGCTGCCTCGTCACCGGCGGCCCGTCGAGGGCCAGATCCGGCCACTGTCCGGCGAGGCGCTCCAGCGCGATCTCGGACTCCATCCGCGCCAGCCCCGCCCCGAGGCAGTAGTGCGCACCGAAGCCGAAGGTGAGATGCCTCCTGATCTCCCGGTCGTAGTCCAGGAGGTCCGGGCCGGCGAAAACGGCCGGGTCGCGGTTGGCCACGCCGAGCATCAGCAGGACGAGGTCCCCTTCTGCGATCAGGTGGCCGGCCGCCTCCACCGGCGCGGTGGCGACGCGGGCCACCTGCTGGACGGAGGTGTCGAAGCGCAGCAGTTCGTCGACCACCACGGCCGGTTCGCGGCCTTGCACGCCGGCCCAGGCACCGGCGTGCAGCGCGGCCCGTACGGCCTTCCCGATGAAGGTCGAAGTGGTCTCGAACCCGGCGTAGATGAGCAGGCTGGCGGTGGCCCAGATGTCGGATGCCTCGATGGTGCCCTCCCTGCGTGCCTTGTCCAGCAGCCACAGGCCGGTGCCCTCGCGGACCTCCGAGCGCAGTGCCTCCTCCACCACGTCCGCGATCTCCCGCAGAGCCTGGTGCCCCCTGGCCCTGACCTCCGGCAGGTAGTCCGCGATCAGCAGCGCCGCGATGTCGGGCGCCCAGTGGTCCAGCCGGGGCGCCACGCCGTCGGGCAGGCCCAGGATCAGGCAGATGACGCGGCTGGAGAGCGGGACGGCGAGGTCCGCCATGACCTCCACCCCGTCCGTGCGCCCGGCCAGCAGCTCGTCGACCAGTTCCTCCACGACGGGGCGCATCGCGGCGAGCCGGTCGGCCGCGAAGAGCGGCGCGACGATCCGGCGGGCGGCCGCGTGTTCGGGGTCGTCGTTGAACATGAACCACCTGCGCACGACCTCTGCGGCCCGCTCCCCGCCCTCGTCCTCCCGGTGCAGGGTGGTGGTGCCCCGCTGCGGCCAGGCGGCCGACAGGGCGGGGTGCCGCAGCAGGGCGGTCACCTCGCGGAACCCGGAGACGATCCACACCTCCAGGTCCTCGTCCCAGCGGACCGGCTCCTCCTCCCGCAGTGGGAGGTAGTCCGCGCAGGGGTCGGCGGCCGGCTGGTCGCCGTTGCGGTACGGGCAGCGTGCGGCCTGCATCATATTCACTCGGCTGTCTCCGGGTACTGGTCGACCCGGCGCAGAGGGGCATAATCAATCTCGTCCAGGGTGTTCGGCGCCCCGTCCGCGAGGCCAGCCAGGACGGCCTCGACAGTCGCCAGGTACAGGCCGACGAGATCGGGGGGCAGGTAGTCACGGCTGGCGGTGAGCGACAGGTGGAGTCCGGAGCCAGTCGCGGCGCGAAGGTTGAAGCCCGGGCTCGCCTGCCAGGCGGTCGCGGCCCATTCGATGCCGTCGAGGAGCGGCGACCAGGGCTCCGGGGGCTCGGCGATCTCGCCGAGGAAGTTGAAGTAGCAGCCGAACAGCAGCGGGTCGGGGTTCGGGTGTCCCGCCGCGGTCAGCTGCTCCCGCAACTCGTCGAGGCTGTAGCTCCCGTGCAGGAGGCGTTCCAAGCCGCTCTGGTAGACCGCGCGCAGCACGGCCTCCGGGCAGGTTCCGCGGTCGGCCGCGACGGTCATCGGCGCCAGCTGGTTCATGCTGCTGACGAGGGTGTCCCAGCGCGAGTCGGTCCGGTTCCCGGCCACCAAGGCAAAGGTGGCCCGCTCCCGGCCTTTCAGCCGGAACAGGGCGAGTGCCGAGGCGCCCAGGACGACGGACTGCACGGAGGTGCCCAGCCGCTCGGAGATCCGGACGGCGGCCGCCATGGCCGCTTCCGAGTACAGGGCCGCCCTGACGCGGAGGCTGGTGTCCCCGGCCTGCCGGTCTTCCTCTACGAAGCCTTCCCAGGCCTTGAGCCAGTACTCGACGGTGCGGCGGCGCTGCCGCTCCTGTGCTCGTTGGGCCAGGGCGAGCTGCACCGGCTGGGGCACCGGCCCCGGCCCGAGTGAACCGCCGGCCACCAGGGTCCGGAACTCCTTCTCCAGCAGGGCGCAGGCGGCGGCGTCGACGGCCAGGTGGTGCAGGACGCAGACCAGGTGGCGGGGCTCGCCGGCGTGCGTCGCGATCACCGCACGCCAGGAGTGCTCGGACTCCACCCGGATCTCGCGCTCGGCCATGTCCGCGGCGAGGACTTCGGCAGCCTCCGCCGTCCCGTCCGGGAGCTCCACCCGGTCGAGGTGGACCGGTCGGAAGGGGTGGACGATCTGCAGGGGTTCGGCCGGGGACCGGTCGTAGACCGTGCGCAGCGCCTCGTGCCGCTCGACCAGCGCCGACCAGGCGGCCTCGGCCTCGGCGGCGGTGGTCCCGGCGGGCAGTGCGTACACCGCGGTCAGGTTCCCGTCGCTCTGCTCGTCCGGGGCGGACAGTTCCAGGTCGCGGATGACCGACAGCTGGCCGAAGGTCACGGGCGCGGCGGTCGGGGTCACGACAGCGCCCTCCTGCGTGCAGGCCGCCTCGACGGCGGCCACGAGCTCCCGCTCGGCGGAGTGCAGGAAGAAGTGGTCGCCGGGGATCCTCTCCACGCGGAAGGGGCCGTTCGTGTAGTCCGCCCACGCCTCAACCGAGGGCAGGTCCGCCTCGTCGTCCGCGTCCCCGTAGAACGCCGTGATGGGGCAGTCGACCGTGCCCGGGATGCCCGTGCCGTACGCGCCGAGGATCCGGTAGTCGGCGCGGATGACGGGGAGGTAGATCTCCATCAGCTCCTCGTTCTCCAGCAGCTCCTTCGGAGTCCCGCCCAGTGCGGCGAGCCGCTCGACGAGTTCGGCGTCCGAGAGCCGGTGGCTGTCCGCGTCGGCGGCAGGGAGCCGGGGGGCCCGGCTGGCCGAGACCAGCAGCGCCGACGGCCGGCGGGCTCCTTCGGAGCGGAGCAGTCTGGCCAGCTCGAAGGCGATCAGGGCACCGTAGCTGTGGCCGAACAGTGCGTACGGCGTACCGGTGTCGAGCTGCCGGTACAGGTCCTCGAGCAGTGCCGCGAGCTCGTCGATGGGCTCCTCTGTGCAGCGAGAGCCGCGTCCGGGGAGTTCCAGGGGCACGACGGTGACGTGGTCCGGCAGGTGCTGCTGCCAGGAGTCGTAGACGCGTGCCGAACAGCCGGCGTAGGGAATGCAGTAGAGGTTCACTTCGGCGCCTTCGTACAGATGATGTGGTCGGCCAGCCCGCTGACGGTCGGATTCCGGAAGATCTCCCTGATCGGCACCCGGATGCCGAGGCCTTCGGTGAGCCGTTTCTGGAGCACCGCCAGGAGGACCGAGTTCCCGCCAGCGTCGAAGAAGTTGGTGTGCTCGCCGACGGTGTCCGTGGCGAGGGTCCGCCGCCAGGCCTCGGCGACGGCCTCCCGTACGTCCCCCGGGGGCACCGGCGCGGCAGGTGCGGCAAGCGTCGCCGACCGATCGCCGTTGGCGGCCAGGCTCGCCGCGAGCCCGACACGGTCCGCCTTTCCGGTGCTGGTGCGGGGCAGGACAGGCAGGGCGGTGATCCTGGCGGGGTGGTGGCTCGCCGGCAGCCGGGCCTTCAACCAGGCCTGGAGGTCCGTCTCGGCCCGCTGCACCACGAAGGCCACCAGTGCCGCGGCGTCGGGCCGATCCGCGTCCTGAACCAGCACGACGGCCTGCGAGACGTCCGGGTGATCCTCCAGGACGGCCTCCACCTCGCCCAGCTCGATCCGGTGTCCGCGCAACTTGACCTGGCTGTCCAGGCGGCCGAGAAACTCCAGCGCTCCGTCCGGCCCGGGTTTGACCCTGTCCCCGGTGCGGTAAAGGCGGCGCGGGCTGTCGGGGGTGTCACCCAGCGGGAAGCGCTCGGCCGTCAGCTCCTCCCGGTCGAGGTAGCCGTGCGCCAGCCCCGTTCCGTAGAGCAGGAGTTCGCCATTCCCGTCTGTGAGCATGCCCGTCCCGGACAGCGGCTCGCCGATCGAGATGCGGTCGGCCGAGACCACCCGCGCGGCCGTGGCCCAGATGACGGCCTCGGTCGGGCCGTACACGTTCCAGAGCTCGGCGCACCGCGGCAGCAGCTCCCGGGCGAGGCTCGGGGTGAGCGGCTCCCCGCCGGTCCACAGCCGGCTGCGGGGTTCACCCGTCCAGCCGGAGGCCGTCAGCATCCGCCAGAAGCTGGGGGTGGCCTGGACGAGGTCCGGCCGGGCCTCCTCCACGAACTCCGCGAAGGCGAGCGGATCGGCCCGGCCCTCCTCCGGGACGACCGTGAAGGATGCCCCGACGGTCAGCGGGAGGAGCAGCTCTGCCAGCGAGATGTCGAAGGACAGTGCGGTCATCGCCAGGATGCTCTCGCCGGCCGCCAGCCCCGGCCGCTCGGCCAGACCCGCGAGGCGGTCGATCAGGGCCTCGTGCCCGACCATGACGCCCTTGGGCTGCCCGGTCGACCCGGAGGTGTACAGGATGTAGGCGATGGCGTCCAGGTCCGGTTCCCTCGACAGTGCCGGGAGACCATGCGCCTCCAGGGCGAACTCGCCCTCGGCCAGCTCGCGCAGGAGCAGGGCGGGGCGGGCGTCGCCGAGGACCCGGGCCCGTCTGGCCGGCGGGCTCTGCCGGTCGAGCGGCAGCACGGCGCAGCCCGCGGCGGCCGCGGCGAGGATGGCGACGGCCCCGTTGAACTGGTTGGATGCGTCGAGTGCCACCAGGGAGCCCGGCCGGACCTCCGCCGCGATCCGCCGGCCGAGCTCCTCGGCCAGCGCCGCGACGTCGCGGTAGGTGTAGGTCCGTGCGGTCCGTGCCGCCACGGCCTCGGGCGTCCGCTCCACCTGTGCCCGGACGACGTTCCACACTGTCTCCACACACGCCCCCTGGAGTTCGAAGAAGATACTGGTCAGTGGCCGACGGTCGGGAGGGCTCTGGAAACACTCCGGAGCACGGCCTTGCGCTCCTCGTTGAGGAAGAGGTGGCTGCCGGGGAACACCTCCACCTCGGTCGGACCGGTGGTCAGCTCGGCCCAGCCCTTGAGGTGCTCCTCGGCGACCCGCGGGTCCGCGTCGCCGCCGAATGCCGACACGGGGCAGGACAGCAGCTCGCCGGGCCGGTAGACGTAGCCGGCGAACAGCGAGAGGTCGGCCCGGAAGGTCGGCAGGATGAAGGCGGCGAAGTCCGGGTTCTGCAGCAGCTCCTCCGGTGTGCCGTTGAGCCGGCGGAGCTCGTTGATCAGCTCTTCGTCGGAGAGGTCGAAGTCGCTCAGCTTCCGGGACTCGTGGGCCGGCAGAGCCCGGCAGCCGGACACGATGACGCGGACCGGCTCCAGCCCCTGCTCGCGCTGGAGCCTGCGGGAGAGCTCCCAGCTGACAATCGCGCCCATGCTGTGGCCGAAGAAGGCGAAAGGCCGGTCCAGGTACGGGAGCAGGGCCGGGAGGAGGCCGTCCAGCAGCTTGTCGAGGTCGGCGATCGCCGGGTCGAAGAACCGGTCCTCCCTGCCCGGCAGCTGCACGGCGAACGCCTGGATACTCTCCGGGAGATCGGCTCCCCATTCCCGGAAGACCGAGGCGCCGGCCCCGGCGTACGGGAAGCAGAAGAGCCGGAGGGCGCTGGGCTCGGTCCGGCCGGGAATCGGCCGGACCCAGCTCTGTGCCGTCTGCGGTGGTGCCGAGTGCATGGGGTTCCGCTCCTACTGGTCGAGGGGTCGAGAGGGGTGGGGGCTGCTCAGGCCCCGTGCCAAGACTTCCACAGCGCGGCGTAGCCTCTGCCGGCCGCCAGCAGCTCTTCGTGGCTGCCCAGTTCGGTCATCCGGCCGCCGTCCATGACCGCGACCCGGTCCGCGTCGTGGGCGGTGTGCAGGCGGTGGGCGATGGCGATCACGGTGCGTCCCTTGAGTACGGCCGCCAGCGAGCGCTCGGTGTGCCGGGCCGTAGCCGGATCAAGCAGGGAGGTCGCCTCGTCCAGGATCAGCGTGTGCGGATCGGCGAGGATCACCCGGGCCAGGGCGAGCTGCTGGGCCTGCTGGGCATCCAGGCGGAGTCCGCCGGAGCCGAGCTCAGTGTCCAGCCCGTCCGGGAGCTCGTCCACCCAGTCGATGTCGACGGCGGCCAGCACCGCGCGCAGGTCCTCGTCGGTCGCGGACGGGTCGGCGATCAGGAGGTTGTCCCGGACGGTGCCGAGGAAGACATGGTGCTCCTGGGAGACCAGGACGACGTGTCGGCGCAGCTGAGCCGGGTCGAGCTCGGCGACCGGGACCTGCCCCACCGTCACCCGTCCGGTGCGTGGCCGCTCCGCCCCGGCCAGCAGCCGGCCCAGGGTGGACTTGCCCGCTCCGGACGGGCCGACCACTGCCAGCCGCTCGCCCGGGCGGACGGTGAGGTCGACGCCGTGCAGGACGTCCCGCTCGCCCTGGTAGGCGTAGCGGACGTCGACCACGTCGAGCTGGTCGTCCTGGGGCCGATCGGCGCCGGTCACGGGCGGGGCGTCCACTTGGCCGATGCCCTCGACCCGGGCGAACGAGGCATTACTGCGCTGGATCTGGTCGAGCCAGAGCAGGATCTTGTCCATCGGCTCGGAGAGCTTCCAGAAGTAGAGGGCGCAGGCGACCACCGCACCGGTGGTGACGGTGCCGGTGTCGCGCAGGGTGGCGCCGAGCAGCAGGATGGCGGCGACCGGGGCGACGTATGAGAACTCGACCACGGGGAAGAGCACCGTGCGCAGGTTCAGGGTGTAGGTGCGGGTGGCCCGGCAGCGCTCAACGGCCTCCGCGGTGGCGGTGATCCGGCGCTCCTGGAGGCCCAGGGCCTCGACGGTGCGGGCCCCTGCGGCGGTGGAGGTGAGGATCTCGATGAGCGCGGAGTTGGCGGCTCCCTCCTTGAGGTAGCCCGCGTGGGCACGGCGCAGGTACCAGCGGGTGGCGAACCAGATCCCGGAGAGGCACAGCAGCCCGCAGACGCCGAGGAGCGGGTTGACCGCGAGCATGGCGACCAGGATCAGGAGGATCTGAACCATCGCCACGGAGACCTCCGGCCCCGCGTCGCGCAGGGTGGTGCCGACAGTGGCGACGTCGGAGGTACCCCGCGTCAGTAGGTCACCGATGCCGGCGCGTTCGACGACCGACGCAGGCAGCACGAGGGAGCGTTCGACGAACCGCTCGCGGATCCGCGCCAGGGTGCGCTCGCCGAAGCGGTGGGCTGCGTAGCGGGCGAAACGGCCGAGGAGCAGCTGCGCGAGCGCGAAGCAGAGGATACCGAGGGCAAGCCGGTTGACGTGTCCGACGCCGGCGCCGCCCCGGACGTCGTCGATGATCTTGCCGAGCAGCCAGGGGCCGCCCAGGCCTGCGGCGGCGGCCAGCCCATTGAGGATCAGCATCACGGCAACCGCACGGCGGTCCTGGCCCATCAGGCCCACGGCGGCCTTGCGGACCTCGGCGGGACCGGCGATCGGAAGCCCCGCAGGGGCGGCCTCGGTCTTCGCGGTCATCGGACGGCCTCCTCGGCGGACATGGACTCGGTGTCGGTTTCGCCGCGGGCCACCAGCGCGCGGTATCCGGGCTCCGAGGCGAGCAGCTCCCGGTGCGGGCCAGCCGCCGCCAGACGGCCATCGACGAGGTAGGCGACGGTGTCGGCCTGCTCCAGTAGGACCGGTGACGTCGAGGTGAGGGCAGTGGTGCGCCCGGTCCGCGCCCGGCGCAGACCAGCGGCCATGGCGGCCTCCGTGTGGGCGTCCACGGCGGATGTGGGCTCGACCAGCAGGAGCACCTCGGGGTCCGCCAGCAGGGCGCGAACCAGCCGCAGCCGCTGACGCTGGCCGCCGGAGAGGTTGCTGCCCTGGGCCTGGATCGGGGTGTCGAGGCCGTCGGGCATCGCCTGGACGATCTCCTCCGCCGCGGCATCCTTGAAGGCCTGGGCGATGGACGGGCCGGTGTGTTCGGAACGGCCGCCGACCACGCTGCGCAGCGGCCCGGAGAAGAAGTCGGCGTCGTTGTCGGCCACCACGATGCGGCTGCGGACCTCCGCCAGGGCGACCTCGGCGAGCGGAACACCGCCCCAGGTCGCCGCGGATGCGCTGTACCGGCCGAGCCGGTCGACCACGGCCGCGGAATCGGCCGGGCGGGCGCTCACGATTGCGGTCATCCGCCCCGGGGCCAGTTCCACACCGGAGTCGGCGTCACGCAGGGTCGACGGTTCCCCAGGGGCCGGCCGGAGCGTCGCGGCGTCCTCGACTGTGGGCTTCAGGGCGAGCACCCGGATCACCCGCCGAGCGGCCACCAGGCCCCTGGTGAGGTCGTATCCGCCTTCGATGAAGTTGGAGACGGGCACTACCAGGACGGCGACGTAGCCGTAGACGGCGACCAGCGTGCCGATCGTGATGGTGCCCTCGGCGGCCATCCGTGCGGCGAGCCAGGTCACCAGCGCGAGGAAGAGGGCGGGCAGGCCGACCGAGAGCGCCTGGATCCAGCTGGTGACGGCGCCGACCCGGTAGCCCTCGCCCTGCAGGTCCTGCGAGCCGCGCAGGTAGCGGCTGGCCATCATCTCCTTGCCGCCGATGCCGTTGAGCACTCGCATGCCGCCGACGATGTCCCCGAGCCGGGCCGTCAGCGCCCCCTGCTGTTCACGGTACTTGGACTCCGCACCCTGGAGGCGCTCCAGCAGCGGCCCGACCACCACCACGAGCAGGGGCACCCCGAGGAGGACCACGAGGGCGAGCGGGACGGAGATCGACAACAGGAGTGCGGCCGCCACCAGGTATGCGACGACCGCGCCGACACCCGGGCCTGTGATCGTCAGCGTCTGGCTCATCTGCGCGACGTCGCCCACGCCGATGCTGGCCACCTCGCCGGTCGACACGCGGCGCGGCAGTTCGGCACCCAGCCGCGCGGAGTGTGCGACCACGACCTTGATGGTCCGGAAGGTGGCGTCCATGCGGACCCGCGTCATGATGCGGTGGCGCATGATGCCGAGCCAGGCATTGAGCAGCGCGGCGCCGACCAGTGCGGCCACCCAGCCGACCAGGGTGCCGGTCTTCCCCGACTGGAGCCCGTCGTCGACCGCGCGCTGCATGAGGTACGGCGGCAGCAGGAGACAGACCATCCAGAGGGTGCCGATCACCGTGCCACCCGCCACCCGCTGGCGCTGACTTATGGTCAGCCACCACAGATAGCGGGCGGCACTTCGGTGATCCGGGGTTCCCGGGTCGGCGTACGAATCCGTCATGAGTGAAACCCTAACCGTCTTCCCTGGGCCTTATCCAGAATTTTCTTCCACTCCCCGGCGCCTGCGGTTATAGTCACCATGGACAAAGGAGGTGTTCATCATGCAGAAGCAGCTTCGCGGTATCTGCGCAGGATTCTAGAACCGGCTCGGCCAAGCCAATTGAAGCCGACGTGCGGGGGGGGTAGATACCTTTCCCCCGCATTCTACTTCCGGTCATAAAACCCGCCACAGATTATCCAGCGAAACATCGGCCAGGGAGTTCTCAGAGCCCTTGCACATATTGATGAGACCGGCCTCGATCGAAGCCGCAAGAACGGCTGGGAGATTCCCTCCGAGGTAGTCGTGGCTCGCGCCCACTCCGATGAGGATTCCCTTCCCCGTGGCCACGGCCAGGTGGAAGTTCGGACCCGACCTCTGGGTGGACGGACGCCACTCGATCCCGGTGTGCAGGGCGGACCCGGCGGCCGGCTCGGCGTCCACGTCGCCGAGGAAGTTGTAGTGCTTGGCGAAGGCGGTGGGGTCCTTCTCGGGCACGCCGGCCTCGCGGAGGCTCTCCTTGAGCGCGTCGACGTCGTAGCAGCCGTGCATGTACGCCGTCATGGACTGGACGTAGCAGGCCCGCAGGTACTCCATCGGGTGGGCCTCGTCGTCGACCGTGACGGTCACCGGGGCGAACTGGTTGAGCGAGCCGACCAGCGGCACCCAGCGGGGCGTGAGCCGGTTGGCCGCCATCAGCGCGAAGCTCATCTGCCGGGTGCCCTTGAGCCGGGACAGCGCGAGCGCGCCGACGCCGAGCACCACCGACTGGACGGAGACCTTCAGCCGGTCGGAGAGCTCCTGCGCAGCGGCCAGCCCGTCCAAGCTGTAGAGCGACGCCCGGCGCCGCTTGCCGGAGTCCCCCGGGTCCCGGTCCGCCGGAACGATTCGCCCCCACGTCTCGGTCCAGTGCCGGACGCTCCGCGTGTTCGGCTCCTCCTGCTGCTCCTGCGCCATCTCCAGCGGTTGCACCACCGGGCCGAGCGTCCCGCCCTCCAGGAGGAGGCCGAGCTGCTCCTCCAGCACCCGCAGGGCGCCGTTGTCCGCCGCCACGTGGTGGATCACCGTGACCAGATGGAGCGCGTCCCCCTGGTAAGTGGTGACGAATGCTCGCCACGGCAGTGCGGTCTCAATGTCGATCGGCTCGCCGGCCGCCTCGGCACCCAGCCGCAGGGCCGCCGCGAAGCTGTCCTCCGCCAGCTCCACCGCCGGCACGCGGGACGGGCGGTGGGGGTGGACCTTCTGGACCGGCATCGGGCCGCTCAGGTTATAGGTGGTGCGCAGCGACTCGTGCGCCGCCACCAGCTGCAGCCATGCGTCCATCACCTGGGCCACGCCGACGCCAAACGGCACCTCCCAGACGCTGACCAGATTGGCGACCGACCGGTGGCCGGGGCCGTGCGTCTCCAGCGAACGCAGTACCGACAGTTGGCCGTAGGTCACCGGCCCCGTCCAGACCTCGCTCACAGCCGGACCGCCCGGACGGCGAACTGGCCGAGCATGGTCTGTTGAATCTGCGAGGTGCCCTCAATGATCTCCATCACCTTGGCGTCCCGGTAGTGGCGCTGGACGGACGCCTCCGCTCCGATGCCCTGGGCGCCGTGGATCTGCACCGCGTCGGCGGCGGCCTTGACGGCGACCGTCGAGGCCCGGTACTTCGCCAGCAGGGTGTGGTTGACGGCCTCCACCTCCCCCCGCTCCTTGCTCACCCCGGCGTGGTGGCAGAGTAGGCGGGCCGTGATGGTGTCGGTGAGCATGTCGGCCAGCATCTGCTGGACCAGCTGGTGGTTGCGGATCTCGGTGCCGTACTGGGCACGGCGGCCCGCGTACTCCGTGGAGGCCTCCAGACAGGCCTGGGCCAGACCGACCGAGCCCCAGGCAGTGCTGTAGCGGCCGAGGTCGAGCGCGCTGGAGGCGACGAAGGTGAGGCCGAGGCCGGGACGCCCGACCAGGTCGGCGGCGGGGATCCGGCAGTCATCGAAGGTGATCCGGCCGAGCATCGAGCCGCGCAGGCCGAGCAGGCCGTCGAGCGCCTCCACCGTCAGGCCGGGGGTGTCCCGCTCCACCAGGAAGGCCGTGTGCTGCCCCTCGAACTTGGCGAAGACGAGGAAGAGGTCCGCGATCTGCGCGAAACTGATCCACTTCTTGGTGCCGCGGAGGACGATGTCCGTGCCGTCGGCCGTAGCCGTGGTCTCGACCGCGGCGGCATCGCTGCCGACCTCCGGCTCGGTCAGGGCGAAGGCAGCCAGTGTGCGGCCCGAGGTGATCCGGGGGAGCCACTGCTGCTTCTGCTCCTCCGTTCCCCACTTGTGGATCGAGTGGGCGACCATGTCGTCCACGGCCACGAAGTTGCGGATCGACTGACAGCCGCGGCCCAATTCCTCGGTGAGCAGCCCGTATTCGATCCAGTCCATGCCGAGGCCGCCGAATTCCTTGGGGATCAGCGCACCGAGGTAGCCCTGCCCGACGAGGTCGGCGACCACCTCCCGGGACATCGACTGCTCGTGGTCGAAGCGGTCCGCCTGCGGCACCAGGGAACGGTCGGCGAAGGCTCGGAACTCGGCGTGGCGCCCGGCCTGCTGCGGGGAGAGGTGACTGAGTATCAACGGAATCCTTGCGACGGTGGGGCGGGCGGGCGCGGCGCTCCGGTGGGAGCGGCGGCACCCGGCCCGGGGAGCAGGGGGCTCAGCCGGCGGTGGCGGCGGCGAGAGCCGGTCCGGCGTCGGAGGCGGTGTACCGCTCGCGGCCGGTCAGGTTGACGAGTACGACCTTGTCCGGGGTGATCCGGCGGGCCGCGGCCTCGTTGCGCAGCGCGGCGATGGTCGCGGCCGAGGAGTGGCAGACGTCCAGCCCCTCCAGCTCGCGGAGCATCGTACGGGCCTGGACCAGCTCGTCCTGGCTCACCGAGACGATGGCGCCGCCGCTCTCGGCGGCGATGTCCCGCATGTAGGGATACGTGGCCCGGCCGTCGCCGAGCAGAATCGCGCGGGCCAGTCCGGTGGGGCGCTCGATGACGTCGTCCTCGGTCAGCTCGGCCCGTCCCTCGCTCCAGGCTGCCGCCATGGGCGCGCAGGTGTCCTGCTGGACCATCAGGAGGCGCGGCGGGGAGGTGAGCCGGCCGCAGGCGAGGTACTCGGCCACTCCCTTACGCACGGCCATCATCCCCATGCCGCTGCTGATGGCCTGGACGACGACGTCGGGCTTGTCGTCCATGGCCTCGAAGGCTTCCAGGTAGGTGAGCTTCAGGCCCTCACGCCGGGCCCAGTTGAAGAACCCGCCCTCCCAGACCAGCCCGTTGCGGGCTGCGAACTCCTGGGCCGCCTGGGTGGCCTGCGCGTAGTTGCCGTCCACCACGGTGAGGGACACCCGGTCGCCGGTCTCGATGTCGTGGTCGCCGGTGAAGTCGCGGCCGCAGAAAAAGTGTGCCCCCATCGAGGGGTCGCGCTGCACGGCGCGCGCCAGGGCGGTGGAGCTGTTTCCGGTGCTGGAGGCAACGAACTCGTTGATCCCGAACTGCCGGAACACCGCCAGGACCACGGAGGCCAGCCGGTCCTTGGTGGTCCCGGTCGGCTGCTGGGACTCGTCCTTCACCCAGAGGCGGGGCAAACCGATGGCCGCTCCGAGGTGCGGGGCCGGCCGGCAGGGGGTCCGCACACTGATGTCGGCGTCGAGGAAATGCTCGGATTCGACTGGGAGGAAGTCCAGGTAGGCCAGCTCGGGCCGGCCGCTGTCACGCTCGGTGGCGTTCTCCAGGTTGATCCTGGGATCGAGGGCACCCGAACACCGGGGGCATCGGAGCCTGAATTCCGGATCGGACTCCCAGCCGCAATCGAGACAGAACAGGCGGTACTTGGGTGGCACTTCGGCCTTTTCACGGTGGTTGACGACCGGCATTTTGCCTTTCCCCCACAGAAGGTCCCGGAGAATGAATCGACTGGCCCGAATCTATGTCGGAGCCACAACGCCAGCACATCTGCCTACGACCGGGTTGGCTGTACATGGACTGTCTGGCGGTACATCGAAGACGTTCTTCCGAACGGTCTTCGTGGAATCCGGCCCGGGCCCCGGTACAGGATCCGGGCCCGCGCGGCGGCCGTGGCGCCACGGCACGGCCGCTCAGGCCAGCGCCCCGAACCGCCCCCCCATGAGGGCGCGCGACTTAAAGCCGTTGGGCCCGCAGGGCACGTCGCCAACGACGGTCGTGCGGTGCACGATCCGCTCTTCCTCGAACATCAGCCCGTCCACCGGCCCGGCATGGGCCACGGCACGGTTGTCCCACATGACCAGCATATCCTGCTCCCAGCGGACTCGGGCGTGGATCTCGTCCCGCCCGGCGAGCTCGTCGAGGAGGAAGTCGAGCAGGGCTGCACTCTCACGGGGCTTGAGGCCGCGGATGGCCTGGAGGAAGACGGCACTGACGAGCAGGCTGCGTGCACCCGTCTCGGGGTGCACCCGAACCAGCGGGTGGACGGCCGCGAAGGGGCCGGCCGGCTTGCCGTCGAACCGGCGCGGAGGCCGTCTGCGCCGAGCTGCTCGGGGCCCGGACCCCCGCCGCGGTCGCGCTCCGCGGCGGGCTGCGGTACGTTGCGGAGCTCGCACCAGTGCACCTGCGGGAGCAGCCCAGGTCCGCACCGGTGCGCCCGGACGGGGTGTACCTCATCACCGGCGGCCTGGGCGGGCTCGGGCTCGCGGTCGCACGCCACCTGAGCCGTTCGGTGCCGGGTGCGCGGCTCGCCCTGGTCAACCGCACCGAACTGCCTCCGCGCGAGCGGTGGGACGAGGTCGCCGACGCCAGGCTGCGCGGGCAGATCAAAGCACTGCGCGAGCTGGAGCAGAACGGCGCTGAGGTCCGCAGCTACTCCGGTGACGTCACCGATCTCACGGCGATGCAGGCGGTCGTCGCGAAGATCCGCGCCGAACTCGGCGCGATCGGCTGTATCATCCACGCGGCCGGCGTTGCCGGCGACGGCTTCCTCTTCCGCAAGGAAGCGGAAACCTTCCGCCGTACGCTTGACCCCAAGGTGCTCGGCGCCACCGTGCTGGACCTGGTCACCCAGGACGATCCACCGGAGCTCATGGTCAACTTCGGCTCCACGGTGGCGATCTTCGGAGCGGCCGGGCAGGGCGACTACACTGCCGCCAACAGCTACCTGGACCACTTCGCCGAACAGCGCTCCGCACGCGGCCGGTGGACGGTGACGGTCGACTGGAGCGACTGGCTGGAAACCGGAATGGCCTTCGACCACGGAGTCCAGCAGGACCAGGGCTTCTTCCGGTCGGTGTCGGTCGAGGACGGTCTCGGCAGCTTCGAGGAGATCATCTCCTCGGCCTGCAGCCCGGTGATCGTCGGCGAGATCAACTATCCCAGGCTGGGCGCATCCGGCGGGCTCACGGAGCTGCTTCGCCGCGCTCCGCTGGTAATGGCCGCCCCGATCCGGCAGGCTATCGCCGCCGCCTGCGGCGACGGCGGCGAATCCGCCGAGACGGCGCCCGCCACCCCGTCCGACGGCGAGCCGAAGCTCTTCGGCAGGGAGAGCGGCGACTTCAGCGACACCGAGCGCGCACTCGCCCGGATCTGGGCCCGCGAGCTTGACCTCACCGAGCTCAACGTGCACGACACCTCGTTCGCGCTCGGTGTGGACTCGCTGGCCGCGCTCCGGATCGCCCAGAGCATCCAGAAAACCATGGACATCCGGGTCTCCATGGTCGACCTGTTCCGCTACGTCACGATCGCGGACCTCGCCGCGCACCTGGACACCAAGGACACCCAGGAGTGATCAGGCACACCCGCTTCCCTCTCTATCGCACGAAGGTGGTACCCCAGTGAGCATCCGAACCATAGGTGTGATCGGCGCCGGCACGATCGGCCGCGGCGTCGCCCAGTCCTTCGCGGAGTCCGGATTCGAGGTGGTCCTCGTGGACGTCTCGCAGGCCCAGCTCGACAGCGCGACGGAGCAGATCGGCCGCGACCTGCTGGTACAGCCGATGTTGCTCGGCAAGCCCCTGAAGGATGACGCCAAGACCGTACTCGCCCGGATCACCACCGCCACCGAGCTCACCGCGCTGGCCGATGTCGACTTCGTGGTCGAGAACGTCACCGAGGACTGGGCCGTCAAGCGGTCGGTCTACGAGCAGATCGACACGATCTGCCGGCCCGGGGTGATATTCGGTGTGAACACCTCGGCCGTGCCGATCACCCGAGTGGGCTCGGTCACCGGGCGGCCGGCCGAGATCCTCGGGCTGCACTTCATGAACCCTGTCCCGATGATGGACACCGTCGAGGTGGTCAGCGGGCACTTCACCAGCGAGGCGACGCTGGATACCGCCCTCGGCCTCCTGCCGGAGATGGGCAAGGAGGGCATCATCGTCAAGGACGCCCCCGGCTTCATCACCAACCGGGTCCTCATGGTGACCATCAACGAGGCGATCTTCTGCGTCCAGGAGGGGGTCGCCTCGGCCGAGGACGTCGACAAGATGTTCCGCGGCTGCTTCGGCCACAAGATGGGCCCCCTGGAAACCGGTGACCTGATCGGCCTCGACACGATCCTGAACTCGATCACGGTCATGTACGAGAGCTACAAGGACAGCAAGTACCGCCCCGCCCCGCTGCTCCAGCGGATGGTCGACGCACGACTCCTGGGCCGCAAGACCGGCCAGGGCTTCTACACCTACTAACCCGACACAGCCAAGGAGAACATCCACATGACGAACGACGACGTGCGCGCCCGGGTCCGCGAATTCCTCGCCCCGCAGCTGGCCGGCCAGCCCCTCGCCGACAGCGACGACTTCTTCGCCCTCGGCTACGTCAACTCCCTCTTCGCGATGCAGCTCGCGCTCTTCGTGGAAAAGGAGTTCGCCCTGACCCTCGGCCCGGCGGACATGGACTTCGATAACTTCCGGACGGTCGACGGCCTCGTCCGCCTCGTCACGTCGCGGACGGCGACGGCGGC